>DCGK01000130.1:0-6253 GCA_002315235.1 Ruminococcus sp. UBA1780
TGTCGTATGTCAAGGAGTTTTTGTGCAGGATGGCGGAAATTCTGCAAGCAGACTGTACGTCAAGTCGTCAGACGTGATTTAATCAGTGGTTCCTTAAAATCAGAAAAAAACAGGCACCTTAAAGTTACGTGATACGCAGCTTTAAGGTGCTGAATTTTTATCTGCTGATTAAACTGAATCAGAGCGTTCACATGATGTCATTCCATATGTCCGTCTCTGTACATAGAAAATTTGTCAACCGGATATGCTTCAATGTTTTTAAGAATACTTCTGCTGTCGGCAGTACCGAGAAGCTTTTCGCGTGCCTTGTTAATTTCCGCAGGAGCACGGTGGTTTGAAGGTCCTCCTACACATCCGTCGATGCATGCCATACCTTCAATAAAGTCCTCTTTAAGTTTTCCTGCCTTAAGAAGAGCAAGAGCTTTTTTACATTCAAGAGCACCCGTAGCCTTGTAAAGTGTGATATCAGACGTATCTTCACCGCGTTCCTTCATGCATTCTATAACTGCATTTGCAACACCGCCGGCAGAAGCAAAACGCTTGCCGAATACTGATGCTTCCTGATAAATATCCTCAGCGGGTTCAAAACTGATATTTTTTGAACGGAGAAGCACCTGAAGCTCACCGAAAGTAATTGCATAATCGGCATTATCCTTAACTGATTTGTCAAGTGTTTCGGATTTTTTTGCAATACACGGACCGATGAAAACTGTAATACAGTCAGGATCACTGCATTTGAGATATCTTGAAACCGCACACATAGGAGAAACGATTTCTGACATGTTTTCCTTATACTGTTCAGGATAATTTTTTCGAAGCATATTGATAAAAGCAGGGCAGCATGAAGTTGTCATTTTACGTCCTTCTTTTTTGGCTTCTGCCCACTCCGCACTTTCAAATGCGGCAGTAATATCACCGCCAAGTCCAACCTCAACCATATCTGAAAATCCTGTTTTCAGAAGTGCATTTTTTATAGACCGGAGTGATACCTCTTCTCCAAACTGGCCCTCAACAGAAGGAGCGCACATTGCTATGACTTTCTTACCGGCCTTGATTGCTTCTATTATATGAATAAGATAGGTTTTGGAACTTATTGCCCCGAAAGGACAGCTGTGAATACAGTGTCCGCAGTTTATGCATTTTGACTCGTCAATTACACAGAAACCGTTGTCATCAAAAGAAATTGCTCCGACAGGGCATACTTTTTTGCACGGACGTACAAGATGAACAATTACCCCGTAAGGACAGGCCTGGGCACATTTTCCGCACTCACGGCATTTGTTAGGGTCAATCGTGGAACGTTTGTCACCGATTGAAACTGCTCCGAACTGACATGAACTGTAGCAGGCTTTGCCAAGGCAGAGACGGCAGTTATCAGTAACTGTGTATGATGAAATAGGGCACTGGTCACATGCTGCCTGTATAACCTGTACTACATTGTTTGAATCAGGATTTGCAGATGTATTTTTTCCTCTTGCCAGTCTTATTCTCTGTGATACAACTTCACGTTCCTTATATACACAGCATCTGTACTGCGGCTTAGGTCCGGGGATAAGTTCGTATACAAGTGCATCGAGATGATCCTCATCAAGTTTATCCTCCCATGCGAGTCTGCATACATTTTCAAGAACCTTGTGCTTGAATGAAATAAACATCTTATCGTTAGTAATCATGAATTGTGCTGCTCCTTAAATAGAAAATAGAATAAGTATAAACCGGAATTATTCATTTGAGGAATCTGTTGTTTCAGCCGCTGTCTCAGTAACCTCTGCTTCAGAATCAGCAGCTTCTGTTACTACAGGCTCAGCAGGGGAATCGTCATCAGCGATTTCCTCTTCAGGAGCCGCAACAGGTTCAACATATTCAGTCTTAGGTGTAACATCTATGGTTATATCATCGGTATATGTGAATTCTGAAATAACAGATAAATTCTTTCCTGAAGTATTGTCAGAAGACTCTACTTTGAGTATGAAACCTGTCGCAGGGTCAATAGTAAGCCTGTCGCTTCCGACTTCCTCACCATTTTCCGAAATAGTTACATTTGCAATATATGTACCGTTTTCTTCTGTAACTTCACCGAGATCTGCGTCAAAGGATGCATATCCGAGTACTGTATCCTCAATCATATGTTTAAGTACATCATCGGTAAAATCGTCTTTTGTTATACCCATAGGAGTTTTGGAATAAACATACGGATCATTTCTGTCGCTTGACATATATACATGTGTAAAATATCCGTCTGTATATTCAGCAATCTGATTGAGTTCAGTTATATCACCTGTTTTTTTATAACAAAGATAAATGTTTGTATCATCGAGACCTTCATCCTCAAATCCTTCATACTTGATTGTCTGTCTGAAGCCACCCTTATATCCTGTCATAACTGAAGGCTGTGACTGCCCGATTATTTTTTCGAGAGTTACATCTGATACAGATTTATAAAACGGGGCAGTAATTTCATTTGAAGTATCATTTTCTATCTTTTCTTTTTTATTTCCGCATCCGGTAAATGAGAAAAGAGATACAGCTGTTAAAGCTGCCAGAACAAAAGCTGCTGATTTAATTTTCATATAAGTCCATCCTTTTAATTTTAAATATAGTTTAATGATACCACAAATACAGTAACAGGTCAATATTTGTATTTCTGAAATTACAGTAAACATAAAAAAGTAAAGCAATTATGTCGTTGACTATAGTTCACTGATATGATATACTAAATAATAAGAGAAATAAGGAGATGACAAAAATTGAAGATTAAATTCAACGAAAAATACAATACTATTGCGTATTATGTGGTAGTTGTATTTGCAATCTGTATGCTTCTGGTACTTCTTGCGTTCAGGCTGAATTCGTTTGTATCTGTTGTACAGCGGGTTATTACAGCAATTTCTCCGGTAATCTGGGGCTTCGTAATCGCATATCTGATGCAGCCTCTGGTACGCACCATTGAGAAATTTCTCTGCGGAAAATTACTGCGGATGAAAAAGCAGCAGAAGCTGGCAAGATCAGTAAGTATCGTAATTTCCACGCTGCTTTCGCTTCTGGCTATAGTAGGTCTCATTGCGATGGCCGCTCCTCAGATTGTTGAGAGTATATCAACTCTTATTAACAAGATGCCTGATTATATGTACTCGCTTTATGTATCAACGCTTGATTTCCTTGAAAAAAATCCGGAAATCAACGAACAGGTTACTGACTGGTTTGAACAGCAGTATGCCGATATTTCGAGACACGTAATAGAATGGCTTTCAGATGTAAAACCTACAGTTGAAAAATACTTTGTTCTCATCAAGGACGGACTTTTTGGGTTCCTCGTCGGAATAAAGGATTTCCTTCTCGGCTATATCGTTTCAATATACCTTCTTTTCAGCAAGGAAAACTTTATCAGGCAGGCAAAAAAATTCTTCTATGCTGTTCTTCCGAAAAACACTTACGATTACATTATCACAAAGGGAGCACATGCAAACACAATTTTCAGCGACTTTCTTGTAGGAAAATCACTCGACTCACTTATAATCGGCATGCTCTGCTTTATCGTAATGATAATATTCCAGTTTGACAATGCAATGCTTATAAGTTTTATTGTCGGAATAACAAACATGATTCCGTTCTTCGGACCGTTTATCGGTGCTGTTCCTTCGGTAATTCTGGTTCTTCTTACTGAACCTCAGAAAACAATAATATTTATCGTTATTGTTCTTGTGCTTCAGCAGTTTGACGGCAATATACTCGGACCAAAGATTCTCGGAAACAAGCTTAATCTTCCGACATTCTGGATTATGTTTTCCATCTTCTTCTTTGGAAACATGTTCGGATTTATCGGCATGCTGGCAGGCGTTCCTGTTTTCGCAGTTATATATACACTTACAAAGGAATTCGTTGATGAAAGAATCCGTACAAAAAACCTTGAGCTTGTAAAAAAAGAGGATACTTCACCTGAAGAAGCTCTTATAAAAGATCAGATAAGCAGGAACTAAATCAGAATACAATCTTAAAACAATATAAAAAACACCTTAAAGCAGCACTGAGCAGCTTTAAGGTGTTTCTATTTTCATTTCTGAATGAGAATGTTATTTCAGTTCAAAAGCTCCTGTATAGAGTCTGTAGTATGTACCCTGCTTGGCAATAAGCTCATCGTGACTGCCACGCTCAATTATACGTCCCTGTTCCATAACAAGAATTACGTCTGAATTTCTTATTGTGGAAAGTCTGTGGGCGATTACAAATACTGTACGTCCCTTCATAAGAGCATCCATACCCTTCTGAACTATAAGCTCGGTTCTGGTATCTATTGAACTTGTTGCCTCATCAAGAATCATAAGCGGCGGATTTGCGATTGCAGCTCTTGCAATGGAAATAAGCTGACGCTGACCCTGTGACAGGTCTGAACCGTCACCCTTTATAACAGTTTTGTATCCGTCCGGAAGCATACGGATAAAGTCATCAGCATTTGCCAGCTTTGCGGCTGCAATACATTCTTCATCAGTAGCATCAAGATTGCCGTATCTGATATTATCAAGAACAGTTCCTGTGAAAAGATTAACCTCCTGAAGAACAACACCGAGTGAACGCCTCAGATCATTTTTCTTTATTTTATTGATGTTAATTTCATCATAGCGAATCTTGCCGTCCTGTATGTCGTAAAATCTGTTAATAAGATTAGTTATTGTTGTTTTTCCGGCACCAGTTGAACCTACAAGTGCAATTTTCTGTCCTGTATGCGCGAAAAGTGATATATCATTAAGAACAGTTTTTTCAGGAACATATCCAAAATCAACATGATCGAAAACAATATTACCCTGAAGAGGAGTGTATGTAGTGCTTCCGTCACCGTGCTTGTGTTTCCATGCCCAGTTTCCTGTGCGTACAAGGCTTTCTGCGTACATTCCGTTTCTTTCAGTAACATTCACCAGTTCAACATAACCTTCATCAGTTTCAGATTCTTCATCAAGTATTTCAAATATACGGCTTGCACCGGCAAGAGCCATAGCTACTGCATTTATCTGATTTGAAACCTGTGATATACTCTGACAGAACTGTCTTGTCATTCCGAGATATGTAACAATAACTGAAACAGTAAGTATTTTTTCTCCGCCGAAAAGTGCGCGGAGCGAAGGATTTGCAAGTCCGTTAATTGCGATAATACCGCCGGCAAATGCAACAAGAACATAGAGTATGTTGCCAATATTGCCCATAATAGGCATGAGAATATTCGCAAATCTGTTAGCGTTTTTTGCATCTTCAAAAAGAGCGTTATTCAGTTTGTCGAAGTCTCTTTTTGATTCTTCTTCATGACAGAAAACCTTGACAACCTTCTGTCCGTTAATCATCTCTTCTATGTAGCCTTCCGTTTTGCCAAGAGCCATCTGCTGTTTCATAAAATATTTTGCAGAATTTCCGCCGATGAACTTTGATACTCTGAACATTACTGCAACACCGAGTCCGACAGTAACGGTAAGCCAGAGACTGTAGTAAAGCATAATAAAAGTAAGAGATACAATAGTGAGACCTGAAGATATCACGTTTGGCAGAGCCTGGGAAAGAAGCTGTCTGAGACTGTCAATGTCATTGGTATAATATGACATGATATCGCCGTGATTGTGTGTATCAAAGTATTTTACAGGAAGACTCTGCATTTTTGCGAAAACCTTCTTACGGAGTCTGTAAAGAAATCCCTGTGTAATTACCGCATTCATACGATTGTACATAAGAGAAGCGGAAAGACCTATAATAAATACGAAAATCATAACCAGTATAATTTTAAAAAGAGAAGGGAAGAGCTCTTTATAAACCTGAATATACTGGGATTTTTCAGTGTAGCCGTTCTTACTGATTTCTGTTATACCGGCTGTAATTACTGATGCTATTTTTTCAATGAAAACAGACGGTGCAGTACCTACCAGAGCAACTATAACCATACCTGCTATAACAAGGGTAAGCGCCTTTCTGTATTCCTGGAAAAGCATATCAATCAGTCGCTTCAGGGTACCTTTTTTTATGTTCTGACCAGGTCTTCCCGGACCTCCCTTGCCCGGAGGGCCGAAACCACGGCCACCTTTCTGAGGACCCCGAGGCATACCCGGAGGCGGGCCGCCCTGTGGTGTGTTCATCCCCGAAGCCGGCCCGGCATTTCCGGGACGGTTTGATACTGAATCAGATGGTATGTTCGGGCGTACGGGCTGAGATGAACTGCCTGCATATACCTGAGCTTTCTGATTCTGATTCTGAGCTGCTGCATATGCCTGTCTCTGTG
>DCGK01000130.1:6401-6565 GCA_002315235.1 Ruminococcus sp. UBA1780
CTGTTGGATTTGGCTGTACCGGCTGTGCTGTCTGATTTATCTGAACTGATGGAGCCTGCTGTCTCTGCTGCTGCGCTGCTGCATATGCCTGTCTCTGTGCTGCAAATGCTGCTGTTGGACTTGGCTGTACCGGCTGCTGCGGCTGTGCTGTCTGATTTATCTGA
>DCGK01000028.1:0-2514 GCA_002315235.1 Ruminococcus sp. UBA1780
GGTTTCAGTAAGCTCTTCAGTACTGCTCACATTAATAACGGATGTGATAATTCTGTCATAAAGAATCCTGTTTTTCAGCATACATAAATCAGCTATATTAATCCTGCCGTCACCGGAAAGGTCTGCTTCAGTTATATCAGCTTTTATTTCCGTTTCCACCCCAAGCAAATAGTTCTGCAGTATTACGACATCAGCAGCATTCATAAATCCGTCGCCGTTAATGTCAGCAGTTTCTGATTCTGAAATATTTTCCGCAATGATTCTGCAGTCATAATCAGAATGCATCATACATGCCCCCATGGCAAATGAAGCTGCACCAAGATATAAAACTGCCTGCTTTATATAATCCCTCATCTTTTTTCTCCTGTCCGTTTTGTACCGGCTGATTAAAGTGAACGTGTGAATAAATCTGATTTTCACTTTAATAATAACCAGTAAGAGTATTTATACGATTACAGCAATGATACAGATAATTCTGCTGCCAGTACTGCATTTCCGATAATCAGGTTCTTCTGAGCTTCCACGCTGTCAGCACCCATTTTTTCCTTCAGGTACTTCATTAAATATTCGGTAATCGCTTTGCCACGAACATTATCACGTTTACTGCAGATGACAGCCTCTTCTATTACCTCATTCATTCGTACGGCATCAACTGCGTATCCGGCAGATATCGGATTCATAAGAATCATTCCGGATGCGATGTTAAGGGAATTCTTAATTTTGTATGCCTCAGCAATTTCTTCGGTCGAATTCATACGGCATGGAAGCCTGATTCCGCTTTCAACTGCCATATAAGCCGGCATTTCATCTGTTTTATACCCGATAACAGGAACTGATTTGGTTTCAAGATACTCCATTGTGAGATTCAGGTCTAAAACAGACTTTGCACCGGAACATACAACTATAACATTTCTACGGGCAATTTCTTCAAGGTCGGATGAAATATCCATTGTTACTTCTGCCCCGCGATGAACGCCGCCCATTCCGCCTCCGGAAACGACTGGGATTCCAGCCTGATCTGCTACAACCATTGCTGCAGCAAGCGTCATGACGCCATATTCACCTCTGGCAAGAAGCAACGGAATTTCTCTTCCGGATGCTTTTTGCATTGTGCCTCTTCGTTTTCCGTAGTCATCAATTTCGCTTTCTGTCATTCCGACTTTAATCCTGCCATGCATAATGGATATATAGGCCGGAACCGCTCCGTTTTTTCTTATCTCTTCCATAACTGTTCCTGCTGTTTCAGCATTTTCAGGATATGGTAAACCGGCAAATGTGCCGCCTGTTTCAACTGCAACAACCGGCTGATTATTCTGCAGTGCAGTAAGTACTTCCCCGGAATACTCAATATACGGATTATTGTTCATTATTCTTTTCTCCAGACATTTATAATTTCTCTGCTCTTTCCTCCCGAGCAAGTTCATATATTGTAGGTTTTGAATCACCGCTCGTAAATAATAACATACTAAAAACTATAATACAGCTAAATACTTTTCTGAATTTATCACTTATTATTTATCACCCCGCATAATCCATATAATCTTATCGTATCATACCTGCGGTCCATACTGACACCCGGCAGATTTTTGTTGTGACCGATAGAAATACGAAAGCAGAGCTTAGAATGCCCGTGATTCATTTCCTTTATTAGTATAACATACGATCATCTTCTATTCAATACCGTATTATTTCTTATGCTTTCTCAGAACAAATCAAGCATGCTGTCAAGATAAATATACTCCCTGACATTCAGGTGATATTCGGGCTTTACCATGTAGTAAAGAAGAAATTCAAGTAATACTGCCGTTCCAAGACCCCGGCCTTCGATTTTAAAATTTGTAAAGCCGAAACTCAGGTAGCTGTCTCTTATGCTTTCACGGCTGATGAATGAAGGTTTTTTCATTGCCTTCGAGAACCGATAACCTTCACCGCCCTCCGGTGCTGTGCATCTGTGTTCCGGAACGTTATCACCAAGAGTTCTCATGCTGACATTTTCATAGCATTTTTTTCTGTCAGTACATCCGGTATAGCAGCACTCGTTGCACAGAAACTCTGTTTTCTCCTTCTGCTTATCTGTCAGAGTGTTAAGCTTTTCAAACTGATTGTTAAACCTGAAATCCGGAACGACATATCTGAATTCCTCACGGTCAAGCTCAATGACAAACTGACTGAAATCTGTAATCACCTTAGTTGTTGATGATACAAAATACAATCCCGGATACGTTGTTTTAAGATGTTCAAGAAGAAGGTCGGAATGGATAATAACACCATTCTGTACACCATTACGTCTTTCAAATATTTCGCACAGACGGCTGCATCTTTCATCACAAAGATGTTCATCTCTCAGAAGAGAATTACTGAAAGTAAGCCGTGCTGAAATATTATACTTTTCCAGAAACGAAAGCACTTCCACGGCATCCGCATTCCCGCTGCCAAATCGTCCTCCGCCCCATATGCAGTTTTCAGGTGCACCGTACAGAGACGCAATATCACACCATTCATAAAAATATTCCC
>DCGK01000028.1:2604-7360 GCA_002315235.1 Ruminococcus sp. UBA1780
TTGTGCAGTTTAATATCTCATGTAATCACTCCTGTTCCTATTGTATCACATTTTGATGCAAACGGCAATTACAGTGAACGTCAAAACATAGTAAATGCAGAGAAAACACCGGCCAGACTGACCGGTGTTTTCTCTGCATAAGCAGGTTTTTTATTGTAACCCCTAAGGATACACTGAATCAACCAGTACTTCCTTATTGATTTAAAAGGATGAAGAAAATTTCATTATTTATACAAACAGGTTCTTATCTGTCACCGGCAGCACACCGAACCAATACCGGAAAATGTTTGGAAAATGAAGTATCATACACAAAACATTGATTTCAGTTTTATAAAATCCGTAATATCAAGTCTTCCGTCTTCGGAAAGATCGCATCTCTTAAGAGTACTTTCATCAGTTTCCTTTATTCCAAGCAGATATTCTGCCATACCAGTTAAGTCAGAAGAATTAAGAACACCGTCTCCGTTTACGTCTCCGGCAGCTGTCTCCGGTTCAGAAGGTGTTTCTTCTGATACATTATAAACAGCTTTGTACATTGTTTCTGCCCATATGCTTCTCATTCTGTCATAACCTTCAGAGGAAGGATGTACACCGTCCCCGCTGAGCATATCAGGTGATTCTTTGAATATCTCATAAAAATCCGGACCCTTGACAATTTTTCCACTGTATTCCTCATAAAGCTTAAAAATCTGTGCATTGTATTTTTCCAGATTATTTCCTACATCCTTGTTCGTTGAATATGGAATAGAAGGAAGAACAGGAATTTTTCCTGCGGCAATTACCGTATCAATCAGAAATTTTGTATTGCTGTAATATTTTTCAGTACCTGTCTGGTCTCCCCATGCATCATTTGTCCCGTAGGCAATGCTTACATATCTTGCTGAACTGTCTGACAGCCATTTTTCAATATTATTTACTGCGTCTGTACTTGTTATTCCGCCGATACCCCCGTTTTCCTGTACAGGATAGAACCGGCTGTCCAGTCTTGTAAGGTATTCGGCAAAGCCTGTGCCATAACAGTTAGGCATGCTTCCGGCAGTAATTGAATCACCAAGGAAAAGCCAGCTGTCATATACTCCTTCCGAAGCGTCATGTATATCAAAATTAACGCTTACACTGTCACCTGTGCATTTGGTTACGCGAAGTCTGATCCAGTTATATCCCTTCATGTCAACAACAGTCTGCCTTGAGCTGAGTGTGTTGTCCGTAACTTCCTTCACGGTTTTCCAGCCGTCTTCAGGATACGCTCCGCCCTCTGCAGAATTTACTTCTATAACGTAATCTTCAGGTTCGGAACTTCTGTTTACATACATTCCTACATTGTCAAATGCGCTCACGTTGTACCATACAGCTATAACTCTGCTTCGCTGATTTTCAGGAACTTCAGACAAGTCATATGCAAGATAATCCCCTGCAGATGACTGCCAGAATGTAAAATAGTGCTGATCATTTCCGTTTTTACCTTCACCTTTTCCGCTGTATGCAGGAACGTCTCTGCTGATAACGGGATTTGGACGCGTTACGGAAATTTCATCAGATACAGCTGCGCTGCAGACTGAACCGAATGATTTGTCAGCAAAATCATTCAGAAAAAACACGTCTGATGAATATGCTGCAAGTGAAAGTGCAAGAATCGCAGAATAAAGTTTTTTCATGATTTAACCCCTTATTTAATATTTTTTAAGTACAAGTTTACCGGTTAGTTTAAGTATAGCACAAAACAAATTAATTAACAAGTGGTACAGAAAATTTAAGCGAATTTAAGTAACTTTCTCAAAGCCGAACAGATAAAATAATACACATTATCAAACTGAATATCAGTGTATACTTGTCAGCCGCAGCACATGAAATTCCGTTTTCGTAACTGATGTCTGACGTAACCGGAAGAATATCCCTGAGTGATGATATCGTCTTTAGAAGCTTCTGCATACTGTCTGTTCTTTTGCTCAATACATGCGCAGTCAGGATAATCGGGCTTTACAAATCCATTCTGCATTCACTATAATATATGCTCAAAGACCAGGTTCCTTAAATACATAAGAACCTGGTCTTTTTTTAGATGCCTGTATGTGTTTTCCGTATTTTACTATAAATACAGAAATCAATATACTGAATCTGATATCTGCTCAGAATAATTCAAAGATAATTACTCAATACTTAATGATTCAAGGAAGCCGGAATCGATTTTTTCCTCTGAACAGCACACAAAAACAAGTAAATCATCGTAAATAACATATTCCATGCCGTAAGATATGTACCATTAAGGCAGTCCTGTTGTTAATCTGTTTCAGCTGAATTCGTTTTGCTTACCAGTGGTGATGCCGATGAAAATGAAAGCCAGAGGATGAATGCCGCTAAAACAACGGAAACTGTCATCCATATTATAAGCTTTACTGTGCCCTGCGACTCAAACATATCATAATAGCCCTTGAAATAAATAACAAGAACTATCAGAGGAAGCACATAACTCATATAGCCTCTGATAAATGCAGGGAATGAAGGTCCTTCCCCCTTGTCCGCCTCTGCAACAAAGTTTTCAAAACCCCAGCCTCTTTTTCCTGTACAGAAAAGTACCATAAGAAGGCTGCCGAGAGGCAGGATGTTGTAGGAAACGATAAAGTCCTCAAGGTCCATTACTGTCGAACCTTCACCCATAGGCTGCACTGATGAAAGAATGTTAAAGCCAAGTACGGCAGGCATTGAAAGCACTGTTATTCCTGCAAGATTTATTCCGACTGATTTCCTGCGTTCCCATCCGAAAATATCTTCTGAAATTGAAATGATATTTTCAAAAACTGCTATTACAGTTGAAAGCGCCGCAAATGACATAAACACGAAAAACATAGTTCCCCATACAGTACCTGCAGGCATGTAATTGAATACATTCGGAAGTGTGATGAACAAAAGCGACGGACCTGCATCAGGTGCTACATTGTACGCAAAGCATGCAGGAATAATAATGATTCCTGCAGTAAGAGCGATAATAGTGTCAAGTGAAATAACGCTTACCGCTTCACCTGTAAGACGGCGGTCATCTGAAAGATAGCTTCCGAAGATTTCCATTGAACCGATACCGACGCTGATTGTAAAGAACGCATGTGTCATAGCTGCAAAAACAACGTTTCCTATTCCCTGTTCCGCCATTCTGCCGAAATCCGGGATGAGATAAAACTTAATGCCCTCAATACTGTTATCAAGTGTTACCGAACGAACTGCCATAACAATCATGAGAAGAATAAGTGCTATCATCATTACCTTGGTTATTTTTTCTACACCGTTCTTAAGTCCCAGAGAACATATTCCGATACAGAAAACAATAGTTACAATCGTCCAGAAAGCCATTGTTCCCGGACTGTCAAGCATTTCCGTGAATTTTCCCGAAATCTGATCAAGGTCACCTCGAAGTCTGCCGCTGCACATAAGTACTACATAGTACATCATCCATCCTGCAACCATTGTGTAGAACATCATAAGCATGTAGTTTCCGATATACGCAAACCATTTGAAATGATGCCACCTCGTTCCCGCCGGTGAAAGAGCGTCAAGTGCCCCGCCTACGCTTTTTTTACTTCCTCTTCCTATTGAAAATTCGCAAATAAGAATAGGAAATCCGAGAAGAAGCAGACATACCAGATAAATCAGGATAAATGCCGCTCCTCCGTTCATTCCACATATATACGGAAATTTCCATACATTGCCCAGACCGACTGCACACCCGGCTGATACCAGGATAAATCCGAGTCTGGAGCCAAATTTCTCTCTGTTTTCCTGCAAAATTCAAAACCTCCTGTAAATATTTTTTGTCGCAGCTAAAGAGACATCTTATCAATAATTTTATCATATTTACGTAATCATTTCAATACAGAGATTTCCATAAAAAATCCCGGAGGACATTATTCTCTTCGTCGAAATTTTTCCGAAAATCATTTTTTACTGCCGTTATTTACGCATAAATTTACTTTACAGGTTGTAATTTCTCTGTTTTCTGATATAATAATATTGTAAACGTCAAAATAAATTTGACTTTCACTATAACTGAGCGGCATTTTTTATCGTTTACCATAAGAAAATAATAACACCTGGCCGCTGCTATAACTACAGGAGCTTCAGTATGAATTACAGATTTTACGGATGGGAAAATGCAGACGTACCTGCATCTTCAGAAAAATACATAAAAATATCAGACCCTAAAATGATGTACGATATTCTTGATCAGATATGGTGTGAGTACACATGTGCCCCAAGAATGAGAATGCTCTGGGCTGATGACAACAAAACCCTTGGTCAGTGTTCCATTACCGCTTTTCTTGCACAGGATGTGTTCGGAGGAAAGGTATACGGAATTCTCCGTTCCGGAGGAAACTATCACTGCTACAATGATGTCGGAGGATGCGTATTTGACCTGACAAGCGAACAGTTCGGCGATGAAGTTCTTTCATATGAAAACAATCCTGAACAGTTCAGGGAAGTTCATTTTGCAAAGGAAGAAAAGAAAGAACGCTATGAGTATCTGAAAAATGAGTTTGACAGAAAGCTCAGTGAAATCCGCTGCACTGCGGTAACGATATATGACGATGACTACGGCTGTGAAGGCGTTCCGGAAGGCAGCGAACCGATGTGCCGGGTTCTTATACGCTATGAAAACGGAGCTGAACGCTGGGTAAAACTTTCCGACAGATATCTCCGCGAAAACGGAATTGACGAAGGCAGCGTTTTTTAAGGAAACACTGATAAGTCTGGCGTACAGAATGCGCAG
>DCGK01000028.1:7473-13349 GCA_002315235.1 Ruminococcus sp. UBA1780
GTGATTTAATCAGTGGTTCCTTAACCCAAATGATTACGGTGAACGCAAAAAGATTTTTACGTTCACTGTAACTGCATTCAATGAATTTATTTTGAGACAGTAAACGAAAAACTGTCTTTATCGGCGGTAAGTGAAAGCTTACCGCCTTTTTTCAGCTTACCGAACAGCATCTCATCCACAAACATTGACTTGATATCATTTCTGATAACACGGTCAACCTCACGGGCACCGAACTCTGTGCTGATTCCCTTCTTCGCAATGAGTGCCCTGGCTTTTTTATCAGCAGAAAATTCAACACTCTTAAGTGCGAGCTGAGCTGACAGTTCGCAGAGTTTTCTGTCTACAACACGTTTTCCCATATCCTCGTTCATACTGTTAAACACAACTATTCTGTTAAGTCGGTTTCTGAATTCAGGCTGGAATGTGTTTTTAACAGCATCAGTTATTACTCCTGTGTCTGCGGATGTACTCCTGAAGCCGATACTGCTTTTTCCAAGACTGCTGGCACCTGCATTGGATGTCATGATTATTATAATGTTTCTAAAGTCAGCCTTTCTGCCCTGGTTGTCGGTAAGTGAGGCATAATCCATAACCTGAAGCAGAATGTTGTAGATATCAGAATGCGCTTTTTCTATTTCATCAAGAAGAAGAACCGCTGACGGTGATTTTCTTACGGCTTCAGTAAGAAGTCCTCCCTCTTCATATCCGACATAACCGGCAGGAGAACCTATGAGTTTGGCAACGGTGTGCTTTTCTCCGTATTCACTCATATCAAATCTGATAAGCTTAACGCCCAGTTCAGCAGCAAGGCTTTTGGCTATTTCAGTCTTTCCTACACCGGTTGGGCCAACAAAAAGAAGACTGGCAAGCGGCTTGTTTTCCTCAAGCAGTCCTGCCTTAGAAAACTTTACTGCGTTAACCACCTGACTTACAGCTTCATCCTGACCGAATATTCTGTCCTTCATTCTCTTTTCAAGTCCGGCCAGTGAAGCAGTATCGTCAGTTGCAACGCTCTCCACCGGAACACGGCAGATTTTTGTAAGAACATCGTTTATAACATTCCTGTCAACAGTCTGTGTTTTTCTTTCAGTCGGATGAAGCTTTCTGTAGGCACCTGCTTCATCAATAAGATCAATGGCCTTGTCAGGAAGAAAACGTTCATTTATATATTTTGAACTCATATGAACAGCATATTCCATGAGCCCCTTTGAATATTTTACTCCGTGAAACTTCTCATATCTGTCCTTAAGACCCTCAAGAATCTTTACTGCTTCGCCTTCTGTCGGTTCACTTATCTCAACATTCTGAAAGCGTCTGACAAGACTCTTGTTCTTTTCAAAATATTTTTTATACTCGTCAAACGTTGTTGCTCCGATAAATCTTATCTTTCCGTCAGCAAGATAAGGCTTGAGAAGATTTGAAGCATCAAACGAGCTTTCACCAACCGCTCCGGCTCCGGCAAGATTATGAATTTCATCAATGTAAATTACAGGTTTTTCTTCCTTTTCAATTTCTGAAAGAACATTTTTAAAACGCTTTTCAAAATCTCCTCTGTACTGCGTACCGGCAAGCATTCCTCCGAGATCAAGTGCAAAGACCTTCGCGCCTTTTAATGCATCAGGCACTCTGTCTTCTCTGATCATCTGAACAAGTCCGTTTGTAACAGCCGTCTTTCCGACACCGGGCTCACCTATGTGAAGCGGATTGTTCTTGTCCCTGCGACACAGAATCTGAATGGTTCGGTCAGTTTCAGCCTCACGTCCTATAAGCGGATTAACATCCTTAAGTGTGTCGTTAAGACATGGTGCGTACTGCTTCCAGCTGTCTGAAAAGCTGATACTTTCAGAATCTTCATATTTCTCATCTTCCTGAAGCTCTCCGCTGAAACTGCTGTTTCCTCTTTCTTCATAGCTCATAAATGCCTGAAGCAGCTCCGGCTCAGTAACGCCCTGCTTTTCCATAAAATATACAGCATAGCTTTCCCTGAGCTGCCAGAACGAATGAATAATATGACGGATACGTATCTCACCGTTTCCGCTGTTTGCCGCACTCATTCCGGCAAAACCGAGAAGCTTTCTGGCTCCTTCTGTCATATCAGGTTCATCAATATCTTCATCCGGTCTGTCTACGTACTGAAATATATACTCTTCAAGATCATCAAGAAGCTGCGATGTATTTCCTCCGCACTCCGAAAAAGCCGCACCGAATATTTCCTCTTCTGCAACTGCAAGAAGAATCATCTCCGGAACAAGATATTCAAACCTGTTATCATGAGCAAATTCAAGTGCCCGACGGATAATATAAAATACTTCCTTTGATAATTCCAACTTTACGCCTCCTCAACAGTCATTCTGAAAGGAAATCCCTCTTCCTTCGCTCTTGACAAAGCCCTGCTTACTCTGGTAACAGCCATATCATACGGATATTTTCCGACAACAGCCTTACCGCTTTTATGAACACTCATCATGATTGAATGAGCACTCACCTCATCCTTATGAAATATATCTATAAGAACCCCGACCACAAATTCCATTGTAGTAAAATCATCATTGTGCATAACAACGCAGTACTGCTTTGGTTCCTTAATCCTGCTGCCGGTATATTCTCTGGCTGCGTTCTGTACTCCCATATTACCACTCTCCGTTAATTTTCAGTGAAAGTCAAAATAAATCTGTGTTGTTATAAATCTATATCGAGCATAACCGGGCAGTGATCACTTCCGGTAATCTCTGTATGAATTTCCGAAGCCTTTACCCTGTCCATAATTCTTTCCGATACTATGAAATAATCAATACGCCACCCTGCGTTGTTCGCTCTTGCATTGAAGCGGTATGACCACCATGAGTAAACACCTGCAAGATCAGGATTAAGTCTTCTGAATGTATCTGCAAATCCTGCTTCAAGAAGCTCCGTCATCTTGCCGCGTTCCTCATCGGAAAATCCTGCATTGCCCACATTTGCCTTAGCATTTTTCAGGTCAATTTCGTTATGTGCAACGTTAAGGTCTCCGCAGTAAACTACCGGCTTCTTTTTGTCAAGCTCTGAAAGATACGCGCGCATATCATCTTCAAATTCCATACGATATTCAATTCTCTTAAGTCCGTTCTGTGCATTAGGTACGTAGCAGCACACAAAATAGAAATTTTCGTATTCACATGTGATTACTCTTCCCTCATCGGTATGACTGCCGTTAAGTCCGTAGGCAACGCTGAGAGGCTCTTTTTTTGCAAACACTGCTGTGCCTGAGTATCCTTTTTTCTGTGCACTGTGGTAATATGAAACATATCCTTCCGGATCAAAATCAGCCTGTCCCGGCTGCATCTTTGTTTCCTGAAGGCAGAATATATCCGCATCCGCACCCTTAAAATAATCCTCAAAGCCCTTTCCGAGACAGGCTCTGAATCCGTTAACGTTCCATGATATAAATTTCATAATTATAATTACTCCTTTATGTTTCCTGCTGTGCCTGTGAATCATTTGATTCCCTGGCAACTGCATTTATCGCAGCAAAAGCCTGTTTAATGTTTGAAACACCTATGATTTTTGTATTGTATAAAGAAGGATTAATGCCCTTCATGCTCTGCTTAGGAAGGATTACAACCTCAAAGCCCATTCTCTCCGCTTCACGAAGTCTGTTAGTCACATGGGAAATTGAACGGATTTCGCCGCCAAGACCAATCTCTCCGAACGCAATTATTTTTTCGCTGACAGGCTTGTCCAGAAGGCTTGACTGAAGTGCCAGTGCAACCGAAAGGTCTCCTGCAGGTTCATCAAGCTTAAATCCTCCGACTACATTCACGTAAATATCCATTGTACTGAAAAACAGTCCCGCTCTCTTTTCAAGAACAGCAACTATCATTGCCATTCTGTTATAGTCGAAGCCTGTTGTTACACGTCTCGGAGAAGCAAAACCTGACTTTGTTGCAAGCACCTGAACCTCAGCAAGAATAGGACGTGAACCTTCCATTATACAGGCAACACACGTACCGGAAACATTAAGCGGTCTGCCTGAAAGCAGCATTTCCGAAGGATTTTCAACCTGCCTGAGACCTGCGTCCATCATTTCAAACACACCGATTTCATTTGTTGAACCGAAACGGTTCTTTACAGCTCTGAGAATACGGTAGCTGAGATGTCTTTCGCCTTCAAAATAAAGAACAGCATCTACGATATGCTCCATTACCTTTGGTCCTGCGATAGCGCCATCCTTGTTTACATGACCAACTATAAAAATCGGTATTTCAAGCTTTTTGGCTGTATGCATGAACATATTTGTACATTCTCTTACCTGGGTTATACTTCCCGGACTTGAATTTATCTGACGGTGATTCATTGTCTGAATAGAGTCGATAATTACAATATCCGGCTCCGTTTCCTCTACAGTACTGCAGATTGATTCAACGTCGTTTGAAGAAAGAAGATAAAGACTTTCTGTGGTTACTTTCAGACGGTCCGCCCTGAGCTTTATCTGTCTGACAGATTCTTCTCCCGAGATATACAGAATAGAATGATCTTCGCCCAGAAACTGGCATATCTGAAGGAGTATTGTACTTTTACCTATACCAGGCTCACCGCCTATAAGAACAATCGAACCCTTTACAAGTCCGCCGCCCAGTACTCTGTCAAGCTCTGATAAGCCTGTGTTGTATCTGGTATCCGTGTCAGCTCCTATCTCTCCAAGTCTTGAAAGCTTGTCAGAAAGGCTTTTTGCAGTGCTCTGCTGCTGGGAAAATGACGATGAGGTCTTTACCGGAGCAACCGGTTCAGTTTCTTCAAAGGTATTCCATGCTCCGCAGTTGGTGCATCTGCCGTTCCACTTTGAGCTTTCAAAACCGCAGCTGCTGCATACATATAGAATTTTAGAACGTGCCATATTTACCACCTTATTTGTTTATGCTAACATCAATCTGAGTGTACGGAATCTTTATACCGTTTTCATCAAACGCTTCCTTGACGGATTCCATCATATCGTATCTAAGATCAAAATATTCACTGCTCTTAACCCAGACCTTGCAGTCGATATCCAGCGAACTGCTGCCGTGAGCAGTCAGTCTGATAACCGGTTGAGGGTTTTTCAGCGCACGCGGATTAGCCGCAGCAACGCTGCTGATTATCTCCAGAGCTTTTCTGAAATCATTTTCGTAGCTGATTGAAAATACAAGGTCAAGACGTCTGGTCTGTGTTACTGTATAGTTTGTTATTTTCTCATTGGCGGCCACACCGTTTGGAATATATGAAAGCTTATTGTCCGGAGTCAGAAGCTTTGTATAGAGAACTGAAATACCCTCTACCTCTCCGGTTACACCGTTTATTTCAATAAAGTCGCCAACCTTGAAAGGCTTTGAACCAAGAATAATAAATCCGCCTGCAACATTTGAAAGACACTGCTGAAGCGCAAGGCTGAGTGCCAGTCCGGCTGCACCGAGCACTGTAATAATCGATGCCATCGGAACACCAAGTACATTCAGCGCCATTACTATTACTATTGCATACAGAACTGTGCTTACAAAGGAATGAAGAAATCCGTTGGCTGTTTTGTCAAGAGTTGACCTTGAAGACATTTTTTTAATTGCCTTGAGTATAACCTTTGTAATTACCACTCCGGTTACAAGAATAATCAGTGCAAATACAAGAGACGGAAGCTTTGCACTGAACATTTCCGAAAGTTTTGTAAAAAGTGTGGCAGTTTCCTCGGCCTTTTCCGAGATAGCATCAACAACGTTAGTCTCGACCGGCTGTGACGTTATCTGCTGCGTTATATTTTCAGCAGTTTCGGAAACTACTGAAGTGACAGAAGTATCTATAGTAATCACCCGCTTAAAAATTTTAAAGTTCACTATATTTTAAACTCATTAAGGAAGCACTGATTAAGTCTG
>DCGK01000094.1:0-4356 GCA_002315235.1 Ruminococcus sp. UBA1780
ATCGGCTAATTGTAAACGCATTTATTTAATGCGTTTACAACAATAAGATAATTATAGCATGTATATTATATTTTTACAATGAATAAAAATTAATATATACGATTACTGTAGACATTATTCTGTACTTGTGATACAATAATAGTTATCAAACAGTAAAGGGGTATGATATTATGGCTAACTGTCCATCATGCGGCGGATTTATGAAATTTGACATTGATCTTCAGAAGCTGAAATGCGCTGCATGCGACGGAACCATCAGCCCGTATCAGGGCGAAGGCATAAACGCTGCCGAGGAAAACACTTACGAGACAACCGTTTTCACCTGTCCTCAGTGCGGCGGTGAACTGTTCAGCACAGACCATGATCTGTCAGGAAACTGCAGCTTCTGCGGCTCACCGGTTGTTTTTGAATCAAAGCTCGTCAGGGAAAAAAGACCTGACTGTATTATTCCGTTCGGAATAACCAAGGAAGAATGCAAGGAAAAATATTTTGAAGAACTGAAAAAAAATCCGTTTGCACCTAAGGAACTGACTGATCCTGATTATGTTGACGGTTTCAGGGGAATATATGTTCCGTACTGGCTTTACTATATTAAACAGGATTCACCGATAAGTGTTGAAGGAACAAGATCGGAAAGCCACGGAAACTACACATACATTTATACTGATCTTATAACCGGACAGAATGAAACAGAGTACAGACACATCATGCATGATGCATCATCTGTTCTTCTGGATGATATCAGTGAAAAAATTGAACCGTTTGAAACGGTTCCTAACAAGGATTTTCACAGACGAACTCCGGCGTTCCAGAAATTTTCACCTGGATTTTTCGCAGGATTCTATGCGGAGCCGGCAGATGTTCCTGCGCATACATACAAAAACTATTCACTGAATATTGCAAATGAACGAACAAGGGAATATGTAAAACATCATTCGGTTATCGGCAAGTACAATATCAAACTTACCGATGCCCAGTGCGGAAGCCAGGTGAGCCGTACAGCACTGGCGATGATGCCTGTGTGGTTCCTTTCGTACAGAAAAAATGACAGAATAGCGTATGCAGCTGTAAACGGTCAGACCGGACGTGTTATTTCCGATACTCCGATTGATTTCGGAAAATTTGCACTTCATTTTCTTATAACGGCGCTGATTATTCTTGCAGTTATGATGTTTGTGACTGTTCTTCCTGTTACAGTAACTCTTGTATCAGTAATAATGGGAGGAATAGTAACAAGATACTGTCATGATGATATCAGGGTTCTGAAGGGCAGAACGCTTGATGCGGTTCCGGGCCGTCTGAGACAGGTTTTCGGTTCATCATCATTTACATTCGGAATTTTCATTACAATGCTTGTGGCAATGGTTATCCTCAAGGTTGTCTGTCTTGTTGACAATGATGCTGTAACTCTCTGCAATTCTCATGTGTACTCAGTTCCGGCATTTATTTTTACAGTTGCACATATGATAAGAATGATTCTGATATATAAGGATCTTGGAAAAATCACTGAAGAAAAGCCGATGGCTTATTATCTGTGTCCGATGTTTAATTTTGCGGCATCTGTATTTGGTACTGTTGTTCTTGTTATGAGCCCTGTTCAGGATTACAAATACTATGCAGCCGGACTTGCTGTAATTGCAGTTGAGCTTGTTTCATTTGTTCTGATTATTAAAAATTACAACAGAATAGCTACAAGGCCTCTGCCGCAGTTCAGTATTCACAAAGGCGGTGATGACCGTGCCTGATATAAAATGCATATACAGGTCAATGCTGAAATTTTCAGTGGTGTCAGTTATTGCTGCTGTCTGTATTTTCATGATTCCGTCATGTGAAGTCAGCGCGGAGGAAATATTCAGAAACAGTGAAACCGGTTATATCGCAGTAATTGATGACGATGCGGCACTTCTTTCGGATTCTGATGAATGCTTTGCAGATATGCTTGATACAATGGCTGAAATCACCAGATACGGTGACGTTGCATTTCTCTCCACCGAGTATAACAGCGGTTCTGAGTTTGATTATGCCAGACAGAAAATGCATAATCTGTTCGGAAATGAAAGCGCAACTGTTTTTCTTATTGATATGTACAACAGAAAAGTGTGTGTCTACAGCTACGGCAGTATTCTTCGTGTTGTTTCGACATCAAAAGCATATATTATTACTGACAACATCTACAGATATGCAACAGGAGCACATTATACCGAATGTGCATTAAGGGCATTTGAGCAGGAGCTTGCTCTTCTTGAGGGAGGACGTATCTCCCAGCCTATGAAGTATATAAGCAGCTTTCTTCTTTCACTTCTGTTTGCGGGAATTTTTGTTTATCACAGGGCAAGAAAGATTTCAGGCGGTTCTGCAGTAAATGTAACTGAGCTTCTTGCAAATACATCGTACAGCCTTAATATCAGAAATCTGAGAGTAAGAAATATAAGCGTGAAACGCGTCAGCAACTCATCTTCTTCCGGCGGCAGCGGCGGAGGAGGGGGAGGAGGCGGAGGCGGAGGCGGCGGCGGAAGCCACAGCTTCTGATTCTTTTCCGGTTTCTGCGGAAAATCATTAAAAACAAACGTCAGAATAAATCTTTTACAGTGAATGCGGAATTCGTTTCTGCATTCACTGTGTTTAAGGAGCGAAAAATTTGAAACTTAAAAATCTGGTAAAATCCAGAATCAGCGAAATTTTATTTGTATGCATTCTGTGTGCAGGTGTCCTTGTCAGAATCTGTGGCCTCGGAAGCCTTCCGGGAGGACTTAATCAGGATGAGGCGTTTGCCGGGTATGAAGCCTACTCACTTCTTCATTACGGAACAGACAGCTCCGGCCATCATATGCCGGTGTATTTTAATTCATGGGGAAGCGGTATGAACGTTCTGAACAGCTACCTTATGATTCCGTTTATTGCTCTGTTCGGAGCAGAGGCATGGGTGATACGACTTCCGCAGTGCATTACGGCATGCTTCAGTCTGTGGGTAATATATCTGCTTCTGAAGAAAACCGGAGACAGAAAGCTTGCACTGACCGGTATGTTTTATATGGCAGTATGTCCGTGGCATATTATGCTTTCCAGGTGGGGACTTGAGTCAAATCTGGCACCGGGATTTATTCTGTTCGGGCTGTATTTCTTCGTGCTCGGAACCGAAAACTCAAAGTACTACATGCTGTCCGCACTCTTTTACGGACTTTCACTGTATGCATACGCCACAATCTGGCCTATACTTCCTGTGATTCTTATCATGCAGGCGGGTTATCTGGTATACATGAAAAAAATCAGGCCTGACAGATTTGTCGCTGCAGGAGTACTGATTCTTGCGGTTCTTGCTTTTCCTCTCATGCTGTTCCTGCTTGTAAACAAAGGATATATGAATCCTGTTGAAACTTCATTTTTCAGTATTCCGAAAATGACAGTTATGCGTGACAGCGAGATATCTTTCTCGGCCATTCCTGAGAATTTTAAAAATATGATGAAAATTCTTTATCAGCAGAATGACGGACTGTACTGGAATTCCACAGCTGAATTCGGCCTGTATTACAAGGGCGGAACCTTTCTTGCTGCTGCAGGTATTCTGATATGCTTTTACCGTTTTGCAGTGAATATAAAGACAAGGACATTCAGTGCCGGTGATCTGATTATTCCGACATTTATCGGAGGGGTTCTTACCGGATGTCTTATTCATGTAAATGTGAACCGTTTCAATATTATTCATATTTCCATGATTATATTTATTGCTGTCGGACTTAAGACGATACTTGAACAGCTTTCATCCGTATACAGATACAGCTTCCATGCTGCTGCAGTGATTTATATGACTGTATTTTTCTGCTTTGTCGGTTTTTACACAACAGAATACAGGGAAAACATAAGCGCATATTTTCAGGAAGGTGTTGAGGAGGCAGTGGAAACTGCAGCTGAGGTTTCCGGCGGAAACAGGCCTGTATGCATTGACAGCCGTTTCTATTATCCGAAGGTTCTGCTTTACAGCCGCATGCCTGTAACGGAATATACCGAAACTGTGGAGTACAGCAATTATCCGAGTGCATTTCTTGATGTCTCCAGATGCGGTAATTTTTATTTCGGAAATTACTCATTTGATCCCGGTTATGTATATATCGTTCCTCCTGAACGTATTTCCGAAGTATCCGGAGCTGAATGGGAAGTAAAGGAATTCGGTTCCGCAGCAGTTGTATATGTACCGTAAATTTACAGTGAATAAACTGAAGTCAGGACTCTGCTCAAAAATAGCAGTTGTCCTGATTTTTTTTTGAAAATAACTGTATTTTTTTAATAATATATGATATAATGTTATTAACTTCTGATACATGACAGTATAAAGGAAGCACTGATTAAGTCTGGCGTACA
>DCGK01000094.1:4482-12588 GCA_002315235.1 Ruminococcus sp. UBA1780
GAATGTGCGTCAAGTCGAAGACGTGATTTAATCAGTGTTTCCTAAAGTAAAAGTCAGATTTATTTTGATTCTGGTTCAGTGCTGCTGAACCGGATTGATGATATCAGAGATAATGAGAAAAAAGGTGGGTTTATTTATGGGAGAATTAATTGATTACAAGTGTCCCTGCTGCGGCGGTAAAGTAGAATTTGACAGCACAGCTCAGCAGATGAAGTGTCCTTACTGTGACAGCGAATTTTCTATCGAAGCAATGAAGGAGATGGAAGAAGCTCAGCAGAATCAGCAGAGCAATATGAGCTGGGATACAGGTGCAGGCAGTGAATGGAGCCAGGGAGAAACCGACGGTATGAAGGTGTTCCTGTGCAAGTCATGCGGCGGCGAAATTATTGCTGACGACACAACAGGTGCATCAAGCTGTCCTTACTGCGGAAATCCCGTAGTTATGACAGGAAGCTTTGACGGAGATCTGAGACCCGATATGGTTATTCCGTTCAAGCTTGACAAGAAGAAGGCGAAGGAAAAATACCTTCAGCATCTTCAGGGCAAGAAATTCCTTCCGAAGGAGTTCAGTGATCAGAATCATATTGATGAGATCAAGGGGGTTTACGTACCTTTCTGGCTTTTTGATGCAGATGCTGACGGCGATATAAGATACAGGGCAGTAAAGGAAAGACGCTGGGAGGACAGCAGGTTCAGATATACCGAAAAGAACTATTATTCCGTACGACGTGCTGGTTCACTTGCTTTTGAACATGTTCCTGTTGACGGTTCATCGAAGATGCCGGATGATCTTATGGAATCAGTTGAACCTTTTGACTACAGTGAGGCAGTTTCATTTGAAAAGGCATATCTTTCCGGTTATCTTGCTGACAGATACGATGTAACAGCTGAGCAGAGTATCGACCGTGCGAACAAGCGTATTGAGGAAAGTGTTATTGATACATTCAGAGAATCCGTTACGGGCTTTGATTCAGTAACTACAGAAACAAAGCTGATTAATCTTAACAACGGAAAGGCAAAATATGTCCTGTATCCTGTATGGATACTCAATACAACCTGGAACGGTGAAAAATATCTTTTTGCCATGAACGGTCAGACAGGAAAATTTGTCGGAAACCTTCCGTGCGACAAGGCTGCGTATACAAAGGCAGTTGCACTTTACAGTGTTATCTGTGTAATTATTGCACTTGTGATAGCTTATTTTATGTCATAGGGGGATACGGGTTATGAATTATGTTATAGCAGTTATAATCGGAATTATAGTTGCGTTTGTCATAGCAGCTATTCAGAAAAGCTCTCTTACATCAGTAACCATGCAGCACGCAGCAGCTGATTACGTGAAAAAGGGAAGCGTAAAATTCAGAATACAGACAGAAAGATTTTTATACCGTAAGGTTGAAAAAACAGAAAAGCAGCAGAAATAATACTTCACAAACAGAGAATTACAGTAAATGCAATATAGAGGCTGACTTCACTAAGAATATTTTCATATTAAGCAGACAGCAAATCAAAGCTGCGCAGATGCGTATCTTTGATTTGCTTTTTTATTGTATATGCATTGCTGATAACTGCGTTCAGCTTGTGTGTTTTTTCAGCTGATTTACAGATGCGAATACAAATTATGGCACTTTATTAATTTAAATAGTAATCTGTTATCTTTTTAATTGAAAATGTACTCTATTAACAAAAAATGTGAATAAAATGTATTGACTTTTGTGTGGTTTTATAGTAATATAAAAAAGGAAACTGCATCAGGCAGTTTGGGTCTGGATTAATATGAACAGGAGAGATATGTATGAGTAAAGTTAAAAACTCAGGTAAAGCATCTCTGAAAAAAACGGCGGGACGCGGAGCAGCATGGGCTCTTAGCTGCTGTCTTCTTTTTTCATCAGGAGCATTACCGGAAGGAATCAGCTGGTTTAAAGCTGACAGTGTAAGTGCAGCCGATTTTGCTGCAGAGTTTTATGTGGCACCTGACGGAGACGACAGCGGGAGCGGTTCCTTTGATTCACCGTTCCGCACACTCGAAAGAGCAAGGGATGCAGTCAGGGAAATAAACGGTGATATGAGCGGAGATATCTGCGTATATCTCAGAGGCGGTACATACCGTATAAACAGGACTATTCAGTTTGATACACGTGACTCAGGAACGAATGGTCACAGGATATATTACAAAGCGTATGGGGATGAGGAGCCGGTTTTTAATGCCGCAACTCAGGTAACAGGCTGGGAAAAGTATGACGACAAGATTTACAAGGCGCCTCTTGACAGAGACTATAAGCTGAGAAATCTTTTCGTAAATGACAAGCGTGCCAGTATGACCAGCAAAAGGGTCAATGCCAAGGGCGGATACGGTGATTACAATGTAAAAGCCGGTCAGGCTTCATGGGCATGGGATTCAGGAAAGAGAAGTGACGGTATTTCATACAGTAAAAATGATCTTCCGAAAATCAGTTCAAATCTTGATGACCTCGAAATTATCAACGGTACAACATGGAATGAAAACATCGTATGTACCAGAGACATTAAGGAAATTAACGGGAACATCGTAATGTTTATGCAGCAGCCTTACGGAGCAATTGCCCAGACTCCGGGCTGGAATGCAGGCTTCAGCTGCGGCGGCACACATACGATATACAACGCCTTTGAGTTTATGGATGAACCGGGTGAATTCTACTTCGACAAGACAAAGAAGGTACTTTACTATTACCCGAGACAGGGCGAGGACATGAGTACTGCTGATGTTGAAGCACCTGTACTTGAAAAGATTATTACAATTGACGGTAAGAGTACAACTGACAGAGTAAAGAATCTCAGCTTCAGCGGTATTACCTTTGAAAATACAGAATTCCAGCTTACAGAGGTTGACGGCTCCCACGGAAAAGCAACATGTCAGGCAGCCCAGTCATATATTGCGTATGCAGATTCAAACTGGCATAACAGAAAGTATGAAATGGCTGATACTCTGCCGGGTATGATTAATGTTAAAAACAGTGAATCAATTTCTTTTACTGACAATACAATCAAGCACAGCGGCGCTGATGGTATTTCAATGCCTAACGACGTTATCAATTCAGAAGTAAAAGGAAACTTTATTACTGACATCACTTCAAGCGGCATTACAGTTGGTCATCCTCAGCACATATATATTGGCGACGGAAGCGGTTCAAATCATGAAAAATTTGCTCCTGGAGTTGAAGGCCTCTGCAAAAACAACAATATCAGCAGCAACATGCTCTATGATATAAGCGTTGTACACGGATTCGGCGGCTGTGCTGCCATTACAGCGTACTTTGTTGAAGGTGTTACAATTAACAGCAACCAGATTAACAAGACTGCATACAACGGTATTCATCTTGGCTGGGGCTGGTGCAACTTCAAGGATTCAACAACATGCAAGAATAATTCGATCTGCTACAACAGAGTAACCAATTCACTTAACAGACTTCACGACAGCGGCGGTATCTACACTATCGGCCAGATGCCCGGAACAGTCATTAACGAAAACTATATCGAAGGCATTCCGGCTGCTGCTCCTTATCAGCCGACATACGGACTTCACAATGATGAAGGTACAGCATATATCGAAGAAAACAACAACGTACTTGAAATCGACAAAAACGTAACCTATACAATCAACTGTGAAGATTACGGTCAGAAGCATCATCTCAAAATCAAAAACACATACGCTACTGTAAACAAGATGGGTAAAAATCCTCCTGACAGTGAAATTGATACACCTAAGGTAGTTGCCGATGCCGTATGGCCTCTTGCACAGTACAAGGTTGCACTTGCTTCGGGACTTAAGGATGAATATGCAGACATGATTCCTTCATATCTTCTTTCTGATGCTGACAGAGTTTTCCCTTCAGCCTGTGAGACAAAGGGCGGAACACTTCTTCCTGTAAGAAGCAGCGGCAGCAAGGATAATCTCATCTGGTTTGCCCCTAAGGAAACCACATCGTTCAAGGCAGGCGAATCAATGACAAGAGCTGCCGGTACAGCTACCAAGATTATGACACCTCAGAAGGAAGGCGAATATTATCTTTACGTTGTCGGAAGAGACGGCACAGTAAAGAGCAGATCAAAGAAGCTCCTCAGAGTAAAGGGCGTAGCTTCATCAACACAGATTGATGCGTCATCGTTTGACGTTCAGTCCGGAATTCAGCTTGAAAACTGTGATGAAGGCGGACAGGATGTAGCGTATATCGAAAACGGTGACTATATCGGCTTCAAGGGTATTGATCTTGGAGGCGGAACTGAAAAAATCAATTTCAGAGTTGCTTCAGCAGGTGCAGGCGGTACAATTCAGGTTAAGACAGGCAGCCCTGACGGAAAAACAATAGGTGAAGTTGCTGTAAATCCTACTTCAGGATGGCAGAAATTCGAAACAGTTGAATGCAGGATAGAAAAAACAGCCGGCGTTAAGGATGTTTATCTTGTATTCAGCGGCGGAGAAAGCTTCCTGTTCAACCTTAACTGGTGGGAACCGGTAGTTCCCGGCGGTATTTCTTCAGAACCTGTATTCGGTGATACAAACGGAGACGGTGAGATAAACATTGTTGATGTTATCATGCTTAAGAACGCAGTTCTTGAAGATCAGTACGTTGAAAACGGTGATTTTGATGACAACCTTCTTAACGACGAGGAAGACTTCACATCAATTATTTCTTTCTTCCTTGGAAAGATTACATCATTTTTCAGCTGATAAAAACTGATATAAAACCAAAGCTTCACATTCCGGAAAAACGGAGTGTGAAGCTTTTTCATGTTAAACGACTGGTTTAATCAGTGGTTCCTTAATGCATATTACCTGAATCTGTTCTGTTCAGGATCATATTCGCGTCCGATTGACGCGAGCCTGCTCCTGATTTCTTCTTCTGATACATCAAGGTCATCGCAAAGTGCTGAAAGTGAACTGTACTGGTCTCTCAGCTTTGTGTTTATAACACTGAAAAGTATTGCAGGATCGTTGGGAAGCATATAATTCTCCTTTCATTATTCACGTTCTCCGGCAGCATATTCTCCGGGGCAGATGTCTATTACAGGACGCATAGGCTGAACCATTGCATCTTCATAGCGGCATGTCCACTGTATGTTTTCGTCGATACTGTCACCGTCAAGACCGTCAATAGTATCTCCGTCTTTTATAATATCACCGTTCTGACATACAAAAAATGCGATGTTGTATATGTAGTTAATGATATTGTCCGGATTAAGATTTTTAAAATGACACTGTATATCAGGAAGACCTACCGCACACATGCCATGGGTATCAGTAAGTATTTCATCAGAGTCCTGAATTCTGAAGTATCTTGCATTTACACAGTAGCATACGAACCTGTCATCCCTGTCTACTTTTCCGCTTCTTATCAGGTCAGCTGACACAAGCTTTCCTCCTGACGGAATCCATACAGCACAGCAGTCCTTAAAAACATCAGTCACAACCTCAAGCCAGTTCATAAGCAGTTTTGTTCTGTGTTCAGTGTCGAGTGCAGCCATCATATCAGCAGCAAGAATCTTATGAGTGCACTTTGAGAGAAATGTGTCTCTGTCCTCAATATCACGGATCTGAGCACGTTCAGCATCGGATATTTCCTCCTGTCTGAACGGCATGATATTCCCCAGAATAACCTGAGCAGGGAGACTGCCTTCCTTAAAATGACTCATATATCTTTTTACGCCAAAGCTTGTAAGCTCAGGGCTTGATGAGATAACGTCCGCTTTTCCGCATTTGCTTTCCAGAGCGGCTTTGAGAATTTCGGCATCCGGACGAACAGGCTCGTGGTCGAAAAGAAGCCACATCTGAAATACATTGCTCTGCTGTTCATACTGCTCAGCCAGCTTTTTATTTTTATGAATTTTCTTCATTGTAATCCTCCGTTCACTGTGTTTCAAAGTAAACGCATTAAACTGCGTTCACTGTAACATCAATAATGATACCATATCCCGAATATTTTTTCAAGAAAATCTATGCTTAAGGAAGTGACGGATTTGAATCAGGGCTTCCTTAAGTCCGGCATACAGGACGCTGGCGAAATAAACGATGCGGTAAAGGGGACTTCGGGGTACAAAAAAACAGCTGCAAATGCAGCCGTTTTTCTGTATCTGTATCCTGAATGGGTGGGGATACAGACGAGGGTGAATTGATATATTGTAATAGGATGATGTCTTATTTGACAACGCCGATGCCCCAGATGCTGAAATCTGTACCGGCATTCTGCATTTTCATTGATACACTGAGTTCGCCTGACTGCGGCTGATAGAAAGCCATATCTGCATCAGGACCGCCCCATGCGTAATTTCGGTTACCCTTGATAGAAGTTGTTTTTCCGTTTACAGTAACATCAAGCACACCGAGGGATGAGTTCTGGTTACTCTTGAAGAGAATGAAAATACCCTTACCTGTTGTCTTGAATGTCATAGGAGCGTTGTTGCTGCCCTTCTGGAAGTCATACGCATACGGGAATCTAGGATGCTTTGATGTTTTGAATGCACCCTGGTTAAAGCCCTGAAGCTCAGTAACAGGAACGATAGAACATGTTGAATATTCTGAACCATAAGCTGATGTTGACGGGATGGTATATTCATCTGACATGTTTTCTGTCTTAAGTGCCTGTCTGTAGAAGTACGAGATACAGTCAGAAATGAGAGCGTTACCGCTGGCATGCGGATGGTATTCGTCTGAATAGTAATCTTCCTTCTTAAGTGTTCCGCTTTCAAACGCCTTTGTAAGTGCTGTATCCATACTGATAATCGGCACGTCGAAGTTCTTTGCTGACTTGACCATCTGCTCCTGCATTGAGTATCCGCCTTTGGCTCTTGTGATGATTACAACAACGGCAGGATCGTTTGGCTGTGAAAGACACTGCTTTATCAGTGACTCAAATCCCTTTTTGTATATTTCCTCAGGATGGTCATTTACTGAGAATTCGATGAATATTACATCAGCGTTCTTGCTGAGAATGTCATTCTGTGCACGCATAAGGCCGACAACTGAAGAAGTACCTGAAAGACCTGCATTGACGTATGATACATTTCCGCCGTTTCCGAATGTCTGTGCAAAATAGTTGTATGAGCGCTTTGCGTAGCATGTTTCCAGACCGTTGCCTTCAGTGATTGAACCGCCGATATATGCAACAGTTGTCTTTTCACCGGCCTGAGCCTGTTCAACTTTTTTGCGGAGTCTTGATGTGTTGCCCATGTGATAGATACTGTCCGCATAGAATTTCTGCATCTGTGGTGTGGCTGTTTCCTGATAGTCATCCCAGATATTTTCAGGTACAGGAGGTTCAGGGAAGGTTTCGATTTCTCCCTTAAGATACTGGAAGATGAGCATTGCGTCTTCAGCATTAATTTCCTTGTCTCTGTTTACGTCTGCTGCCTTTTTCTGTGCGTCATCCGTAAGTCCTTCGGTAACTGCGGCTTTTATAAGGCAGAGGTCAGGAATGTTGATAACTCCGTCGTAGTTTATATCTCCGTATTTTAGTTTTTTCTGTGCCGGACCTTCAATTATGGTTGCTTCTCCGGCTCCTACGGCGTTGTCAATATAAAAGTCAAATGAACCGTCTGCTGTTTCAACATAGAGGAAAGCCTTTGAAGCATCAGCAGGAACTGTATATTCTGAATTTGCCAGCTGAACCCATTCGCCCTTCATGGTAGTTGCCTCGGCGACAGGATCATATTTTGTTTCACCCGATGCGTCCGTGTACTGAAGCTTCATATAAAACGTTTCTTCAGCTTTGCCGGCTGTCTGCATGGCGTTGCAGCTGAAGCTGTATGTGCCGCCAGGCTGGAACAGAGTCATGTCAAGTTCCTTCTGCGCACCGTTCCATGCAGCTGTACGTCCTGAAACCTGAAGACAGTTCACGCCATCAAAAGGATTGCTTTCGGAAAGCTGGAGTTTTGCTGCTCCGCGTCCGGTCCAGCTGTGATTTCCGTCTTCAAAGTGGTCTATGAAGAAAGCTGTCTCGTCTCCTGATGCAGGAAATGAGAGAAGTCCTGCTGCAAGAACGACTGACGAAATTCCGGCAAAATATCTTTTAAAATTCATATGCTGAAATACCTCTTTTCGTAATACTTACTTAAGGAAACACTGATTAAATC
>DCGK01000071.1 GCA_002315235.1 Ruminococcus sp. UBA1780
ATCATTTATCATCAGGGATGCTGCAGTGCAGCGGAAACATGAAGCTTCCGAGCATGCTTAATATTTCAAAATGCTTTCTGGACGTGATTTACAACTTCTTTTTCATTTTCCCGTCCCGAAGCTGCTGCATCGCCGGAGCGGATATTCATGTCCCGGGTGCAGACCTCGGTATTTACGGCGCAGCTCTCGGAACAGCTATGGCTGAAATAACAGTTCTCGTCTTTATGCTAAATGCACTTCTCAGAAAATCCGATATTCTTCATCTCAGAAAAGGTGAAAAAATGCATTTTTCATCCGCAGTTCTGAAAAAAGCACTGAGGATTTCATTACCTGTTGCCATCGAACAGATTATCGTCTGCAGCGCATATATCGCTTCAACAAAAATCGTTTCCCCTCTGGGAACAATCGCAGTTGCTGCCCACAGCTTTTCGATAACAGCCGAGAGTCTGTGCTATATGCCCGGATACGGAATCGGCTCTGCTGCAACCACAATTACCGGACAGTGTATCGGTGCCCGCAGATATGACATGACAAAAAAAACAGGCATACTCACTGCCTTTACCGGAATGGCTATAATGGCAGCAAGCGGATGCCTGATGTATATCTATGCACCTTATATGATCGGATTTCTGACTGACAACACTGATATATGCGAGCTCGGAACAAAGGTTCTGAGAATTGAAGCATTTGCTGAACCGCTGTACGGAGCTTCCATAATAGCCTCAGGCGTTTTCAGAGGAGCCGGAGACACATTTGTTCCGAGCTGTCTTAACTTCTGCAGCATGTGGCTGGTAAGAATACCGCTTTCAGCTTATCTTGCACCGCGTTACGGACTTGCAGGCGTATGGGCAGCAATGTGCATCGAACTCTGTGTAAGAGGAATTCTCTTCCTTGTAAGACTGTTTGCCAAAAAGTTTACTGACGGTTCAGAAAAGAATCAAGTTCACGCTTAAGTCTTCCTGCAGGAAGGCCTACAACATTAAAATAATCTCCGCGGATACTCTTTGCCGGAAGGAAATTTCCGTCCTGTATTCCATAGGCTCCGGCCTTGTCCATAGGGGAACCGCTTCTGATATAATTTAAAATCTCATCACCGGAAAGCTCAAAGAATTCAACCTCTGTTGTTTCTGAAAAGCTTTCCTTTTTTGTTCCTCTGCAGATGCATACCCCCGTTATTACACTGTGAGTTCTGCCTGACAGAGTCTTCAGCATTCTCTCTGCATCCTCCTCTGACGATGGTTTTCCGTAAACCTCACCGCCGTAAACAACAACCGTGTCGCATCCGATTACAACATCATCCGGATAATCCGCCGCAATGTGCTCTGCCTTCATGCACGCAAGATATTCTGCACTTTTCTCAGCACTCACGTCAGAAGGAATGGTTTCGTCAATGTCGGCCGGTATGCATTTAAAATCACTTACAAAATATCCGAGAAGCTCTTTTCTTCTCGGTGATGCTGACGCTAAAATAATATCCATATAAACTGGCTCCTGTAAAAAACTGAATTTCAAAGCTCTGCTTTGTTAAAAAAATAATCCTGCTGCATAGGATGATACTGCCGCCGCAAGCGCAACAACTATAAGAGGCGCATTAAAATATGCAAGAATAACGGCCACAGCTGTTCCGACTGCCGCCGCTGCCATATTTCCTGTACTGTAGAAAATAGCCGGAACCGTCATCGCACTGAGTACAGCATACGGAATGTAATGAAGAAAGCTTCTGAAAAACACTGATTTTATTTTCCGGCTGAAAAATGTAAATGGTATCATTCTGATAAGATAAGTGACAACTGCCATTACAGCCACAAGATATACAAGCTGCATTATTCTTCACCCTCCTTAACCGGGAATAGCAGAGCCGCTGCTGCCGAAGCCACGACTGCACTGATTATAACTGCAAAACCGCCGCTTACAAAAGTAAATACATACCTGAGCAGCAGGCTTATTGCTGCAGATGCAAGGACAACAGAAAGTACGCTTTTATCCTTTCGTGAGGGCGGAACAATTATTGCAATAAACATTCCGTACAGCATTACAGACAGTGCCGCCGAAATATCCTGAGGAAGCAGCTGACCTGCAGAAGCACCGAGTACAGTGCCTGTAACCCACCCGGCAAATGCAACTGTTATAAGCCCGTACATATACCATGGAGTAAGCTTTTCCTTTCTTCCGGCAGAAACTGCAAAAATCTCATCAGTTATACCGAATGACACCAGCATCCTGTGAAGAAGGGTAAATGATTTTCTGTCAAGCTTCTGCGAAAGTGAAAGCCCCATAAGCGAATATCTCAGATTAATTGTCAGCTGAACCAGAGCCATTTCAAGCAGTGTTCCGCCGGCGGCAATTATACCTACTCCGGCAGCCTGTCCGGCCGAAGTAAGATTTGAAGCTGATATTACAGCTGCTGCAAGAGTTGTAAGTCCTGCCTTAACTGCCATAATACCAAATCCGAATGAAACAGAAAGGTATCCCAGACCTATCGGGATTCCGTGATACATTCCTTTTCTGAATTCTGTCATTTTATTCAATGTATGTCTTCTTTCCTTCCAGTAAACGTACTGATTGCTTTTATCTGTGAATCATGTACGCATAAAAATCTTTTTTACAGCCCAAAAACACCGTTCCCGGAACAGATTTCCGAAAACGGTGTTTTCATTATACCACAAATTTTTAGGTTTTTCCAGTGAAACATTCAGGACAAAAAAACTTTTTTTATCAGTCCTCAAGCTCCTCCATAACACTCATATATGCAGGTCTGATGATTTTGTTCATGCAGATAAGCTCCTCTATACGATGAGCACTCCATCCAACAATACGTGCAATGGCAAACAGAGGAGTATACAGCTCCAGCGGGATGTCAAGCATACTGTAAACAAATCCGCTGTAGAAATCAACATTAGGGCATACACCCTTGTAGATTTTCCGGGATTTGCAGATAAGGTCTATGCCTTCCTCTTCGATTATATTGTAAAGGGTCATCTCCCTGTCACGGCCCTTGTTCTTCGCAAGCTCCTCAACGTAGCCCTTGAAAACAACCTCTCTCGGATCAGAAAGTGAATAGATTGCATGTCCGAGACCGTAAATAAGACCCTTGCCGTCAAAGGCCTGCTTCTCAAGAATCTTTGAAAGATAAGCTCTTATCTCTTCCCTGTCTGTGATATCACTGACATTTGCCTTAATATTAGCAATCATCTCCATAACCTTGATGTTTGCACCGCCGTGCTTAGGTCCCTTTAAGGATGACATCGCAGCCGCAATGGCTGAATATGTGTCCGTTCCTGCTGATGTTACTACTCTGGTTGTAAATGTTGAGTTGTTTCCGCCGCCGTGCTCCATATGAAGAATAAGGGCAATATCAAGAATACGCGCCTCAAGTTCAGTGTACTTCTGGTCAGGTCTGAGCATCATCAGGATGTTTTCAGCTGTGGAGAGATTCGGATCCGGACGATGAATATACATGCTGGTGTCCTGTTCATAGTGATTGTATGCGTGATATGCATAAACAGCAAGCATAGGGAACTGAGCTATAAGCAGCAGACACTGACGTATGGAGTCTGAAAGCTCTGCTGAGGAAATGTTTTCATCGTATGATGCCAGAGTAAGTATTCCGCGGGTCATGGAGTTCATGATATCCTTTGAAGGAGCCTTCATGATAACGTCTCTTGTAAAATTGGTCGGCAGCGTTCTGTTCTCTCCGATTATTTTACTGAATTCGCTGAATTCCGGATCGGAAGGCTTTTTTCCGAAAAGAAGCAGATACGCAGTTCTTTCAAATCCGAACTGCCCCGGCTTTATATCCTCAATCAGTGAGTTTACGCGGTATCCTCTGTACCACAGCTCACCGTCAACCGGAGTCTTGACACCGTCAATATCCTTGAACGCAAGCACCTTTGAGATGTTTGTAAGTCCGGTAAGAACGCCCTTGCCGTTAAGATCTCTTAAGCCTCTGTTTACTCCGTATTTTTTGAAAAGTTCTTCATCCACAGTGTCATTTTCCCTGCAGACAATGCATTTTTCAGATGCATACTCAGCAATATTAGATTTTTTCATAATGTTTACCTCCTGAATATATTGCTTAAAAATTTTCTTTCCTAAAGACGCAAAAAGTCACCCGTAAAGGATGACAATTCAGAATGGCATATACAATCGCCGGTATGCACGAAATGACGCTGACGCTGTCACCGGAGTGCCGGCCGATAAAAATATAATATTGCAATTCCTCTGCCTGACGAAATTAGCTGACGGGCTNNGGGCTGGGTTGAGGTAACCTTCCTTTCGGATACGCCCCAAATAATGGTTCTTCCGCTGCCTGTAAAGGCACTCGACAATCTTGCATCTTTTATAATATATTATAAACAATTTTCACTCTGAATTCATGAACAAAATGTAAACATTCCGCATTTTATCTTAATACATAGCTAGGGAAACACTGATTAAGTCT
>DCGK01000015.1:0-2598 GCA_002315235.1 Ruminococcus sp. UBA1780
CCTGTAAAATGTGCTATAAGCTCTGTTATAGATTTTACACCATAAACATGTATTCCGTCAACCACTGAAGCCTCAAAAGCATTGTCTGCCGGAACAAAAATTTTTCGTATACCGTTTTTCATTGCAGTAAGTGTCATAGGCAGTACTCCGTTTATATGACGGACATTACCGTTTAGTGAAACCTCACCGATAAAGCAGCAGTCATCAGTGTCTGATGTGATAAGTCCCATTGACTTCAGAATTCCCATGAATATAGCCATATCATGGACTGAACCGCTTTTCCTTGTGTCAGCAGGTGCGAGATTAATCATTACCCTTGCGTTTGGAAATTTTATTCCGCCTGCCCGCATAGCTGATTTGATTCTCTCCCTGCTTTCCTTTACGACCATGTCCGGCAGACCCACAATTTCGAAAGCAGGCTGTCCGATACTGATGTCAGTCTCTGCGTCGACTGAAAATGCGTTGAGGCCGATAAGGCCCATAGTGTTAATCTTTGAAAACATAATTTTCTTCTCCTCCCAGAATATAGTAAATATGTCTGAGATTAATAATAGCATGATATGTCAGAAAAATCAATATATAACACAAAAATATTTTTATGGAATTTCTTCTAAATATATGGAACGGTGCTTTGAGATGTGAAGGTATATGAAATAAACAAAAAATCCGTATTCTCAAAATGAAAATACGGATGAATTTACAATCTTTTGTTTATTCGTTGACAGCAGTGCGTACAGAGTGTATAATTAAATAATGTATCAGTATAGGGGTAATTATGCCCTGTTGACTATGATATAGTATATCACAGATATATTTAAATAGCAATAGTTTTCAATTTTATTAATTATTTCTGCACGCGGATTTATTAACTGTATTTCCTGTGCAGTCTATTAAAAAAAAGGAGGACCAGACACCTATGGTGAATGTCAAGCCTAAACAGCTCGGTAAAAATACCAGAATGAGCTTTGGTAAAATCAATGAGGCTCTTGAAATGCCAAACCTTATCGAGGTACAGAAAAATTCCTACAAGTGGTTCAAGGAAGAGGGTCTTAAGGAAGTTTTCCACGATGTGGCAGCTATTACTGACTACAACGGAAACTTAGTGTTAAATTTTACAGGATACAAAATTGATGACACTCCTAAGTACTCTATCGCAGAATGCAAGGAACGTGATGTTACTTACGCAGCTCCTCTCAGAGTAATTGCTACACTCTGGAACAAGGAAACTGGTGACGTAAAGGAAAGCGAAATCTTCATGGGCGATTTCCCGCTTATGACAGACAGCGGTACCTTCGTTATCAATGGTGCTGAACGAGTTATCGTATCACAGCTTGTCAGATCTCCTGGTGTTTACTACTCATTTGAAAAGGACAAGACAGGTAAGAACCTTTACAAGTCCACAGTAATTCCAAACCGTGGTGCATGGCTTGAATACGAAATGGACTCAAATGATGTTGTATACGTTCGTATCGACAAGAACAGAAAGATTCCTCTTACAACATTTATCAGAGCACTTGGTGTCGGCACTGACGAAGAAATCGAAGAAATGTTCGGTTTCGACGAAAGACTTAACCAGACTATCATTCAGAAGGACGGCACAAAGAACAATTCTGACGCTCTTATCGATGTATACAGAAAGCTCCGTCCTGGTGAACCTCCTACAGTGGAAAGTGCGCTTTCACATCTCAACAATCTCTTCTTTGATGCAAAGAGATATGACCTCTGCAAGTTCGGCCGTTACAAGTACAACAAGAAGCTTGGCATCGGTTCAAGACTTTCAGGCCATGTTCTTTCAAGACCTGTTATCAATCCTCTTACAGGCGAGCTTATGGCTGACGAAGGCGAGACAGTTTCATACGAAAGAGCTCTCGAAATCGAACAGGCCGGCGTAATGGAAGCTTTCGTTACTGTTGAAGTAAAGGAAGACTACACAACACCTACAGGTGAAAAGAAGCAGAAGCTTGTTGAAAGAGAAGTTAAGATTATCGGTAACGGCATGGTTGACATCGAAGGCTATGTAAACTTTGATGTTGCCAGATACGGTATCAATGAAAAGGTATACTTCAAGGTTCTCAGAGAAATCCTTGAAAACTCAGCTGACGAAGCTGAACTCGAGGAAAATGTAAAGAACAGAGTAGAAGAACTTGTTCCTAAGCACATTATTCTTGATGATATCTATGCGACAATCAGCTACTTCCTCAACCTTTGCTCAGGCATCGGTATTGTAGATGATATCGACCATCTCGGAAACAGAAGAATCCGTTCAGTAGGCGAACTTCTTCAGAACCAGTTCAGAATCGGTTTCGCAAGAATGGAAAGAGTTATCCGTGAAAGAATGAACACACAGACTCAGGATATGGAAACAATCACTCCTCAGAGTCTTGTAAATATCAGACCAATTACAGCTGCAATCAAGGAATTCTTTGGCTCATCACCGCTTTCACAGTTCATGGACCAGACAAACCCGCTTGCAGAACTTACACATAAGAGACGTCTTTCAGCCCTCGGTCCTGGCGGTCTTTCACGAGACAGAGCCGGATTCGAAGTACGAGACGTACACTACAGCCACTACGGCAGAATGTGTCCTATCGAAACTCC
>DCGK01000015.1:2618-4285 GCA_002315235.1 Ruminococcus sp. UBA1780
GAAGGTCCTAACATCGGTCTTATCTCTTACCTCGCTACATTCGCAAGAATCAACGAGTACGGATTTATCGAAGCTCCTTACAGAAGAGTTGACAAGGCAACAGGTGTTGTAACAAATGAAGTTGTTTATATGACAGCTGACGTTGAAGACAACTACGTAGTAGCTCAGGCGAACGAACCTCTCACAGAAGAAGGCAGGTTTGCAAGAACAAGAGTAAACGCACGTTACAGAGACAAGATTCTTGAATGCGACAACGAAATCGTTGACTTCATGGATGTATCACCGAAGATGGTTGTATCAGTTGCTACAGCTATGATTCCGTTCCTTGAAAACGACGACGCGAACCGAGCTCTCATGGGTTCAAACATGCAGAGACAGGCCGTTCCGCTTCTCAAGACAGAAAACCCGATCGTTGGTACAGGTATGGAATACAAGGCAGCTGTTGACTCAGGTGTCTGCGTGGTTGCTGACGTAAACGGTGAAGTAACATCAGTTTCTGCTGACGAAGTAGTTGTTCAGGATGAAAATCTTATTGAACACAGATACAAGCTCATCAAGTTCAAGAGATCAAACCAGGGTACATGTATCAACCAGAGACCAATCGTTGAAAAGGGTGAAAAAATCACAAAGGGACAGGTTCTTGCTGACGGTCCTGCAACATGCAACGGTGAAATCTCACTCGGTAAGAACGCTCTCATCGGCTTCATGACATGGGAAGGTTACAACTACGAGGATGCCGTACTTCTTAACGAAAGACTCGTACGTGAAGACATGTACACTTCAATCCATATTGAAGAATACGAAATTGAAGCAAGAGATACAAAGCTCGGACCTGAAGAAATCACAAGAGACATCCCTAACGTAGGTGATGATGCTCTCAAGGATCTCGACGAAAACGGTATTATCCGTATCGGTGCTGAAGTTCACGCAGGTGATATCCTTGTAGGTAAGGTAACACCTAAGGGTGAAACAGAGCTTACTGCTGAAGAACGTCTCTTAAGAGCTATCTTCGGCGAAAAGGCAAGAGAAGTTCGTGACAATTCACTTAAGGTACCTCACGGTGAAGCAGGTGTAATTGTAGACGTTAAGATATTCACAAGAGAAAACTGCGACGAATTAAGTCCTGGAGTAAACATGCTCGTTCGCTGCTACATCGCACAGAAGAGAAAGATCTCTGTAGGTGACAAGATGGCCGGCCGTCATGGTAACAAGGGTGTCGTTTCACGTATTCTCCCTCAGGAAGATATGCCGTTCCTTCCGGACGGTACTCCGCTTGATATCGTACTTAACCCTCTCGGCGTTCCTTCACGAATGAACATCGGACAGGTACTTGAAGTACATCTCGGTATTGCAGCAAAGGCACTTGGCTGGAAGATCATGACTCCGGTATTTGACGGTGCACACGAAGAAGATATCCGTGCATGCTTCAATGAAGCTGACAAGCACATCAAGATGGTTGACAATCCGGATATGCTCTTCAACGGCGTTGACTTTAACGAAGACGGTAAATTCACACTTTATGACGGACGTACAGGTGAACCTTTTGATAACAGAGTAACAGTTGGTTACATGTATTACCTCAAGCTCCATCACCTTGTTGACGATAAGATTCATGCCCGTTCAGTTGGTCCTTACTCACTTGTAACACAGCAGCCTCTCGGCGGTAA
>DCGK01000015.1:4348-5150 GCA_002315235.1 Ruminococcus sp. UBA1780
CTTGAAGCTTACGGTGCTGCATATACACTTCAGGAAATCCTCACAGTTAAGTCTGATGATACTGTAGGACGTGTAAATACATACGAAGCAATCGTTAAGGGACAGAATGTTCCTAAGCCAAGCTTCCCTGAAGCATTCAAGGTTCTTATCAAGGAACTCCAGTCACTTGGTCTTGACGTTAAGGTTCTTGACGCAGACCAGCAGGAAATCGACCTCAAGCAGACATTTGACGATGACGATATCGTACCTGTAAGCGCTTCCGGTGCTGAAGATACAGCAATGCCTGCAACAGATGATTACTATGATCAGAATGAGGCAGATGAATCAGGACTCGGAATTGAAGAATCTGATGACGATGCAGACGATTTCGGCGATGATTCAGAGCCGGACTTCAGCTTTGACGAGATGTCAGATGATAACGATGATTTCTAATAAACAGTAATATATCAGAGTTTAAGAGTTAAGTAGCGGCAGAGCCGGTCTCTGCCGGAAACTTGCCTCTAATTTAGGAGGATAGTGTTTTGGAATTTAACGAATTCAAATCAATTAAAATTGGACTTGCTTCACCTGATCAGATTCGTGCATGGTCATTTGGTGCGGTTGAACGTCCTGAAACAATCAACTACAGAACACAGAAGCCTGAACGTGATGGTCTTTTCTGCGAAAAGATCTTCGGACCTACAAAAGACTGGGAATGTCACTGCGGTAAGTTCAAGAAGATCAGATTCAAGGGCAAGGTCTGCGACAGATGCGGAGTTGAAGTAACAAGAGCTAAGGTAAGACGTGAACGTATGGGTCACAT
>DCGK01000015.1:5166-6104 GCA_002315235.1 Ruminococcus sp. UBA1780
GAGCTTGCTGCTCCGGTATCACATATCTGGTACTTCAAGGGTACTCCTTCAAGAATCGGCCAGGTGCTTGAAGTTTCACAGAAGCGTCTCGAGGAAATACTTTACTTCACAAAGTATATAGTTGTTGACCCGGGCAACGCTACAGAACTTACAAAGAAGCAGCTCCTTTCAGAAAAAGAATATCTTGATGCACTTGAAAAGTACGGCGATGACTTCTACGCTGACATGGGCGCTGAAGCTATCAAGGAACTTCTTGAGGAATATGATCCTTCAAGATATGATGAATATATCACACAGCACATCAGTGAATTTGCAAAGATTACAGGTATCAGCGAAAGAGAAATCATTGACTATCTTTCAAAGAGAATCTATGTTATCACAGACAACGCTGAAAACCCTGACTACGAAGTTGGTCAGGTTGTAAAGAGATCTGTATTTTTACAGAAGATTATGCGCTGGAACAGAGAGCAGGAAGAAATCAGAAGCTCAAAGCGCATCACTGTCAAGACAGGTTCACACTACATTGAAGAACTCTTCAATGAAAATATAGAAGCAGCAAATGCAAACGGTGAATATGACGAGATTGCAAACAAGGACAACTGGGTAAACTCACTTGTATGGCTTGCTGACGAACTCAAGAATGAACTCAAGGATCTTCCTTCAGGTCAGAAGAAAATCAAGCTCCTCAAGAGACTTGAAATTATCGAAGCTTTCAGACTTTCAGGAAACAAGCCTGAATGGATGGTGCTCGATGTAGTACCGGTTATCCCTCCGGATATCCGTCCTATGGTTATGCTCGACGGCGGCAGATATGCTACATCAGACCTTAATGATCTCTACAGAAGAGTTATCAACAGAAATAACCGTCTCAGAAGAATGCTTACACTCGAAGCTCCTGATATCATCATCAGAAACGAAAAGCGTATGCTTCAGGAAGC
>DCGK01000112.1:0-949 GCA_002315235.1 Ruminococcus sp. UBA1780
GAAGGCGCTACAGAGTTCGTTGTAAAGATTACAACAGACAGTACATGCGACTTTAACTTCGATGATTTTACAGTTTCAGGCAGAAAGTACAGAGACAACACTGTTTCTGCTGCTGACCAGGGCCTCAAGGATGCCTACGCAAAATACTTCAGAGTAGGTAATATCCTCAACGGCGGTACAGTAAAGAACAGCGCTATTACAGCAATGTATCTCAAGGACTTCAACGCTGTGGAATGTGAAAATGAAACAAAGCCTGATGCTACACTCGTTAAGAACGGAAGCACAGACTCAAACATAAACGTTTCACTTAACAGCTGTGCAGCAATCGCTGACTTCTGTTCAAAGAACGGTATTGCATTCAGAGGACACACTATGGTATGGCACAGCCAGACTCCGCAGTGGTTCTTCAAGCAGGGATTCAACGACAGCGGTTCATGGGTAAGCTCATCTGTTATGGACCAGCGTCTTGAAAGCTATATCAAGAATATGTTCGCTGCTTTTGCAAAGCAGTATCCTAACCTTAACCTCTACTCATACGACATAGCAAACGAATGTATCTCAGACGATGCTAACCGTACAAAGAACAACGGCGGTGCAAGAGTTCCTGGCTACGGCAACGGTGCTTCACCATGGGTACAGGTTTACGGCAGCAACAGCTTCCTCGAAAAGGCATTTACTTACGCAAGAAAGTATGCGCCTAAGGGATGTAAGCTTTACTACAACGACTACAACGAATACTGGGATCACAAGCGTGACTCAATCTACGCAACATGTAAGAACCTTTATCAGAAGGGTATTCTCGACGGTGTCGGAATGCAGTCACACATCAACGCTGACTCAAACGGATTCTCAGGTATTTCAGCATATACAACAGCTATGGACAAGTACCTTTCAATCGGCTGTGATGTACAGGTAACAGAGCTTGATATTTCAACAGAAGGCGGAAAGT
>DCGK01000112.1:1067-33734 GCA_002315235.1 Ruminococcus sp. UBA1780
CTCATGCAGGTATGGGGTCCTAACGACTCAAACTCATGGGTTGGAACAGACAAGCAGTCCGGAAAACCTAACTCACCTCTCCTTATGACAGGAAACAACCAGCCTAAGGCTGCCTATAACGCACTTATTCAGCTTATCCCTCAGTCAGACTGGGGCGACGGAAAGAACCCTAACGACGGTAGCCTTCCGATTGAGCCTCCTAAGCCAATGGATCCTGATTCAAACGGTATCTATTATCACTACGATATGGAAGGTGATACATCAGCGTTTGAAGCACGCGGCGGCTGCACAGTGGGACCAAGCGGCAGAATGCCGTACAAGGGCAGTGAAGCTCTTGTAATTTCAGAACGTTCAGATGCATGGAACGGTGCTCAGCTTCCGTTAAGCACAGTAACATTTATTCCAGGCAACGAATATTCATTCAGTGCATGCTATGCTACAGCTGATGCATCAGATGATGTTGAATTCAAGATGACACTTCAGTATGATGCAGGCGGCGAAACAAAATATGCAGAGATTGCTCTTGATACAACTTCAAACGGTAACTGGGTAATGCTCTCAAATCCAAACTACAAGATTCCTGATGGTGCTTCAAATATGTATGTAGTATTTGAAACAACAGGTGATACAAGCAACTTCTATCTTGATGAAGTAACAATTGCAAAGGCTGGCGTTAAGGTTGAAGGACCTGCTGCTGTCAAGACATCATCAGTACGCGGTGACCTTGACGGTGACGAAAGAATTTCCATTGCTGACCTTGTTCTTCTCAAGAACGGTGTTCTTAATTCATTCAGAAGCGATGGCGAAAAGAAGAACGCTGACGTTGACCAGAGCAGAGAAGTAAACGCAGAAGATGCTGTATATCTCCAGCAGTACCTCCTCGGCAAGATTTCAGAATTCCCTGTTAACAAGCCGGCAGCTCCTGTTATTGACGTAGCTAAGCTCGAAGCAGCAATCGCCGGTACAAAGCTTGCAGACAGCTGGAAGAAAGACGGAGAGAACAATCCTCTTACAACTCAGAGATTCGGCGCTGACCCGGGCTGGCTGGTATATAAAGACAGACTTTACATCTATACTACAAACGATGCTTTTGAATACAGCTCAGACGGAAAGCTTAAGGAAAACTCATATGCTTCAGGTACTATTAACTGTGTATCTACAGCAGATATGGTAAACTGGACAGACCACGGTCCTATTCCGGTTGCCAAGACAAATACACAGAACCCGATAACAAAGTGGGCAAACAACGCATGGGCTCCTGATGCTGCATGGAAGAATATTAACGGCAAGGACCAGTTCTTCCTTTACTTTGCAAACAACGGTTCAGGTATCGGTGTTATCACAGCTGACAACCCGACATTCCAGAACGCAAAGGATCCGATTGGTAAGGAACTTATCTCAAGATCAACACCAAACAGTAATGTTGCATGGCTCTTTGACCCGGGTGTATATTACGATGAAGCAACCGGTGAAGCTTATATGGCATACGGCGGCGGCGGTACAGAAAATAATCCTGCCAAGACAGGTCAGGGACGTATCGTTAAGCTCGGCGCTGATATGATTTCAATATCCGGTACACCAATTGATCCGGGTACTCCATATCTCTTCGAAGACTCAAGTATGATAAAGATTGGCAGTCAGTGGTACTATTCATTCTGCCATAACTGGAGCGTACCTGGTGGTGCAAACATTAACGGAAACAGCTTCAGCAGCGCAGATATCGGTTATATGACTTCATCAAACGGCCTTGGACCTTACACATATCAGGGTGTTGTATTCAGAAACACAGGTGCACAGGGCCTTGACCAGGGCGGTAACAACCATCACTCAATCATGTTCTTTAAGAATAAGTATTATGTAGCATACCACAGCCGTCAGCAGGCTATGCGTATGAACAAGGCAGGCGTTCTTAAGGTTTACAAGAACGGTGCTCTTCAGGCTACATCAGACGGTAACTACCGTTCAACTCAGGTTGATGAAGCTACATTAAATGGCAATAAGATTACATGTAAGGGTTCTACTGCAGGAACAAAGCAGATTGAATCACTTAATCCGTATGAAGTAGTTCAGGCTGAAACAATGCAGAACCAGGCTGGTATTGATATCAAGGGCTGGGGCGGCACAACACCTGTTGTAACAAATACAAACAAGGGTGACTGGACAAGAGTAGTCGGCGTTGACTTCAGCAAGGGCGCAACAACTCTTAAGGCAAGAGTTGGCTCAAAGAGCGGCGGTGTAATCAAGATTACAACTAAGAAGGACGCAAGTGCAGAAGCAGTTGCTTACATCGAAGTTCCTGCCGGCAATCTCCAGGAAGTTGAAATGCCTGTAATAGGCAACCTCAGTGGTAAGGTTGATCTTTACTTCATCTACACAGACGGTATTGACTTTGACTGGTGGCAGTTCAGCTGATAAAGTCTTTTGAACTGACAGCTAAATAATCAATTAAAGGCATCTCTCCGGAGGTGCCTTTTTTGTCGTCGAAACACTGAACTATTGTAAATGCGTTTACAATTAGCCGATTTGCACGGAGATGACGCAGGCTGCTGCTGTCATCGGATGTCTGATGTTCATAAATTCTGAGTTTCAGGAAAAAATCAGTGAAAGTCTATTGAAAAAACACTTAAACTTTCGATATATAAATTGTAGGGATTATTCTGCAACGATTTATATTCAAACTACAGAAAGGAGTTGTGTTGTATGAATATTAATTTTAATAATGTGTCTACAGGATATATGAAAACCGAAAAGATCACCAGTGCGGGGATTAAGGGTTATACAAACATGATGGCAGCGACAGGAAAGTCAGCAGCTAATCAGCGCGATAAGGTTTCAATCAGCCCTGAGGCATCAGCTTTCAGAGAAATTGATAAAACAGCAAAGTCAATCGCATCTGAAGTAAGCAATTCTGCGTCACAGGAAAAAATTAATTCACTTAAGGCACAGATTCAGGCGGGCACCTACAACGTATCTGCCGGCAGCGTAGCTGATGCTATTCTGGACAGAATGGCATTTTAAGAGGGTAACATAAAATACAGGGGAGACAGGAATGGTTTACCATAAGGAAGTAGCTGTTCCTGTTAGCTTTAGAAAATCTGACGACCGGAGATGAATACGATGAATAATTACGATGAGTTCTGCGATTTTATGGACGAATATATTGACTTTTACAATGAAGTATGTGACAATGAAAAACTCAAAATGGATGCACTTGCATCTGATGACCTGCAGCTCATTAATAAGGTTCTCGCCGAGTATCAGATTTTCGTTACCAAAGCTGAGATATATGAAAAGAGAAGAAATGAACTATTTAGGAAAATTGGACTTGATGGAAAAAGCTTCAGGGAGATCGTCGATATGGAGAACGGCGATCGCCGTGAAGAACTTGAGGATTTATTCTGCGATTTCAGAGATGCCGTTATGACTGCAAGGGAGTACAACAGCAGATCACTCGACATTGTGAAAAAAAATCTGAAAGAAACGGGTATGCAGGATTATGATGTAAACGATCCGGCTTGCTATGATAAGAGCGGAAATATTTCTGAGAGAGGATATTCGGTACAGAATATTCTTGACAGACAAGCCTGAGAGCGGAGGGATTATTATGAGCATCAGACCGACATTTATGGGGTTCGAGTCGTCAAAGACTGCGATATTTGCGAGCCAGAAGGCTCTTGATATTGTTGGCCAGAATCTCGCCAATATGTCAACAGAGGGTTACACCAGACAGAGGACTGATCAGGTTTCTGTTGCAACTTATGCGTATAAGAGCAGAGTAGGCGATACTTCGTATAACCATATCGGTATGGGTACAAGTGTAGAAGGTGTATCTCAGACACGAGATGAAAGAATGGATACTTCATTCAGAAATTCATATTCAGATACATCCTATTACTGCAGACAAAATGACATGCTGTCTGAACTTGAAACAATTATTTCTGAGATAGACATTGGCGTTGACGGTGACGGATATGGTCTGAGCTGGGGAATGAAGCAGATTTATACTGCATTTGAAACACTTTCAAATGACAGTGCTTCTCAGTGGAATCCTCAGATTCTGGCTGATGCTGTTACAAATATGACTTCACTTCTCAACAGAACGTCTTTCCAGCTTGAGGAAGCCTGTGAGTCATACAAAGATCAGCTTAATTCAGAAGTTTCAGATGTTAACAAGATATTTGAGGATATTGCTACACTGAACAAACAGATCAGTGATGTTCAGAACGGTGCAGGATATACTGAGCAGTACGGTCCTAATGAACTTATTGACAGAAGAAATGTACTGCTTGATACTTTATCCTCTTTCGGTAAGGTGGAAATCAAACCTATGTCAGATGGTTCTGTTGACGTAAAACTTAACGGACATGACTGCGTAAAAGGTAAGAACTCTGACAGTATTGTTTATTCTGAAGGCAAGGATGGTACAGTATCTCTGTACTGGAAGTCAGATGCAGATCCTGCTGATACAGCGAAGGGAACTCTGAGTGCTTCAACTGAAATAATAAACGGCAGAGGCAGAAATTCAGAAGGTGCTTCTGGTTCGGATGTACGAGGCTTCAGGTATTATCAGGACACACTTGATGCATTTGCTGTTCAGCTTGCAGAGGTGCTTAACAGTTCCGTAAAGGATCCGGATTATGTGAGTGATGGTTCCGGTGCTCCGTACGCATACAAGAAAATGGTCGGAGAACGTGATACGGATTCAAACGGAAATGAGGTAATATACGTAAACCGTATGGTTTCTGCAAGAAACATCACTATTTCCGATGAATTTTACAACAATCCGCAGTATTTTCTTCCTGATAAGGAAAGCTGCAGAAACGGAGAGTTTAACGAAGTAATAAGTAAACTTGACAATGGTACATTTACTTTTACAAATGGTGTTGAAACCTTTGAGGGAACATTTACAGAGTTTATAGCTAATTATACAGCAGAAATTGGTTCAGATGTTCACTATGCACAGTCAAAGTATGAAGCATGCGAGAAGTATTCAAATGAGCTTCAGGATGCACGTGAAAATATTACAGGTGTCAGTGAAAGTGAAGAAACAGTAAGTATGCTGACATATAACAGAGCGTTTCAGGCAGCAGCCAAAATGATGACTACAATGGATGAACTTCTTGACGTCATTATTAATCAGATTGGCGCACTTGGATAAAACAGAGGGATAAAGGGGTGAGATTATGTCTGTAAGAATTACTCAGTGTACAACAAACAGATCATATCTTAAAAATCTTAATAATTCACAGCATGCTATGAACAAGGCTATGGAGCGTGTTGAGACTGGAAGAGACTTTACAAGAGCATCAGAAAATGTTACAGGTGCAACAAGAGCTATTGATCTCAGAACAAAGCTTTACAAGAATGAGCAGATGCAGAATAATGTCAATACTGCTATTGAAGAGCTTACGATGGGCGAAGATGCTGTTGCTACTATGACAGATATCTGTTCAACAGTATATTCAAACATGCTCAGAGCAATGAACGGTTCAAACCTTACTGCAGCAAAAAGTACATTTCTGGAATCTCTGGAGAGTTCCAAGGATGAAATCATGAAGCTTGCCAATACAACCTATAACAATAAATTTGTAATGGGCGGACAGGGAACGGAAGGTCTTCCTTTTAAAGTAAATGATGAGGGATATCTGGAGTTTAACGGTGCTCCTATGTCTGAAATTGAAGACAGATTTCAGGCTGGTCAGCCTGAAAGCGATGAGAAATATTTTTATCAGAGCAGTCCGATAAAAAATTCCGGTGATAACTTTATGGACGTTGGTCTTGATATTTCTGCTGTGAACGGAAGGGTTGCACCTAAGTCAGCGTTTAAGACAACTGTTGACGGAGTTAAGATTCTTGGTTATGGAACGAGTGAGGTTTCATACAGGGATATAAAGACATTACAGAGTCAGAACGGCGGAGCAGGCGGTGCTTCCGCTGCTGATGATGATTCTGAAACAGTATCAAATAATATTTATAATATGATGACTGATATGCAGAAGGCACTTGAATCAGAAGACCTTGATAAGCTCAGTGCAATTCTTGTTAATTTTCAGAAGCAGACAGATAACCTTATAGCACAGAGATCTGAAATAGGCGGCAGAATGAAGTATCTTGAAAACAATCTTAACAGACTGGAAAATGAAAATACTTCCCTGCTGAAGATGCAGAAAGATACTGAAGGTGTCGACGATGCTACAGAAATTACAAACTTTATGGGGTATCAGAATGCGTGGAACCTTGTTCTTCAGTTTGGAAAGAATGTAGTTCCGAAATCACTTATGGATTATGTAAACTAATTGAACTTTTATTCACATTACATGGTATGAGGGGAGGAATTATGAATGCAGCTGCTTAAAATTACTACAGTTCCTATAAAATACAGAGAACAGGAGAATATCCCTGCTGAGAACAGCAGTTCTGTTTTCTCACTGGATTCTGTTGAAAAAAACTCAGAAAATATTCAGATCCCGGTTGCTAATACTTCAAATTCCCGCAATAATCCGGAGATGTATGATGAAAGTCTGGTAAACGGTTCAGTACCTGTTGTTCAGAGAAAAGCTGACAGTATGGTTCATGAAAGTTCATCTGAATCTGCAGGAAACAATTATAGCGTTAATTACAGATACGGAAGAAAAAATCTTCAGCTGGAGCCTAAACAGGATGTTTCAGCTTTCAGAAGAAACAATGTTCACACGGCTTCGACTATTGACTCAGCACTTGACAGTATTGAATCTCTGATACCTGACAAGTCCTGGGAACCTGAAGCGAAGCATCATAACAATCAGGTGACGGAGTCGGAACCACGTAAGGTTGTTGAAGAATTTGCACATGTTGAAATAGAATATCTTGGCGGATTTAATTATGTGCCGGCAAGTTCTGCACCGGATTATGAAGAACCAGAGGAATAAAAAACATAGCGGGGGATTTGCTTTTAAATGCATTCCCCTGTAATTTTTATTTCTGACTGTCTGAGGATGTAAAGTAAAATAAGATAATATTGCGAAAGTCAGATTCACTCCGGCTTTTGCTGTAAAATATATTATAAAACGGAGGTTGTTATGAAAGTACTTACAAAAAACTTTGGAGAAATTGAAATCTCTGAAAAGGACATTATTACATTTGATATGCCGGTACTCGGATTTGAAGGAAAGAAGAAATATGTATTTATGATTGATGATTCTCTTAACGGGGAGTTTATCTGGTTACAGTGCGTTGACGACGGCAGCCTCTGTTTCGTTCTCGCAAATCCTAATGCTCTTGAGGAAACCTACGCGCCGACATTTGCGGATGATATTCCGGGAGTAATAGGTAAGGGAACATATGAGATGTGGCTGGTTATGGTAGTTGCTGACAACTTTAAGGAATCGACTGTTAATCTCAAGAGCCCTATAATCGTTAATCTCGATGAGAGAAGAGCAGCTCAGTTTATTGCAGAGGAAGATTACACTATTCGTTATAAGCTTTTTGAAAATGTTAAGGAGGACTAATAATGCTTATACTTTCAAGAAAAGTGGGGGAAACAGTATATTTAAATGAGGATATAGAGATTAAGGTTGTTGAAGTCAGCGGGGATAAGGTAAGACTTGGCATAGAAGCACCGAAGGATGTAAAGGTTCTGAGAAGTGAGCTTCGCCAGACTATGGAGAGCAATATAAAAGCATCAGATGCTGTTGCACCTGATGCCTTCAAGAATATGCTTAGTCAGTTAAAAAAATAAAATAATCAGAACAGCGACTGCTCGTCAATCATTTCCACATCGCCGAGCAGTGCCATGTTCGCCTTTCGAATGAAAGCGCCGAGCTCTGATTCACAGCGTTTATTAATCTTTCCGATTTTATATTTGTATTTGGTGTGATTTCCAAACATAAGTCCTTTTTCTCCTGTATGGAGATGAATTTCAGTTGGCTTTGAAAATATAGGATCGGAAATTTTTATAATTATTTTGTCATCGTATTCACCGATAATGTCCGGGCATTCAAGGGCTGCTACGTTCATGGAAATAGACTTAATGCTGCAGTTTTCCCATCGGTAAATAAGCTTGTTCATAAGGAAATTTTTTCTGAAAGCAGGTACAAATACCTGAGCATTAAACGGAACATGTGCAGCCAGAACTTTTTCAGCTCCGTGAATAAACGCACATTTAAGGTCAATTACTCTCAGAAGCTTTGAGGAAGAGAGATATACACTTCCTGTAAAAACGTGTGTAGTTACCCCGTTTTCACTGCATACTACCTTAACTTCTGAATTTATCTGAAGTATCGGGACAAACTGAGCAGTAAAGTCCAGATACTGATCCTGAGCAGAATATGAAGCGAAGCCGTATTCAAGAACCTCGTTGTTCATTAATTTTAGAATCGCTTTGCATTTTGCAGGAAACATTATTACACCCCCAAGTCATATACACATGTATATTATAGCACAAAAATACATTGATTGGAATATATTTTTCAAATATTTCAGATGTTTTTTACAGAAAACAAGGGAGAAAAGCATATGGATTATAAAGAAACAGCAGAATATATCTGCAGCTGCTTTGATGAAATGTCAGAGGTTCTGCTTGAAACCGAAAATGAAATCAACAATCTGTTTGTATGTTCACCGGATGATGTTGATGTATCGGTTGAAAGAATAGAAAAATACAGGGAGATTACCGACGAAATTCAGAATGAAATAAATTCTGCATGCAGTGAGGACGAGTCAGGTGAACTGAAAAAGGCGGTTATGCCTCTTACAGACAGAAAGGATGTTGCCGAAGAATATGTTTTCGTATTTGAAAAAAGACAGGAAATAAATGCGATTATATACAGGATTCAGAATGCGATTCCTATGGTTTCCGAAAGGCTGAAAAAAACAATGGAAAAAACCCTTGAGGAGATAAAGGAAAACAACACCGGACAGAGTGCGCAGGCAGCAAGGTACTACAGTGCAGTAAATGCGACGCAGCAGCCTTCCAGATTATCACAAAAGAGCAGAAGTATATGAAAAAATACAGAAAACTCTTTAAAAAAAAGGAAAAATGCCGAATAATATAATAGCAGACTAATTCGTATAGGCTAATTTTTTTATGATATAAACAGGGGTGATATTATGAAAGTAGATTCAGGCGAAAATACATACACTTCCGCAGCTTACAGTAATAAGGGTATATCAGGTATGAACTCAGGTCTCGATACAGAGAACCTGGTAAAGGCTATGCTTAATGACGTTCAGACCAAGATTGACAAGCAGGAACAGAAACAGAAAGTTCTTGAGATGCAGCAGGAAGAATACAGAAGTGTAATCGACCAGATTAATGAGTTCAAGGATAAGTATTTTTCAGTTACAGGTGAAAAGTCACTTGTGCTTTCATCAACTTTCAAAAGTTCAAACACAGAGAGTTCTTCAGCAGCTGTCAAGGCTGTTTCGACTTCAGAAGCAGTTGAGGGCAGTTTTGATGTGCAGGTCAATCAGCTTGCTACTGAAGCGAAGATTACAAGTTCAGTTTCTGCAAGCGGAAGCAAGAATGTTACAGTTGGAGGAACTCTGGCATCCGGTACCGGGAAGATGATGAAAATCACTGCCGGTGACAAGGATATTGATATTGATATAAGCGGTGCGACCTCAGTAAGTGATATTGCTGACAGAATAAACAAGGGTATTGCATCGTACAACAAAATAAACGGTACATCAGTCAGTCTCACAGCTTCGGCAGGCTCTGACGGAAAGATTAAGTATTCTGCAGCAGATGACTTTACCGATATAAAAATTGACGGAAATGATCTTACTGAGGATGTAAAGGCTGCGTCAGTTACTTCAGGCAAGGTGGATTCATCAAAGTTTGAAGAGTCCGGAAAAGACTATAAGTTTAAGATAAACGATAAGGAATATACTGTTAATCTAAAAAAAGGTGACGACGTTGCAGCAAAGCTTAATGATGCAGTAGATGCTGATGGAAAAAAACTCAGTGATAACGGCATAACAGTTACTAAGGATGCTGACGACAAGCTTAAGTTCACAGCAGATGCTGAAAAGATTTCAAAGCTTAAGATTGAAGCAGCTGATGATCCGACAGATTCAGACAAGAAACTTACTGATGACCTTAAGGCTCTCGGTTTCAGCGGTACACAGGAAGCTTCAAGAACTTCATCTGTATCCGCAGACGCACCTGAGATTAAGTCAATGGGAAAACTGAGTATATCATATAACGGTGTGTCGAAGGACATTTCTCTCACTGACACAGATACAAAGGAAAGCTTCAGTGAGAAGCTCTTCCAGGCATTTGGTTCCGGTATTCAGATGGACAGGGACGGTAAACTTACAGCCGGTACAGGTAAGAATATTACAGTAAAGGGTTCAAAGGAAGCACTTGAATTTATCGGTATGGACGAAAAGGGAGCTTCAAACCAGATCAGTACTTCACAGTCACTTTCTGAAATATATGGCTATAATGATACTGATGATATTAAGTTTGATATTAACGGAACAAGCTTCTCATTCAAGGGTTCCACAAAGCTTTCAGATATGATGTCTGAGATCAATGACAGCCGTGCCGGTATCACAATGAGTTACAATTCACTTAATGACAAGTTCAGTATAACAGGTCAGGAAATGGGTTCAGGCTCTGTTATTAAGGTAGGCAGCGATGACAATGGTCTTCTTGGCAGGATGTTCGGTGCGGCAGCAATGACTCAGATGACCTCAGCAGACGGTGTTAAAGGTACTGATGCCGAGGTAATCATTGACGGGGAAACAATAAACTATTCCGGCAACGATATAAAATACAACGGCATTAACCTCACACTTAAAAAGGTAACATCTGAACCGGTTAATATCGAAACATCACGTGACACAGACAAGGCACTTGATACTATAGTGTCATTTGTTGAAGACTACAACAAGCTTATCAAGGATCTTAATGACAAGACTCATGAGAAGGCTGAATACAAGAAATACGCACCGCTTACTGATGCACAGAAGGATGAAATGTCTGAAAGTGAAATCAAGAAGTGGGAGGAAAAGACAAACAAGGGTCTCCTCAGCGGTGACAATGATATTGAAAAATTCCTTACTGAGATGAGATCAGTTCTTTACACCAAGGTAGGAGACAAGAAGCTGCTTTCTGACATAGGAATTGAATCAAGCAAGGACTGGAAGGATTACGGCAAGCTTACAATTGACAAGGATAAGCTCAAGGATGCTCTTCAGAACGATATGAAGGGTGTATCTGATATCTTTACAGGCTCGACAGGTATCTGTTCAAGACTTAATGATGCATGTAAGAAGGCTGCAAATACTTCATCAGGTTCACCTGGTTCACTTGTTTCACTTGCCGGTATCAAGGGCAAGGCAACAGAGAAAAACAACACAATAAACAAGAGAATTGATTCAATCAAGGATGTTATTACAAAACTCAAGGCGCAGTATGATTCCAGAAAGGAAAGACTCTGGAAACAGTTTAACTCAATGGAATCTGCTTTAGGAAGTATGAACTCTACTGCCAACTATTTTGCACAGATGATGGGCGGCGGATTCTGATCCGTGTCCCGGAACACTAAACACTATTTAACATAACTGAAAGGAGAAGTCATATATGGCTGCTTCAAATCCATACAACCAGTACAAAGAACAATCTATAATGACAATGACACCCGGCGAACTTATTATAGTACTCTATGAGGAATGCATCAAGATGCTTAACTATGCTGTTTACTATATCGAGGAAAAGAAAGATATGGAAGAGGCTGAAAAAGCAATCAAGAAGGTTCAGCGCATAATTCATTACCTCGACGGGATACTTGACTACAAATATGAGATTTCAACCAATCTTCATATGCTGTATGACTATTTCATAAGGACGCTTGTTCAGGCAAATATCCGTAAGCGTGCTGAGGTACTTAAGCCGCTTATTCCGATGATTACAGAGCTCAAGGATTCGTTCCAGCAGGCTGAAAAGAAAGTACACATGAAATAATAACAGTAAACGCAATAAATTTCGTTCACTGTAACTGCTGCCCTGACCGTAAAATCAGGGCAGTTTTTTTACAGCTTGAAAAAATACGTGTTTTATGGTAGAATAATGGGTATACTACATTTCGGGAAGGAAAAACGAATTTGACTAATACACGTAACTCACTGCTCGGAAGGACTGCTGATATAACCATTGACAGGCAGCAGGGCTCAAGAAATGTCGGACATAAACATGTTCGTTACTGCGTAAAGGCAGGATATTTTACCGCGCAGCAGGAGCTTCCGAGAGAAAAGCGCCAGATGATATATATTATGGGGGCTGAAGACATTACTGAAAGTTTCAGCGGAATGATACTCGGAACAATAAAAAGACCGGAGACAGGCCAGCTTCTTCTTGTTGCTGCTCCGGAGGGAAAGCTTTTCTGCGAGCCTCAGATTCGTGAATGTCTTGGATTTTACGAGAGGCAGCATCATTCGGACTTTCAGTTCTATATGTCTATAGCATGCGGAATGATTCTTATTAAGGATTATGGTGACGTAATAAGATTTCTTCTTGCACAGGACAGGAAAACCGGCAAAATCAGCTTTATAAAAGACGGCATTCGTTACGGTGAGACAGAAAAGAATGCAGCCGTCCGCACTGTAAGTGAAAATACCGGCATCAGCCCTGATGTGAGAAATGATTTCAGAACTGAATATGTAGTCGGAACACCTGACAACAGAAAGCAGAAAACAATAATATATCTGGGGCAGTATAAGGAGAAAAAGCTTCGTATACCTGAAGACTGCGGTTTCAGAACTGTGAATCTCGAATTTGAAAAGGCAGTAAAAAGCCTTGATGATCCGCAGGAACGAATACTGCTGATGGAGGCCAAGGACTATTATGAAAGCAAAAGAAAAAGCAGAAATAATCTGCAGGAGACTCAGTGAAAAATATCCTGAAGCTCTGTGTTCACTTGAGTATGATAAACCGTATGAACTGCTTATAGCTACAAGACTTTCAGCGCAGTGTACTGATGCACGCGTGAATATAGTAACCAGAGAGCTGTTCGGAAAATACCCTGATTTACAGAGCTTTGCTGATGCTGATATCACTGAGCTTGAAAATGCAGTGAAACCGTGCGGTTTCTACAAGCTTAAGGCGAAGAGCATTAAGGAAATGTCTGCGCTGATATTATCAGAATTTAACGGTGAAGTTCCTGACAATATGGAAGATCTGCTTTCACTTCCCGGTGTTGGAAGAAAGACAGCAAATCTTATTCTCGGTGATATTTACGGAAAGCCGGCAGTTGTTACTGATACTCACTGTATAAGGATAACCGGCAGACTTGGGCTTACAAAAAATACAGAACCGTATAAAGTTGAAAAGGATCTCCGGAAGATTGTTCCGGATGAAGAAGGTTCGGATCTGTGTCACAGACTCGTTCTGTTTGGCAGGGAAATATGCAAAGCCAGAAAGCCGCTGTGCGGGGAATGCAGCCTTTCTGATATTTGTCCGTATCCGGAAAAGAACAAATCTGGGGGTAAAACAAAATGAAAAAAAGATTTATGAGTCTGGTTGTTGCAGCTGCAGTTGCAGGTTCAGAGCTTTTTAATCCTGTTATGTACTCTGAACCCGGACAGTCAGTTGTCTGTACAGCAGCATCATACGAAATCAGCGAAAACGGACTTAAGCTTATCAAGGGATATGAAGGCTTTTCACAGTATGCGTTCTGGGATTATCATCAGTGGACTATCGGATACGGCACCGGAGTTGACAAGGACGCTTATCCTGACGGTATAACTGAAGCGGAGGCTGACAGACTGCTGCGTGAGGTTGTTATTGTATATGAAAAATTTGTACGGAATTTCCTTACAAAATACAACCTCAGCATTACTCAGAACCAGTATGATGCGCTTGTAAGTCTTACATACAATATGGGCAATATCTGGAGCAATACATCTGAGGTTACAATAAGGGATTACCTTATTAACGGAATTGAAAACTACACTCCTCAGCAGATTACGGATGCTTTTAAATTATGGTGCAAGGCCGGCGGTGTTGTTCTTCCGGGACTTGTAAAAAGAAGAGAAGCCGAGGCAGCGCTGTTTCTGTCCGGAGCTGATTTCTCCACGGTTACAGAAAAGGGTGAGAAATGGAGAATTTCATCCTCAACAGGAGTCAGACTAAGAAGCGGAGCAGATACAAATTCACCTGTTATTGCCGTTGTTCCGTTCGGCACTACTGTTGTTGTTGAAGAAAAGATTGAATCCGGCGGATTTACGTGGGGAAGAACCTCGTATTCCGGAAAAGAAGGCTGGTGTGTACTTGAATACGCTGACCATATCAGCGGTGAAGTGGAAACAACTGTGATTCCTGATGATGAAAAATATGATCAGTGGAGTGTTGATTCGGAAACAGGTATTAATCTCAGATACAACTTCGGAATGGAGAACCGGGTTCTTGCAGTTATTCCGCATGAAACAGTGATAACAGTCTATGAGACGAAAGAGGCCGGAGACTACACCTGGGGCAGAACGGAATATAACGGAAACGTCGGCTGGTGTGTTCTGAATTATGCAAAAAAACTCGGAGAATCGCCTCAGCCTGACAGAATCTATATGAAATCATATCCGTCAAAAACTGAATATACAGCTGGTGAACTGTTTGACAGCAGAGGAATGGTTGTCTCTGCTGTATACACGGACGGACATGAAGAAAATATAGAAGAATACGGATGCACGGGAAATACAAATATTCCTGGTATCAGCACAATTCATGTTGAATACATGGGGATGAGATGTTCATTTGATATTACTGTATGGGCTCTTCCGGGTGATATAAACCAGAACGGTACCCTGGATCCGGAGGATGATTACAGTCTTAAGACATTTATTCTTGACAGCAGGGAAAATCCGTATGCGGATTATGTATGGGATATTAACGGGGACGGTGTGATAGATATGTTTGACAGTCTTCACTTTAAAAAGGAAATACTGAACAGAAACAATGAATAATCAGGAGACAATGATATCCAAATGACTATTGAAAAACAAAATAAGAAAAGAATAAGTTCCTCTGCAGTAATACTAATAACAGCTGCAGCGACATTTCTGCTGCTGGCAGCTGTTATTGTAATTTTTCTGATAACAGGTAACAGAAAAGCTGAGCCTGATCCCGGTATCAGTATTGTTCCTAATATAAGCGTTACATTCAGCAAGCTGGACAAAAGCAGGTTTCATAAGGAAAAAGATATTATAAGCTATAGTGACGGCGTAAAGCAGTCAAAGGCAGGTATTGACGTATCCTTTGCACAGAAGGAAATTGACTGGAATAAAGTTAAGGCGTCCGGTGTTGATTTTGCAATGATAAGAGCAGGATACAGAGGCTATGAAACCGGTCGTATTAATCTTGACGAGTTCTTTCATAAAAATATGAAGGGTGCTCTGGATTCCGGTATAGAAACCGGTGTGTACTTCTTTTCACAGGCAGTAAATGAGACAGAGGCAATTGAGGAGGCAGAGTTTGTTCTCGGACTTATTGACGGGTACAATGTAACATACCCGGTTGCTTTTGACTGGGAAACTGTTTCAGCCGGTGAAGCAAGAACTGACGGCATTTCAGCTGATGCACTTAACAGGTGTGCTCATGCTTTCTGCAGAACCGTTGAGAGCAGGGGATACAGACCGGTGATTTATGCATCACTTAATCTTTTGCGTGAAAAATTTGACAAATACAGCATTGATAATATTTCTGATTATGATCTCTGGCTTGCTGAGTACAAGAACCATCCGGAATTTCCTTATCAGTTCAGTATGTGGCAGTATACTGATGAGGGAATTATAGACGGAATCAGCTATCCGACTGACCTTAATATTTATATTGAATAAAAAATACCTTTCAGAAAATTTTACTTTTCTGAAAGGTATTTTGTTTCCTTAAAGGAACATTTTGTTTATAAATCTGGCTGCACCGTCATGATCATTGTCATAATCGGTTGTGTATCTGCAGATGTTTTTTACTTCCTCGTCAGCGTTAAGCATTGCAATACTGAGTCCGGCTGTTTTCAGCATACTGAGATCATTCTCGGTGTCTCCTATTGCAGCTGTTTCAGTAAGAGAGATACCAGTGATTTCTGAAAGGTATCTGATGCACTTGCCCTTGGTGGCTTCCTTTGAAGTTATTTCAATGTTGTTCGCACCGCCTGTAACGTATTCAAGACAGTCATATCCGGAGAGTATCTCACGGAGTCTGTCCCTGTTTTTGTATACGCTGTTTATTTTGCGGAAATTAACTGTAATTTTCTGAACTGAAGGATTTGTGCTGTAGTAAAAATCCCTTACGTCGCCGGTTATTACACGGCTGCTTCTGATATATGCCTTTACAGGTTCAGATGCATCAACGTCTTCGAGAACATTCAGACTTCTCGGATCGGAATATGCATTTTCAAATGTGAAAAGATCAGCCATAACATCAAGCTCCGGAAAAACCTCAAGAAGCTCCTTCATTACGCTGTCAGAAATACAGTTTTCCAGAAGCGGACGGTGTCCGGCAATGTCGTAAAGACCTGCCCCGTTTGAACATATTGCGTATTTTACGCCCTGTTCAAGGACGCTGACCGGAATTCCTCCGAGATGACGTCCTGTAACAGGAACTGTAACAATACCCTGTTCTGAAGCTTTTTTTACAGTCTGCAGTGAATAGTCACTGACTGTTTTATCAGATCTGAGAAGTGTTCCGTCAAGATCTGTACAGAGCATTTTTATCTTCATTTTTCCGGCCCGATTACTGTTCCCGGCATTTTTGAGAGATATCTCTTGAAATGCGCAAGGTCTGTTATGCCTACTTCATCGTCGTATAAAACGTCAGCGGCCTTTTTCTGAGCTGCTGTAAGCTTTCTGTCACCGATAAGGAAGAGACTGAGTAATGAAAGGTCAGTGATATCAACCTTTTTGTCTCCGTTAATGTCGCCGTACATTATATCAGCAGTGGATGTTTCAGGCATCTCTTCACCGTAAGGAACGCCGTAAACGAGTTCGTCCTCAAAGTATACAGGAATACGGAGTGTTTCACCGAATTCCTCGGAAAGTTCAAGACCTTCACGGCTGTAGTCATTTGTTGCATCCCAGTTGCTTTCGTATGTGTCATCCTGACCTACGAGAATACCGAACTGAAGATCACGCTTGCCGTGCCACAGTGTACCTGTCCAGTCAAGTTCAACATAGTAAATGTTATCCTTAAGGTGAATAGGCTGTGAAACCTTTGCACTTTCCTTCATATCAGTTGTTGACTGAACTTCGTCATAGTAAACTTCAGTTCTTACGTCATCTATTGACTGACCCACCTTAACAAGCTCGCTTATATCAAAATAGTAGCGTGCCTTGAGCTTTTCCGTGTAGAGATATTTCGGAGGGCTGATTGTGTCATTGTGAATACGTACTGTAATCTGTGATCTTTCAACATTTTCCTGTGTAACATTACCTTCAATCCAGAATAATGTTTTTTCAGGTTCAGCAGGAGGAAAATCCTTGTCAGGTTTCATATCCTTTGTACCGTAATATTTGTAAAGAGCTGCAAGATCTCCGACGATTCCGGCATTGTAGTCAACGGCAACTTCGTTGTAAACGTAGTCCTTTGTGATGTCTCTGTGCCAGTCCTTGATGTCAGGACCGCCAACAAGAGCACCCCAGAGTGTATGTGTCTGGTCGAGCGGGTCATCCATGCTGAATGTTGTTGAGCCGTGAGCGGCACGGTGATGAGGATGACATGCTGAGTTTTCTGAATAGCCTACGATATAAGGACGGTTCATAGGATTTTTACCCATGATGTATTCCATCTGGTTTTCTGCCCAGTCAGTAAATCCTGTGTATTCCTCGCCGTCAGCAGCAGTTTCCTTTCTGTAGACAGCTGCACAAAGACCTGCTGCAGTATTGTAACGGCATGAACCGTATTCGTTAAGCATTGCAAATCCTGCAGGAGTGTATGCTATGTATGTTGTATCACCCTTGTCAACTTCCTTGATGTGCTGGTAATCCATGTTCCAGATTTCGTCAGCAAGGCCTGCACACTTGAGATGAGGCTGTTTTGACCAGAATTCAAGATTCCATCTGAAAATAAACCAGTCACGTTCGTTGTCAGTTACAGGTGCGAGCTTGGCAAAAACGCCGCCCCACACTGTATCCCAGCAGTGTACCCAGATGTTCTGCCATGTACTGCCGGTTGTTTCCATGATACGCTTTACATAGCCGGTGTACTTGTATCCGCCTGTTTCAGTAACTTCGGATGTGTCAACTGAAACAATGTGGTCAATGTATTCCTGCTTGCCTGTGATAATGTTAAGCCATACAGCAGCCCATGAAAGTTCATCATAGTCATAGCTTGATGTATAGAAGCCGCCGTCGTATCCGAGACTGAGAACTTCATTGCTGTCTTCAGCTTCCTTATGTGTTTCACGTGCAAAATCATAAAGGGCAATTGCCTTCTTAAGGCTTTCCTCAGCGTATTCAGGTTCTGTGTCCTTAAAGTTGAGGTAATTGATTGCAAGAGAAGCTGATGCACCTGCACACATATCTGAAGCTGGTGTATCAACAGTTGCAAAGTATGCAGGTCTTGCAAAGTTAAGGAGCATCTTTGTATCCTGAAGTTCAGGCGGACACCAGTAGTTGTGGTCGTTGTTACCTTCACCGACCTGGTAGCAGAACGCTATAAGCTTGCCGTCTTCATCAAGATAAGTACCCTTCATATAGAAGTCGTTGAACCAGTGAAGGATGTCTTCAATGTGTTCCTGATTGCCTGTATCCTTGTATGCATCTCTGAATTCGTAGTAGCCCCATCCGAGAGTGGATGCTGCGTATGTACCCGGAAGTCCGAATTTTACGTGGTCTCCGGCATCGTGCATACCGCCGCCGCAGTCGATATATCCGTCACCGTCCGGATCAAGGATGTCCTTGTATTTGTCGATAAATTTCTGTGAGAGATTTGTTCCGTACTTTGCGTCAGCACCTTCAAGGTCTGCCGGCTTGAGAGGAATGTGGTAGTCCTCAGTATGGCAGTCACCACGCCATTCAAGCTTCTTGTTTTTCTTTCCGGTTTCCGGATCCTTGTCGTATCCGCACATTTCTGCATCGTAGAAGTAGAGAACGTACTGGAGAGCCCTGGCGAAATTAACCTCAACGTCATCGTAGCTGAACGAATCAGGATCAGGGAATTTAATTTCATCCTCGTAAATCTCAGGTGGCTTTTCGCCCGCTGTTGCAGAAACAAATCCCGGTGCTGCAATACTGCTCATTACAGCGAGACTGAGTGTTCCTGCCAGAAAACGTCTCCACAGTTTTTTGTTTTTCATGCTGGAAATCAACCTTTCTCGATATTGTTAGTCATTTATGCCGATTACAGGCGAAAAAATGCTGTTCCGCCTGTTCTGAACCTGCGCTGTCTGTGGTAGTGACAGCGGATGTAATCATTTACACCGTAACCATTATACTACATATAAATATAGTATGCAACTTAAATTCAGTTAAATATAGTAAAATAATAACCGTAATTTGCCCTGCACATCCGCTAACACAATTCATTTGTCGTTTACTATAATATAATTCTCAACAGTATTGATAACTGTGGTTATTACCTTAAGGCGCGCATACAGCTTATCGTTTGCTTCAATAATATGCCACGGAGCAAAATTTGTTGATGTTCTGGCTATCATTTCGTCCACTGCTTCTTCATACTGATGCCATTTTTCTCTGTTTCTCCAGTCCTCGTCAGTTATTTTCCACTGCTTGTCCGGATTGTTCTGTCTGTCCTCAAATCTTCTCAGCTGTTCGTCACTGTCTATCTGCAGCCAGAATTTGATAATAACTGCACCGGATGATGTAAGTTCATATTCAAACTCATTGATTTCACTGAAAGCGGCTTCACATCTTGCCGGGTCAGTGAATCCTTCTATTTTTTCTACCATTACGCGTCCGTACCATGTTCTGTCAAATATTGTGATATGACCTTTTTTCGGTACTCTGTTCCAGAAACGCCAGAGATAATGATGGTTAAGCTCTGTTCTGTCAGGAGCGGACACAGGAACTGCCTCATATCCACGCGGATCAAGGGCTGATGAGATACGTTTTATTGCACCGCCTTTTCCTGCAGCATCCCATCCTTCAAAGCAGAGTATGAGCGGAATTCCCTTTCTGTAAAGAATGCTGTGAAGTTCCGAAAGCTTTTTCTGGTATTTTTTCAGAAGGGCAGGGTAACGTTCAGGAGAGATTACCTTTCCGCTGAGTTCAGTTTCAGACAGACGAGGCATATCATTCAGGCTGAATCCGGATGAACTGCTTACGGTGATTATCCCTGAGGCAATGGAATCATTTATTTTTCCTGTTACAGTACTGAATACAGCATATTTGGTGAATGCACGCTTCTGAGCGTTTATAACAGTCCATCGTGAAAACGGAAAATCCGTAATCGAAAGAATATCGTCAAATGTTTTGTAGTATTTGTCATAGTTTCTGTTCTGAAATCTGTCGCTTTCAGTTACACGCCATTTTGTGTTCCTGTTTTCACTGAGCTTTTTCATTCTTTTTTTCTGCTCGCTGCTGCTTATCTGAAGAAACAGCTTGATTATTATATATCCGTCATCTGTAAGCTGACGTTCAAAGTTCCTTATTGATATAATCCTGCGGTCATATTCCTCTTCAGTGATTCTGCCTTCAAGGAAGGAACAGGCAAGTTCGGAATACCAGCTTTTGTTCATCACTGAAATTCTGCCTTTTTCCGGTATAGTGCTCCAGTGACGCTTCATAAACGGATATTTCTTTTCTTCTGAGTTTGCTTCCTCTGTGGAATAAACCTTAAAAAATCTCGGGTCAAGATATTTTATCAGAGAGGCAGCAGCACTGCCCTTGCCGGAGGCTTCCCATCCTTCTATCACTATGATGACAGGACGTCCGGACTCTTTGATGCGAAGCTGAAGTACGGAAAGCTGTTCGCTCAGCTGCTTTGACATTTCCTGAAGTACTTCTTTTTTTTCTGATGAAGATATAGCTTTTTCCAGCATAAACAATTCCTCCTTTTGAATCAGAATAGTGTATTTGAACAAAAATATTCACCATACTATTATTTTATCATATATCATAACTACTTTCAAGTGCCTGCCTGCTATATGCTTTACAAAATATTTATTATATGATATAATAAAACGTGTTCTGCATTTTGCAGATAAGAAAAAATTCTATATTTTCAGTTATAGTTTATGATAATTAATGGAGGAAAAATGGAAGAGAATGTTATTAGCGCGCCTGGTGCTGCTCTGAAGGAAAAACTCAGACACAAGGAAGGCCAGTTCAAGGTATCAGTTAAGGATATATTCAGATATCTGAAAAAGCTCTGTGCAGTATGGCTTGCAGTTTCAGTAGTGGTTTCACTTGTTGTTGTTTCCGTTACGGCTGTAGTCAAGCAGGATTCATACAGAAAGCTTACATCACTCATCAGTTTTACTTATGACGGCGTTGAAAAGGGACTTGACCCTAACGGTAACAAGTTCTACGTTAATACTATCAAGAGCGAGGAAATTATCACTGAAGTTCTTGCTGAAATGAACATTCCTGAAGACAGATGTGATGTAATCAGAAGAAACATCACATTTGAAGGTGTTATTCCTGAAGATGCAATCAAGAGAATCACTACCTACAACAATGTTTTCAAGAGTGCCGGAGATGTAAGCTCATCTATTAAGGTTTCAGATTCTACCTACTATCCGACACAGTACAGAGTTCATTTTGACTATGCTTCAACGGAACTCAGTGATACTGAGGCTGCTGAATTCATCAACAAAATGCTCGACTGCTACAGTCAGCACTTCTTTGATGCATACGGATTCAACAAGTCACTTGGCAATACACTTAACGCTTTTGATTATCATGTTTATGACTATTCAGAAGTAATTGACGTGTTTGATTCAACTCTTTCAAAACTGTCCACATATATTACACAGGTGTCAAGCACAGATACAACAAGATTCCGTTCAAAGGAAACAGGCTATACTTTCTCAGATATTACTGAAGCAATTGATACTCTCAGAAAGATTGACCTTTCAACAATCGATTCGTATGTAACAATCAACTCAGTAACCAAGGACAAGGAAACACTTCTTACATATTATCTTTACCGTACAGAAGAACTTCAGAGAAAGCTTTCTGTTTATAATGACACCCTTGCTTCTGTAAATGATTCAATTGCCAGCTACAGAAAGGACAAGGTAATGTACTTTGGAGACGGTAAGGAGAAGGAAGGCGGCATAACAGCTTCTCTTACTTCAAAGGAATACGATGACCTCTTCAAAAAGAAACAGCAGATTCAGGATGACCTTTCAACAACTGTTCAGCAGATTAATCTTTACAACAAGAGAATAGAGAGACTCAATGCATCAACCCAGGCAAATTCAACATCGAAGAAAGCCAAGGTTGAGGAAGAGATAGCAGCTCTTAATGACAACATAAATGATATCATCGATGCAGCAGGAAGAACAACGGATGACTACTACAGAACAATAGTTTTCCCTAAGGCCTACAATGTCCTTACTCCTGCTTCAGCTTCAACATTCGGTGTTATCAAGCACGCTGTAAAGGATTCACTTTTCTCTGTTCTTATTATAGATGCAGTTATTCTTGTTATTTACATTGCTTCTGCACTTATTCTTGCAGTAAGAAGAGAAATTGTATTTCTTTACGGTCCGGAAGCGGTAAAGAAAGCTAAGAAGGAAAAGCACACCAAACACAGCAAGTCTGAAAAGGAAAGCAAGTAATCTTAGTATACAGTGAGCGTCAGATTCGTTCTGACGCTCACTTTTTTCTTTACTTTAAACAGTTATTATGATATAATGTAACTAATAATGAAAAAACGGAGGGAACTTTTTTGGCTAGTAACAAAATAAGAAATTTCTGCATAATTGCACATATAGATCACGGAAAGTCAACACTCGCTGACAGAATTCTTGAAAAAACAAAGACTGTTGCAGAGAGAGACATGGAAGAGCAGCTCCTTGATAATATGGATATTGAACGTGAAAGAGGAATCACTATCAAGGCGAGAGCTGTAAGACTCATTTATAAGGCTGAAGACGGTGAGGAGTACACATTCAATCTTATAGACACACCTGGTCATGTTGACTTTAACTATGAGGTTTCAAGATCACTTGCTGCCTGTGAAGGTGCAATTCTTGTTGTTGATGCTTCGCAGGGAATTGAAGCACAGACACTTGCCAATACATATCTTGCTATTGAGCATGACCTTGAAGTTGTTCCTGTTGTAAACAAAATTGATCTCCCGTCCGCTGATCCGGAACGTGTATGCGGCGAAGTTGAAAATATCATCGGTATACCGGCAATGGATGCTCCGCGTATATCTGCAAAAATGGGCATTAATATCGAATCAGTACTTGAAAAGATTGTAAAGGAAGTTCCTCCTCCGAAGGGAGATCCTGATGCTCCGCTTAAGGCTCTTATTTTTGACAGCTACTATGATTCATACAAGGGCGTTATCATTTACGTAAGAATCAAGGAAGGCACAGTCAGAACAGGAGACAAAATCAGACTTATGGCTACGGGTGCTGAGTTTACTGTAGTTGAAGCAGGATTTATGGATGCGACAAATCATATTAACAAGAACTTCCTTGAAGCAGGTGAGGTTGGATACATCGCTGCTTCAATCAAGAATATCGGAGACACTCAGGTTGGTGATACGGTAACACTGAGTGAATGTCCGTGCGATGAACCTCTTCCGGGATACCGTAAGGTTAATCCTATGGTGTTCTCGGGTATTTATCCAGCTGACGGAGCCAAGTACGTTGATCTCAGGGAAGCACTTGAAAAGCTTCAGCTGAATGATGCGTCACTTTCATTTGAACCGGAAACATCAATTGCACTCGGATTCGGATTCAGATGCGGATTCCTCGGACTTCTTCACATGGAGATTATCCAGGAAAGACTTGAAAGAGAATATAATCTTGATCTTATCACAACAGCCCCTTCAGTTATTTTCAAGATAAATCTTACCAACGGTGAAACAGTATACATCGACAATCCTACCAACTACCCTGATGCAGCTGTTATTCAGAGTGCTGAGGAGCCGATGGTTAAGGCGGAGATACTGGCACCTTCAGAGTTTGTAGGAAATATTATGGAACTCTGTCAGAACAGAAGAGGCGTGTTTAAAACAATGGATTACCTTGACGACACAAGAGTAAACATTCATTATGAGCTTCCGCTTAACGAAATCGTATATGATTTCTTTGATGCGCTCAAGTCACGTACAAGAGGATATGCATCGTTTGACTATGAGCTTATCGGTTATGCTCCTTCAAAACTTGTAAAGCTTGACATACTTCTTAACGGTGACAACGTGGATGCACTTTCATTTATTGTACATGCGGACAGTGCGTATACACGTGCCAGAAAAATGGTTGAAAAACTCAAGGACAATATTCCGAGACAGCTCTTTGAAGTTCCTGTTCAGGCTGCAATCGGCGGCAAAATAATTGCACGCGAAACCATCAAGGCAATGCGAAAGGACGTTCTTGCAAAATGCTACGGCGGTGATATTACCCGTAAGAAGAAGCTCCTTGAGAAGCAGAAGGAAGGAAAGAAGAGAATGCGCAGCCTTGGTACAGTAGAAGTACCTCAGGAAGCATTTATGAGTGTTCTTAAACTTGACGAATAAGGAGAATAGCCATGCCGAAATATACATGTCCCTACTGCGGAAACAAATCTTTCTCCCTTGTACTGAAGCTTCGTACAGGCGGAATGACTTCCAGAGGAACAGCCTGTCCTGACTGCGGGAAGCATGCAGTTCACGGATGGGGAGCTACAGCAGCTGATACAGTAATCATGGCTGCAGCTTTCATATATATACTTGTTAATTATCATACAATACAGATTACATTTGCAGCAGTTCTTGTTATTCTCGCATTTGTGCTGAGCAGAGTAGTGAATGCGCTGTTTTTCAGACTTGCGGAAAATAACAGACGTGATATCATATGAAAACGGGTCTTTACATTCATGTTCCGTTCTGCATAAGGAAATGTCCGTACTGTGATTTTTATTCTGTGTCGTCTCATTCGGATGATACATACAGAAAATATACAGATGCGGTTCTCCGTAATATTCGCCGCTATACTTCCGGTTATCCCGGGCTGAAGTTTGATACTGTGTATTTCGGGGGAGGAACTCCCTCAGTTATGCCTGCCGGTTTCTTCAGTGAGATATTATATGAAAACCGCGGTTTTATTACTGATGATGCAGAGATTACCATGGAGATGAATCCGAAGACAGCAGCTGTCAGCAAGCTGTCAGCAATAAGAAAAAGCGGAGTGAACAGAATATCAGTCGGAATTCAGTCCGCAGTTGATTCAGAGCTGACTGATCTCGGAAGAATTCATAATTTTGCAGAAGCTGCAAAGGCAGTAAGTGATGCCCGCAGTTCAGGCTTTGAAAACATTTCCGGAGATCTGATGATTGGAATAAAAGGCCAGAATGCAGATACTCTTGTTCAGTCAGTACATTCACTGGCGGAGCTTGAACTTCAGCATATTTCCGGATATCTTCTCAAGATAGAACCGGGAACCGAGTATTTCAGAAACCGTGTGTCAGGCGAAGTGCCTGATGAGGACATGTCTGCTGATCTGTATCTTCTTGCTGTAAAGACACTTGCTGAGAGAGGATATTTTCAGTACGAGATTTCAAATTTTTCAAAACCCGGATATGAAAGCAGACACAATCTCAGGTACTGGAAAAGCAGGGAGTATATCGGCATAGGTCCTTCGGCGCACTCGTACTTTGACGGGAAACGCTTTGAAGTTCCCCGCAGCCTTGCTGATTTTACCGCAGCTGATATTCAGTCTGAAACTATAAATGAAGAGAATCCGGGAAGCTTTTTTGAAAAGGCTATGCTTGTACTCAGGCTTGCGGGAGGTCTCAGAAAAAGTGACTTTCCTGATGAGTTCCGCTCTGTTGCAGAACGGGCCGGAAAATTCAGAAATACAGGCCTGATAAATATAACTGAAGAGAGTATTTCTTTTACACCGGAAGGTTTTCTGGTTTCAAATGCTCTCATTTCAGAATTGCTGGGTTAAGGAAGTACTGATCAGGGCTGACTGCGCAGACTGTGCGTTAAGTTGTCAGACGTGATTGAATCAGTGTTTCCTTAGGAAAAAATTATAAAGAAGAAGGTGAAAAAATTAATGGACGGCGATCCTGGGTGTAACAACAATAAAATATATGATCCGTTCAGGTATTTTTTCGGCTTTTCCGGTTTATCTGTACGGACCGGAAAGGATGTAACTATTCTTTATTATGAAACAGATTTACAAAACAAATGACGGAAAAATCAGCACAGTTGATTCCTGGGAAGAGGGATGCTGGATTTCACTGGTTTCACCGTCGGAAACTGAACTTATCGAAGTAGCTCAGCAGAATGGCATCGAAGCTGATGATATTCGTGCTGCCCTCGATGATGAGGAACGCTCACGTATTCAGATTGAAGACACATACACCATGATTATCGTGGACGTTCCAACAATTGAAGTACGTAATGAAAAACAGTATTACGTGACAATTCCTATGTCTATTATTCTTACAAAAAAGGCGATAATCACGGTTTGTCTTGAAAAGACAGAGGTTCTCAAGGCTTTTGCGGAATCAAAAATCCGTAATTTTCATACACACATGAAAACAAGATTTGTTCTGCAGATTCTTTATAAAAATGCATCACTTTTTCTTCAGTATCTTCGTAATATCAACAGACAGAGTGAGAACATTGAGACAAGCATGCATAAGTCTACAAAAAACAAGGAACTCATAGAGATGCTTGAACTTGAAAAATCACTTATGTATTTTACTACATCACTTCGTTCAAACGAAATGGTACTTGAAAAGCTTCTTAAAACAGAAGCAATAAAAAAATATCCTGAGGATCATGATCTTCTTGAGGATGTTATCATTGAAAACAAGCAGGCTATTGAGATGTCAAACATTTACACCGGAATTCTCAGCAGTACAACTGATGCCTTTGCTTCAATTATCAACAACAACCTTAACATAATCATGAAGATTCTTGCCACCATTACAATTGTTCTTTCTATTCCTACCATGATATTCAGTGCCTACGGAATGAACCTCAGCCCGCAGAGCATGCCGCTTTCGCAGAATCCTTATGGATTTGCACTGGTAATTATCATAACCATAGTACTTAGTCTTATTATTGCTTTTATTTTTTTCAAGAAAAAACTATTTTAATTTAAAAGTATTGAAAAATATCTGATTATGTGTTAGAATATACTAGTGTTGTTACAGTTAAAGAAAAATTTTTACTTATCAATGCATCTCCGGATTGCATGGAAGATACTTTCGGGTCCGGAAAGTGGCATATCCCGTATAGTTTTTGTTGCATTACAGAATTATAGTAAATATTGCCGATATGCACGGAAATGACGCAGTCATCGGATGTGCAAGGCAGTATAAAAAAATGATTACAGTGAAAGTCAGATTTATTTTGACGTTCACTGTATATTAAACATGAGGTGGACGGATTGGCTAAGAAAAAAAATAATCAGAAGGTTAATTATACCCCTGCAGTTAAAAAGAAAAAACAGGATCCGATGATATTTGCAGTCTGCGCATTCGGTGCAGTTGTACTTATATCGCTCCCTATTCTCGGTAAGGTAATGTCTGATGCAGGAAAGGAGCCTGAGGTTGAAAACTTCAGCAACTCCGGATGGAACAGCATTAACGGTGAGATGATTTACATTGATCCTGATACACATCAGAAAGCTGTCGGACTTTATCAGATTGACGGCAAGTCATATCTTTTTGATGCTGACGGAGGCATTACTCCTGGATGGACAACATTTGACGAAAATGTCGTATATGTAACAAAGGATGGTACTCTTGCATCGGGGCTTTACATGATTGGTTCAGATACATTCTATTTTGACCAGAATAATTTCGGAATGTTTTCAGGATTTAAGTCTGTTGACGGAGCAGTTTACTGCTTCAGTGATGATGGACGTGCCATGAAGGGCTTTACTGAACTTGATGACGGAACATATTATTTTAATGAAGACGGTGTTCTTCAGACAGGATGGTTCCAGGCTGGTGATGACGGAAAGAACTATTATTCATCAGATTCCGGAGTGCTTGCAAAAGGCTGGAAGATTCTTGAGGACGGAACACACTATTTTACAGAAGATTTCAGTGCTGCAAGCGGAAACCTTAAGGTTGATGACACTGTTTACAGCTTTGACGAATTCGGATGTCCGGACGCAAGCGCTGAGGTGACAACGACAGCTCCGGTAACAACAGCTCCTGATGTTACAACAACGGCTCCTGATGTGACAAAGGCAGAAGAAAAGCCGGTAACTGAAGCTCCGGAAGAAGGACGCATTCAGATGCTCAATGACAGGAAGGAACCGTTCAAGGGAAGAAACAACATTGACGGAAAGAACTATTTCCTTGATGAAAACGGTTATACTCTTCCGCAGGGCTTCTCGGAATACGGTGACAACAAGGATACCTACTATACTTATGAAGACGGTACAATTGCCGTAGGTGAAGTAACAATTGATCATGATACATATCTCTTCGGTGATGACGGTATCATGAAAAAGGAATGCTTCCAGTCATATAACGGCAAAACTGTTTACTTCCTTAAAAACGGTAAGATGGCAAAGGGATTTACAGGCGTAAACGGACAGAAGTACTACTTCAGCTATAAGGACGGTAATATGCAGAAGGGCTACATTTCAGTCGGACCTAACAGATATTACCTCAACGATCAGGGTGTTGTACTTTCAGGCTGGATCAGAATGGCCGACGATAACCTTTACTACTTCAACAACGATGGTGCAGGTGTTTCAGGATACCAGTACATCGGTGATAACAAGTATTATTTTGATTCAAACGGTATTCTTCAGACAGGTTTCCAGACAATTAACGGAACAGTTTACTATTTCGGTAACGATGGTATTATAAGACCTGGTCACTATGAATACAACGGTGAAATGAGAAACTTTAATGAAAACGGAATGATGACAGAATAATTTTCATCTTTCAGATACAGAAAAATGCCGGGCAGCTGCCCGGCATTTTTTGATTTTTATGGGGTACTGATTAATCAGTGTTTCTGCAGATTTACTATAAACTGCTCAAGCTCAGGGTCTGTAAAAATTTTAGGACATCCGCACAGTCTGGCATCAGCCTGAGTTCTTCGCACTATTTTATCTGTATCTGTTGGTTTCAGCTCTTCAATATAATCCGGTATTCCAAGTAAATTATTAAGGTCACGAATCTGTTCGATTAGTCTGAATGCATTTTCTGTTTCCGAATTATGGTTATCTGAAAAGTTACAGTTATACGACAGTGCAGAAAGATCAGAATTAATTTCCGGCATGTATTCCTCAAGAATAAGAGGGAGTATAACAGCGTTTGCTTTTCCGTGGTGAATGCCGTACAGCTCAGACATTCTGTTTGAGATAGCTTCGGCATATCCGCCTGCAGATCGTCTGAATGAAATTCCGGCGTAGTAAGACGCTTTGAGAAGATTAAGTCTTGCACTTATGTTTTCCGGATCTATATAGGCATCATACAGGTTTTCAAATACCATGCGGCAGGCCTTGGGAGCATTTACTGTGTCGCGGTAAAATCGTTCCGAGTAGACACTGATGTATGATTCAACTGCTCTGGTGAGAGTACTCATGCCGCACCATGCAATCATTTCAGAACTGAGAGATACGATAAAATCCGGGTCAAGTGCAACCGCTCTCGGTACAAATTCCGAAGACAGAACCGGACGCTTTTTTCCGGAAGAATCCGTAAAAAATGAAAGAAGAGACACCTCTGAACCTGTGCCTGTTGTTGTTGGTACAGCATACAGAGGAACAGCACGCTTCGGACGTGCAGTAAAGTCCATAAAATAAGATATATTTTTGGTAGGATTGGACGCTTTGAGGGCTATGAGCTTTGCGCAGTCAATTACTGTTCCGCCGCCTATGGCTGCGACTGTATCACAGTTTTCGGTTCTGTATAACATAAACCCTTTTTCAAGACTGTCTTTGTCATTTTTACCGTTTAAATCAGTGAAATAAACAAAGTCAATACCATATTCGTGAAGTCTGTTTTCGAAAGTGCGTGTCGCTCCGGTGCTCAGGATATTGTCATCGCTGATGATAAGGACTTTTCCTGCTCCCTCGCTTCGCATTATATCCGCAATATTAAGAACAGACCCGGCACCGGTAAATTTTTCAGAAATATATATGTTTTTCAGACGCATCATGCAGCATGAAATCTGCTGTAATGATGATAAATATTTTTTCCGTATACCCATAACTAATCCCCTGATAAAAAATGTTCTGATGTTCACTATAATAAAAGCTTATGTATATTATATCGTATAAAATGCACAATGTCAAACAAAAAAATGCGCAGATGTTATGTGTATTGCATATATTTTCGCGTATCTTATCTGTTGAAATATTTAAATTTATATGTTATACTGATTATGTTATCACTGATTAAGGTTAATCAGTGCCCGGGACAACACAGAGCTTTGAAATACATAGAAAAGGAAACAGTATGAAACAGTTTACTATAAACAGCAATGACGCAGGACAGAGACTGGACAAGTTCATTCTCAAAGCATTTCCTGATCTGCAGAAGAGTGTTATGTGCAAGGCAGTCAGAACTAAAAACATCAAGTTAAACGGCAGGAGATGTGATATTTCAGACAGACTGAACGAAGGCGATGAACTGAAAATATTTATTAATGATGATTTGCTGGGAAAACAGAAAACAGAAAAAACAGCCGGATTCAGAAACGGTAAATCATTAAAAAATGAAGATATAATATACGATGATGAGAACATAATTCTGATAAACAAAAAGCCTGGGATTATTGTACACAGCGATATTAAGAATGATCAGGACACGCTGGCTGACAGACTTAAGAATTATCTTGTAAAAACAGGGGAGTACAAGCCAGGGGAGGAAAATTCATTTGCACCGGCTCTGTGCAACAGACTTGACAGAAATACGGCAGGAATAGTAATCGGTGCTAAAAATGCTGCGGCCCTGAGAGAAATTAACAAAAAAATACGTGAAGACAACATAGTAAAGAAATATCTGTGCATGCTCGCATCAGAGCCGGCTGAGCCGAGAGCTACTCTTACTGCATGGCACAGAAAAGACAATGCTGCAAACATGGTAACTATAAAAAAAGATGAGTTTGAAGGCAGCAAAAAGATAATAACAAAATACAGGGTAATAGACCGTAACTACAGGAATTCTGTTCTGACAGAGGTTGAACTTGTTACAGGACGAACTCATCAGATAAGGGCGCATATGGCATTTATCGGATGTCCGATTGTCGGAGATTCACGGTACGGAAACCGTAATGTCAATGAAAGATTCGGTTACAAATATCAGGCGCTCTGTGCATACAGACTTATGTTCAGAAAAACAGATGAACCGAATATTCTTTCATACCTTGAAGGAAAGGAATTTGAAAACAAGGATATCTGGTTCCTTGGTGAATAAAGATACCGAAAAAATAAAAAGCACATCAAAACTACGCAAAAACGTATTTTTGATGTGCACTGTTTTTTTCGGGGTATTTTGCTGTCAGTAAGGTAATAATTTCTGATTTTCCTTTGGAGCGAACATAAATCCGAAAGCTGCGCCGATAAGTCCGCCGAGGATGTGTGAAAGCTGTGAAACATTATCGTGTCCCAGTGAATCAATAAGCTCCTTGCCAATGTAGAATACAGCGGCGAGAATAAGTGTTACAGGGATGCTGCCATCCTTTATATTTCCGCATGAAGCAAGAAGAATGAACATAAACACTATGCCGCTTGCTCCGCAGAGAATATTATTGAAAAATACGATATTGATTGCGGCGGTAAGCAGTGCAGTGACTGCCATCATGAAAAGCAGTCGTTTACTTCCGTATTTTTCTTCAAGCATAGGGCCGAGAATAAGGATAAAGCTGAAGTTTCCGGTGAAATGTCCCCATCCGGCGTGACCGATTACGTGGGTGAACAGTCTGAGATAAAACAGAGGATTAAGAAGAGAATCTCTGTATACAACGAACAGACTGTGAAATCCTTTGAGTCCCGGGATGGAACTGATCAGCTGTACTGCAAAAGCGATAAGTGTAAATGTAAGTATTACCGGGGCGTTGTAGTCAAATTTTGAAAGTATTTTTTTCATTGTCAGTCTCCTTTTTTGTTATTGTTCTGTCAAAGCTCTGCTTTACAGTGAATACAATAAACAGCTGTATTCTCTGTGTTGTTATATTTTATCACACATGATATATATATGTCAATAGACGCACCGAAGGCTGTCCGGTCAGGACAGCCTTCGGTGCAGTGTAGTGGACCCTTTTTCAAGGGCAGGTTTATCATTACAGCGAAATCGCTGCAGTAGTGGCTTTAATTATGATTCAGGTTCAAGAACGGCATAGTTACCGTCAGCTCTCTTGTATACAACATTTGTGATGCCTGTTTCGGCATTGCTGAACATGAAGAAGCTGTGTCCGAGAAGATTCATCTGAAGAATTGCTTCCTCAACATCCATAGGACGCATAGTGAATTTCTTATGCTTAACAACCTCGAAGTCGTACTGTTCTTCAACAATATCTGCATAAGCTTCTGCAAAAGCATTTTCCTTGAGCTTCTTTTCAACTCTTGTCTTGTTCTTGCGAAT
>DCGK01000112.1:33819-37451 GCA_002315235.1 Ruminococcus sp. UBA1780
ATTATATTGTTATATCTTACAGTAAGTTCGACAACGATCTGGTTTCTTGTTTCAGACATTACAATCTTTGCGTCTGCATCGTCACCGAAAAACTTGGATAATCTTGAATCGATTCTTTCCTTAGCGTATTCGTCAAAAGCCTGTGGGATGTTCATTTTTTTAGCTGAAATAATTGTTTTCATACAAATTCCTCCTTCTTAACATAGCTCACATAAAAAATATGCTTGCTAAGTTGATATTTGTATTATATCACAGTTTTCAGAGAAATGCAAGGGCTTTTTTATATTTTCTTGCCTAAATACACAAAAAAAATATTTAAATCATGGATGTGTTGGTAGTTTTTATTACAGCAAGAGCCGGTGCAGAGGCTCAACAGCGCAGATAATACAAAGACTGACGGTTTCTGTTGACATCCGTGACGGGAAAAAAGTATAATTATAGTAAATCATTTATAGTAAACGCAAATAATTGCATTTAAAGTGAAATCAAAATAACTGAAATTGCCGAAAGGAAAATACTGATGAACGAGAAACAGTTTATAGACGGATACAGTATAGAAAACTACGAGAGACCGTCAGTTGCGGCGGATATGGCAGTATTTGCTGTCAGGGATGTTGCTTCTGACAATCCGAAGAAGAGTGCTGAAAAGAAGCTTACACTTATGCTGATAAAACGAGGAGAACACCCTTACAGGGATAAATGGGCACTCCCTGGCGGATTTCTTAAAATGAATGAGACTATAGAGGAATGTGCAGCAAGAGAGCTTTCTGAAGAAACAGGACTTAAGGAGCCTTATCTCAGACAGTTCCGCACCTACAGTGCGGTTGACCGTGACCCGCGAGGAAGAATTGTTTCCTGCGCTTATATTTCACTTGTCAGCGGAAGCAGTGATATTGTGGCGGCGTCGAGTGATGCTTCTGACGCTGCATGGTTTGATGTTGAGATAAAGGAGACAGAGGATGGATTTTCCGCTTCATTTACAAAGGATGAAAATGAGCTGTTTGCAGTTGAAGTATCGGAGCTCAGGGATTTTGCCGTGATAAAAAATGTCAGAGGAGAGCTGGCATTTGACCATGTCAGAATAATAACGGATGCAGTTTTCTTTATAAGGAACGGTATTGACATAAATGACTTTATTTTTATGCTTCTTCCGGAAAAATTCAGCATTCCCCAGATGCAGGCGGTATATGCGCTTATTAAGGGCAGAACTGTAAGCAAGGAGGTTGTTCACAGACTGTATGACAAGAAAATGGAGAAGACAATGCAGTGCGATGAAAACGGTCAGCACAAGCGTGCAGTGCTTTACAGAAAAAAATTCTGAAAGCTATTGACAATCGGATAAAACACTGCTATAATATAAGCATAAACTCTTAGGAGTAAAACAACCAATGAAAAACACGACAGAGGAAAGGGATTGATTTTATGAAAAAAATACTCATGGTAATTGACATGCAGAACGACTTCATTGACGGTTCACTCGGAACACCTGAAGCTGTAAAGATTGTACCTTCAGTTGTAAAGGCTGTCAGTGAATTTGACGGGGAGGTTATTTTTACAAGGGATACTCACTTTGACAATTACTCTGATACTCTTGAAGGAAAAAAGCTTCCTGTAAAGCACTGTATCGAAGGAACTGAAGGCTGGGAGATATGTGATGCTCTTAAGGCTACTGATGCATACAGAAATTCACGTATCATAGATAAGGTCACATTCGGCTCAGATGAGCTTGCGGCAGTTATGAGTGAGGAAAATCCGGCTGAGGTATATATGACAGGCCTCTGCACTGATATTTGTGTAATCAGCAATGCGATGCTTATCAGAGCTTTTTCACCTGAAACTGATATTACAGTTTATGAGAACTGCTGCGCAGGTGTTACACCGGAGACACACAGGAACGCTCTTGAAGCTATGAAGGTATGTCAGGTTAATGTGGAGACTTACAGATGATTAAAGTTTGCGGAGAGATAATTGAAAACAAATATTTTCCGGACGGAACAACCTCATTCAGAGTAAATGTTCCGGAAGGGGATACTGTTACTGTAACATGGTGCTTTGACAGTACAAGTGAAATGGCAGATCTGTTTTTTACGGTGAACCATATCAGAACTCATAACAGAAAAGCTGATATCATCCTCGAAATGCCGTACATTCCAAATGCACGAATGGACAGGGTAAAAAACAATGATGAGGTTTTTACGCTGAAGTATTTTGCTGAATTTATCAACAGTCTTGATTTCAGATGTGTAAAAGTATATGACCCGCATTCAGACGTGTCTGCAGCGCTTATAGACAGAATAGAAAAGGTATCGCATATTCCTCTGATTGAACAGATTATGGAGGAAATAGGCTTCAGACCTGAGAAGGATATCATGTTCTATCCGGATGCCGGATGTGCAAAAAAATATGAAAGTCTTATTAAGCTTCCGTACCTTAAGGGTGAGAAGAAGCGTGACTGGAGAACCGGAAAGATTGAAGGACTTGAACTTTCAGGAAACATTCCTGAAGAACCGTTCAGAGTATTTATCGTCGATGATATATGCAGCAGGGGCGGCACATTCTATCATTCAGCAAAGAAGCTCAGGGAATCAGGTGCCACAGAAATTTATCTGTACATTACTCACTGTGAAAATACAATCCTCGGGGGTGAGCTTATCAGCAGCGGACTTGTTGACAGAATATTTACTACCGACAGCATTTTTACAAAGGAAAACGAACTTATAAAAATTATAAAAAGATTCAGATAACAGAACATACTGACAGGGGGAACAGATTATGAACATCAGAAAAGCTAATCCGCTTGTACTTACAGATTTTTACAAGACAATTCACCATCTTGCATACACACCCGGACTCGAATATCTTGTGTCTTACTGGACACCGAGAATGTCAAGATATGAATACACCGACAAGGCGGTAGTGTTCGGCATGCAGGCATTTATCAAGGAATACCTTGTCGGATATTTCAATGAGAATTTTTTCGGAAGAGACAGGGAAGAGATGCTTGATGAGTACAGGAGACTTATTTCAAACACTATGACAGCACAGGCTGCTGACACGTCAGAAATAGAAAAGCTGTACGACCTGGGATATCTTCCGATTCAGATTAAGGCTGTCGCAGAGGGAACAAGAGTAAATATAAAAACACCGGTTTACGAGATATCAAACACAGTGAAGGGATTTGGCTGGCTTGTAAACTATCTGGAAACATTTATATCGGTAAATGTATGGCATACTATGAACTCTGCAACAGTTGCGTATGCATATCGTCAGGTGGTAAACAGATATTTTGATAAAACCGTATCTGTAAATGCAGTAAAGAGAATTGATTTTGAAAACGGTAAAAAATCAGAAAAGGAATGCTCAGACAAGCTTCCGTGTATTAAAAATGCGGCATGCGGTGATTTCTCAATGAGAGGAATGACATCAATAGAAAGCGCAGAAAAGAGCAGCGCAGCGCACCTTCTCTCATTTACAGGAACAGCGACAATAGGTGCGGTTCCGTGGCTCGAACAGTTTTACAACTGTGACTGTGCAAAGGAAACAGTCGGCAGGGGTGTTCCTCCAACTGAGCACAGTGTAATGAGTTCATACGGAAGAGACGGTGAATACGAGTGCTATCGTCATCTTATTGA
>DCGK01000049.1:0-5943 GCA_002315235.1 Ruminococcus sp. UBA1780
GATTTAATCAGTGGTTCCTTAATGCAAAGGAGAATAAGACATTGAATATAAAAAAGACTGCAGCGGCCGCTGCTGCCGGTGCACTTGCATTTACATCCATGAACCTTCAGCCGTATGCTGAAAACAACAATTCTGCCGGTGAAATAACTGCAGTCACTGCTCAGAGCAGTCTTTCCCCTGCTCTGTCACAGGCTGAAATCAGTCAGCTTCCGGAAAAATTTGATCTGCGCGAGCAGGGACTTGTTTCTTCCGTAAAGCATCAGGGTAACTTCGGAACGTGCTGGTCATTTGCAGCTTCGGGAGCACTTGAAACCGCACTTATAAGAAGTGAACCCTTTATCGACCTTTCTGAGCTTCATCTGGCATACTTCAGCTTTTTCGGTGACAGCACCCCGAAAAATCCTGAAGCCGGAGACAGCTTTATAGCCGGCGGTCATATTTCATATGCTGCTGCATCATATTCAAGATGGACAGGACCTGTGCGTGAGTCACTTCTCCCCTACAGCACGTCCGAGGAGGATATCGACCTGTCTCTTCAGAACCGGAGCGAATACTTTGTAACTGATATAAATCTGGTGAACGCATATTCACTGAAGGACACTGCTCCGTCACAGATGCTGCGTTTCTCTGACGAGGAGATAAAGCATATGCTCACTGAAGGAAATGCAGTTTCGGTTAATATGCGCTACGAAAACACATGCAGCGAGGAAACCTTTGCACAGTATGACGCAGAAGGCGGAAAAACAAATCACGGTGTACTTATTGTTGGCTGGGATGACAGCTACAGCCGTGAAAACTTCCTCGTAACACCACCCGGAGACGGGGCATGGCTTGTAAAAAACAGCTGGGGCGACTCATGGGGAAATGACGGTTACTTCCACATGTCGTACTACGACCGTTCCATAAGCGACACATGCTGTCTGAAGGCAGAAAAATCCGGCAGATACCAGACAAACTACCAGCATGACACTCTTTTCTATACGGCTGCTGTTTCGCCGGGAGTTACTGACAGAAACACCGGATACATGGCAAATGTTTTCACAGCCGAAAAGGACGAATACATTTCAGGAGCAGGCTTCTACACCACAGACAACAATGCCTCCTACGAAATAACCGTCTATACAGACCTTGAAAATCCGGACAATCCTTCATCCGGAACCGCACACGGAATTACAGCAGGCACGGAAAAATATGCCGGATATCACACTGTAAGTCTTTTCGAACCGGTTAAGGTAAAAAAGGGTGAAGTATTTTCCATTACGGCGGGGCTTACTAATCCTGTATCCGACCATCCTGTTCCGGTTGAGGCTGCAGTTATGCTTATGGAAAACAAATTTACAGTTGATGCTGCGAATATTTCAAAGGAAGAAATACAGAACAGTTCCGAAGCCGGACAGAGCTTTATCAGCCCCAACGGAACAAGATGGACTGACACTAAAAATCTCAGAATAGAAGAAGCATACGAAAACAGACAGATGCGTGACACCAACATCATGTACTATATCGGAAATGTATGTCTGAAGGCATTCGGTTCAGACGGCACGGAAATGACTGAACAGCCTGAAAGGAAACAGTCCGTTCTCAGTTCACTTACCGTAAACGGTGAGCCGCTGGCAGTATGCGATGAAAATGAAAATCCGGTAACTGAAATAAATACAGTTCTCAGAGGAACCGGAAGCACTGCCTCCTTCTTCCCTTCCGGTACAGGCAAAATCACGGTAAACGGAAAGGAAAACATTTCGGGACACCGTTCTGAAGAGATACCTCTTGAATACGGCATGAACACTGTTAGGATTATCTCATCAGAAAGCGGCATGGACAGCACCGAATATACCGTTAATATTTTAAGGAACCGTGCCGTACCTGACTATTTAACTGAAACTATACTGACAGACAGCGAAAAGGTCACCGTTACCGCTGAAGACGGACATGAATTCAGCAGCGGCGAAAGCATCTCAGATTATCTCGGGCAGACACTTCATGTTACCGAACCTGACAGAGAATATGACATAGTTCTGGCTGAAAAAAGAAATCTTTCCGAAGCTGTCGGCGAACACGCCCTGCTTATGAGCAGTGAGGTAATCCGCGGTCTGTTCTCATTCAAGGGAAAGATGGTTTTCAGTACATCACCTGACATGAGCGATGCTGAGGATATTTACAACAGGCTGGACAGTATTCTGGGAGAAAGTGTTTTCAGGATTTATCCGGACTTTGATACTGATCTTTATTTTCAGATACTTGCCGATGACGACAGACCGCAGAGCACAGTATGGCATGTAAATATCCCGTCACGTCCTGTAATCAGCGACGAAGATCTGACAATCGGCATAACCGGTGAAGACTCGGTGACATTAACTCTGAACAGGCAGATTACAGACAGGGCTGAATATCTTGCCGAAGTAAAATACGGAAACGAAAAGCCTGACAGTCAGAAAATGTACTCAGCAAAGAAAATATCTGACTCCTCAGCGGTCATCAGCGAGCTTGTTCCCGGAAAGACATACTCACTGTTTCTCAGATTTCTCTCAGACGAAAAATCCTTCAGCTCCCCGGTAAAGGAATTCATATTCACCATGCCCGGCAGGAAGGAAATCTGCTCATTCAGTTTTGAAAAGGAAAGAATTATATTTGACAGTAACATGTATACAGCCGTTTCTGAAAACGGAACGGAATTAAAATGCTATGACACTGTTTCCGACCTCACCGGCACGGATGTTGTATTTACCGACAGTGAAGGCAGAAGCATGACTGTAACCATTCCCGCAAGAAGGCCTGCTCCCGAAACCGAACTTGATCTTAAGGCAGGCAGACTGACCGGAAAATTTGACAAAAACATCTGCTTTGTCTGCAACAGAAAATACACATGGGAAACCAGTCCGACGGAATCCACAACGCTCGCAGACAAAAACGGAGTTATATCCGTGGATTCACTGTGTTCATCATACTACAGAGCCGGAAGCAGACTTGACTTCTTCTACAGGGCAACGGAAACTGAATTTGCATCTGAGGTAAGCAGCATTACGGTTCCGGAACAGAAATCCATCTCTCAGAAAATGATGAAAATTCTCGGCTATGATGACACATCAGTTACCCTTGAATATCACGATGGAGCTGAATACGGATACAGAACAAGCTTCCGTCAGGATTTTGTCTGGCAGGATGAGCCGCGCATTACAGGACTTAAACCTGATACAAAATACATTCTTGCGGTAAGATACAAAGCCGGCGAAAACACCGCACACAGCACAGGAACATTTGCAGTATTCAGCACACTGCCTTCAGATTTTATGCCGGGCGACCTGAATGATGACAAAGCTGTAAATGCGGCAGACGCGCTTATAATGAAAAGAATACTCATACTTGGTCTGAGAGCCGATGATTTTCAGAAAAGAAATGCAGACATAAACAGCGACGAAACCATAAATGTTTTTGATTTCCAGAGACTCATCAGTATTGTGACATTTGTATGACTTTGGTTGACCGGAAAATATACATATGTTAAAATATAGTAAACGCAGAAAATCAGATTAATTATTCAGGGAGGAATTTTTACGAGGATACTTATCATAGAAGACGAAATAGCTCTTGCAGATGCACTGCAGCAGATTATGCAGAAAAACAAATATCTCACTGATGCATGCCATGACGGTGTTTCCGGACTTGACGCAGCGATGACCGGAATATATGACGTTATCATACTTGATATCAACCTTCCGAAAATGAACGGCTTTGATGTTCTGAGGTCACTGAGAATCAGTAAAATAACCACACCTGTACTTCTGCTGACTGCAAAGGATGAAATTGCCGACAAGGTTACCGGTCTTGATAACGGCGCTGATGACTACATGACAAAACCGTTCAGTACCGATGAGCTGCTTGCGCGCATACGTTCACTCGGCCGGAGGAATGCAGGTGCAGTATGTGAAAATGTACTTACATTCAGTGACATAACACTCAATCTCTCCACATACGAGCTTTCCTGCGGAAGTTCGTCACTTAAGCTCGGACTCAAGGAGTTCTGCATAATGGAGCTCTTCTGCAGAAACGGAACAGCTATAATCAGCAAGGAAAAGCTTATAGAAAAAATCTGGGGATATGACTCTAATGCAGAATACAACAACGTGGAAGTGTATATTTCATTTATACGAAAAAAGCTGCTGCACATAAGCTCGGAAGTTACAGTAAAAACTGTCAGAGGCGTAGGCTACTGTCTCAGTTCAGGAAAGTGACAGCATATGATTAAAAAACTAAAAATCAGATTTATTCTTGTAAACATGCTCATTCTTACTTTTGTGCTGTTTGCAACGCTGAGCTCAATCTACATAATGATGTCAAATTCTGAGATAAAGGTTTCCGACGAAATTATGGAAAACATAATTGAAAATCATCAGAAAACATCGTCGAAATACGAAAGGGATCTGCACAGCTCCGGAAGGAAACAGATTCCGCACATTACTGACATTCCGGTCAGTGACGGCGAAACTGCCGGTACAGTCAGCCGGAAATCTTCTGAAAACACGGAAGCCGCTCCGGAAGCAGAACTTTCCGAACTTACATTGAGAAAATCAGACGAAACTGAAATAATAAAGCTGTCTCTTCTGACAGCTGAAGCGGACATTATTTCACCGGAACAAAACGCTGACCAGCCGGTACCGTATCAGTACGGAACATGGGGAAATCCATGGAGCGGAAATCCGTGGGAGAACCCGTGGCGGGAAAACCCATGGGGCGGCAGTCCTGACGGCGGAAACTACTGGCAGGAACATAACAATCCGGAAAACGAAGTTCCAAAGGATGAGAAACCAAAGGAAGAACCGTCACAGAACAGCGGCAGCCATCAAAACGAACAGCAGAACGGACAGCAGAATCCGGGCGGCGAAAGCAGCCAGAATCCATGGGATTTCTGGTGGGGACAGAACCAGTGGCCGCCTCCGGACCCGTGGAACGGACAAAATCCATGGCAGGGACAGGATCCGTGGGCAGAACAGCAGCAGCCATGGGGCGACTACAATCCGTGGGAAAATCCTCCGTGGCCGGGCTGGCCGAACTGGCCTCCTGCAGAGGAATCCGCTTCTGCCTCACCTTCGGAAGCTCCGTCAGCTGAAGCCACTGCGCCGGCAGCCGACAGCCGGCCTTCACCTGTTCCTGAATACATTCCGACTGCAAAACCTGACGTTCAGGATACTCCTGAAAGCAGGGAAACAACCGGAGAAGTTTCCGAAGCAGAATCTGCTGCGGAAAGCAGGACTGAACCGGCTTCAAAGCCATCAGGAAAACCGGATAACAACCCTCCTCCCGAGCCGAAATATGACGGTAACATGGCAAGATCACACATTCTTGCTGACATTGATGAAAAAGGAAATATTGCAGCTCTCTGGACGCAGAACTTTATGAGATATGCGGACGATTCTCTTGAAAACGAAGATGAGTTCGGACTGAAGGTTGAAAACACCGTTAAAATGCTGGCATCAGAAAATAAGCCTGAAGGAACCTGCACTGTTGATACTGTTTCATTCAGATACAGAATAAGCAGTCCCGGACCTGAAAACAAAAGGACTCTTGTACTGCTTGACAGATCGATAGAAGTTTCCACTCTTCACCGTCTTCTTATCACATTTATCTTCATCGGATGTGCCGGTCTTGTTATTGTATTTTTCTTCAGCCTCTTCCTTGCAAGCTGGGCCATAAAGCCTATTGAGGTTGCCTGGAACAGACAGAAGCAGTTTATTGCAGATGCTTCGCATGAACTGAAAACTCCTCTGACCGTCATTTCCACAAATACAGACGTTGTACTTTCAGTGCCTGACGACTACATAAGAAACCAGGAGCGCTGGCTGAGATATATCAAGGATGAGACAGCCCGCATGTCAAAGCTTGTAACAGAGCTTCTGTACATTGCAAAATCAGACTCAAACGAAATCAAAATGGATATGCACGATTTTG
>DCGK01000049.1:5971-6449 GCA_002315235.1 Ruminococcus sp. UBA1780
ATTTTGATATTTCAGCCACAGTTTCAGGTGTATGTCTAAATTTTGAGGCGCTTGCATTCGAAGCTGAGAAGGAGCTTGCTGCCGATATAAGTCCGAAGATTAAATATTTCGGAGACGAGGACAGAATAAAGCAGCTTGTAACCATCCTTATAGACAATGCTATCAAATATTCAATCATAGGCTCACAGATTTCCGTTTCACTTTTCAGAAACAACCAGAACAAAGTCAAAATCTGCGTTTCAAACAAGTGCGAAAATCTTACTGAGGAAAATGTTTCAAAGCTGTTCGACAGATTTTACCGCGTGGATTCATCACGTAACAGCGGAACAGGCGGCAATGGTCTCGGACTCAATATTGCACAGACTATAGCCGAAGCACACAACGGCTCAGTGACCGTAAACTACAACCACGGAATCATCTCATTTGTGGTTACACTGTAAGTCAGTATGACAGGTATTCAAAGCTCTGCTTTTAACAA
>DCGK01000049.1:6551-8897 GCA_002315235.1 Ruminococcus sp. UBA1780
GGGATATCCTCTGTGTTGTTATATCAGAAAATCCGGAAACAGAGCATGTTCTGTTTCCGGATTTTTTGCTGACAGAGCCATGAAAACTGTGTGAAACTCATTGAAATAATTATACCCCCATGTTATAATTATAGTGCCGTGCATATCGGCTGACAGTAAACGAAGTTTATTTACTGCGTTTACTGCAGATGTATTCAAAATAATCCGGAAGCAACCGGAAAAAGAGAGGCTTATAAATGAAATACTACAGAAAACCGGCAGCATTCGCCATGGGAATGCTTATTGCATTTTCTGCTGCAGTGCCTTCATTCACTGCATTTGCTGAAGATGATGAGTTCATAGTCGTTGATGATGACGGCAATGTAATAAAAAACGAAAACACTGACGATGACACAGTTTACGAGTCAGGCGGTTTTAAATATACACTCAGTGGTAATGACGCGACAATTACTTCAGGTGCTTCAGGCGGTGAAGAATTCACACTCCCTTCAGAAATTGACGGACACAGGGTTGTAAGCGTAACACCCGGAGCTTTCCGGTATCTTAATGCAAAAAAAGTAATTATCCCTGCTGACAGCGAATGCGATCTGTCAGAAAATCCGTTTGCTCCGTGTGTACTTCTTGAAGCATATGAGGTTGAGGATGGAAACAGTCACTTCACAACAAAGGACGGCGTACTTTTTTCAAATGATATGAAAAAACTTGTTTCATACCCGGCTGCAAAGGCTGACAAAAGCTACAGCATCCCTGAAGGAACAGAGGAAATCAATACAGCTGCTTTCTATATGGCTCCGGTCGAAAGTCTTGAAATTCCGTCATCAGTAAAGAAACTGAACCGTCACTGCTTCGCTTACCTTAAAAATGTAAAAAAGATGGATCTCAGTTCAGTTGATACGGATATTATTCCGGCTATGACTTTTGCAGAGTCAGATAACCTCAGCGAAGTAGTTCTGCCTGACAGTCTCACAAAAATAGAAGTAGGTGCATTTATGAACTGCCCTTCCCTTACGGAAATTACTCTTCCGGAAGGTCTTGAAAGCATCGGACAGTCTGCATTTATGGGATCAGGTCTTACAACAATAGTTGTTCCTGACAGCGTTTCAAACATCGCATACAATGCACTGGGATATAAAGACGAAGAAACCGCAGTTGAGAATTTCACCATTGTAGGCAGTGCCGGCACTGCTGCTGCTATTTATGCAAGTGATGAGGATCCTGAATACGGATACAAAAACGATTTTAAATATGTGCTCAGAGAAAACTATGAACGCCAGCTTCAGTTTGAAGCCATGAATGTTCAGGAAACCGAAGACTACAGCTACGCAGTAAACGACGACGGAACAGCTGTTCTTGTAAGCTGTTCAGCCGCAGGCTTTAAGGTTGAAGTACCTGACAGCTTTGACGGACATACAGTAACATCCGTATTTGCAGGTGCTTTCCAGGGATGCTTTGCTTCTGAAATCATCTTCCCTGATACAATCACAAAATTCGGTTCTGATATTTTCGCACAGACAGTACAGAAAGTTACTCTTCCGGGCAATCTTGCTGAATTCGGCGAAGACGAACCGTTTCTTGCATGCACAGAACTCAAAAGCATTTCAGTAGGTGAAGGCGACGGTGCTTTCTCAGCTGAAAACGGTGTTCTCTACAACAAGGACAAAACAAATCTCATCTGCTATCCTCAGGCAAAGGAAGACAAAAAATTCACTGTTCCTGAGTCAGTAAAAAACACAGTTATATCAGCATGCTGCTATAACACATTCCTTGAAGAGCTTGACCTCTCGGATGTGGAAGTAATCAGCGACTACTCATTCGAAGGCTGTACGGCACTTAAGAGCATAAAAATGTCAAAAAAGCTTAAGTCAGTCGGTCAGAACGCGTTCCTCGGATGTTCTTCACTTACCAGCATCAGAGTTTACAAAACCGTTGAATCAATCGGCCAGTATGCATTCGGCTACAACTATGACGATGATCTTGCCGCTGATATAAGAAACAATCCTGAAAAATATGCTGATACGGAGACAGGAACTGTTATGCCTTATTCTGTTATTGACGGATTCAGAATGTACGTTGACAAGGGCAGCCTTGCAGAACAGTATGCTGATGACTGCGGTATAGAAAAGGTCACAAATGCTGCAGCAATAGGCAGTACAAACTTTGATGCAAGGCTTCTCTACGGCCTCGGCGGCATTGCAGGTATCGGTATTATCGGTGTGATTATAAAAACAATCGCAGGTAAAGCAAAGAAAAAGAAAAAATGATCAGTAAATATATTTACTGCTTAATCAGTGGTTCCTTAATATATAGTGAACGCAAAAAAGAATTTTACGTTCACTATAATTATTT
>DCGK01000049.1:8963-17266 GCA_002315235.1 Ruminococcus sp. UBA1780
TTATTTAATGCGTTTACAATAAAAACAGCACATCGGAGATATGTTTTGACATAACTCTGATGTGCTGTTCTGCTTTATGCAGCGCACCTGCAGTAACCGCATTCAATATGCGGGTTACTGTAAATGCTGAATGCCGTTAGCCCTTAAGTGAAATACCCTGATCCTTAAGGATGCCGATAATCCTGTCAGCAATCTCCATAACCTCTTCCTTTGTAAGAGTTCTTTCAGGATGAACAAAGCTGATTCTGATTGTAACTGCCTTTCCGAGATCATCACTGTATGTGCCCACAAGAGCAACATTCTTAATGAGTTCAGAATTTACTGTTTCAATAGCAGCCTTTATCGGTGCGTACTTTTCTGTAATAAATGTAAGGTCAACGTCAATTGAAGGGAACTTTGAAGTTTCCTCGTAGTGAATGCCTGCATTTTCTGTATTTACAACTGCATCAATTTCAAGTTCAGCAAATACAACGTTTGCCTTTTTATCAATCTTTCTGAGAACTGTAGGATATACAAGACCAATCCTGCCGAGTTCCTTACCGTCACAGATTACTGTATTGTAGTTCTTAGGGTGAATGTATGCATGATCAGCTTCAGCAGCTCTGAATTCAACAGACTTGTGTCTGATATCATCCATCATTACTGAAATGATGTTTACCATCTTCATGTAAAGATCTTCTGTGCTCATTGTCTTTGAGAAGAGTGTGATGCCGAGCATCTTCTTTTCATTGCAGAGACCGTCAGCCTTAAGTCCGTCAACTACGTGGCCGATTTCAAAAATACCGAAGTCTGTGTCAAATGAAACATTTGAACGAACCTGACAGAGCTGTGTAGGAATCATTGAACGTCTGAGTGTTTCAATGTTCGGGTTTGCAGCACCTGAAAGCTTCACGTTTTCTTCAACTTCAATGCCGAGCTTTTTGTATTCGTCAGCATAAGCCCAGATGTATGAATGAACCTCATGCATTGAGTAACGCTTAACAAGAAGGTCCTTGATCTGTTCCTCAGCGTTCTTTTCCTCAAACATGCGTACAGGGTAAAGAGGAGCTGCGGCAGTGTTAAGGTCAAAGTTGTCATAGCCGTAAATTCTTGTGATTTCCTCAATGATGTCAGCCTTGATAGTAACGTCCTTTGTAGCTCTCCATGTAGGAACATCAACTGTAAATTCATCACCGTTAAGTGTAACGCCGAAGCCGAGAGCTGTGAGTGTCTTAACGATTGTATCATTTGAAATCTCAATACCTGTGTATCTGTCAACAAACTTCTTGTCGAAGTTAAGTGTAACCTTGTCAAACTTCTGAGCATATTCGTCAGTAAGTGATGAAGTAACCTTTACGCCGCTGTCAAAATCTGAAAGAAGCTTTACAAAACGTGCGGCAGCTACTGTTGTCATTTCAGGATCAAGACTCTTCTCGTAACGCATGGAAGCATCTGTTCTGTGTGAAAGTCTTGAAGATGATTTTCTGATTGAAACAGCATCGAAGTTAGCTGATTCGAGAGTAAGTGATGTTGTGTCATCAACTATTTCTGAATCAAGACCGCCCATGATACCTGCAATTGCTACCGGAATATCACCGTTGCAGATCATAAGTGTATTTTCATCAATGTGTCTTTCAACACCGTCGAGTGTTTTGAATTCAAACGGTTTGTCAAAACGCTTAACTCTGATCTTTTCAACCTTTCTTGAGTCGAAGGCGTGCATTGGCTGACCCATTTCAAGCATAAGGTAGTTTGTAAGGTCTGCGAGCCAGTTGATTGCTCTCATACCACAGTAGAAAAGTCTGATACGCATATTGACAGGGCTGACTTTTCTTGAGATATTTTCAAATCTGATGCCTGAATATCTCTTACAGAGTTCATCCTCAATCTTAATGTCAACCGGAGGAAGATCCTTATACTGTGAAAGATCAGCTGTTTCAATAGCCTTAAGAGGTCTGCCTGCAAGTGCGGCAATTTCTCTGGCAATACCGTAATGGCCCCAGAGGTCAGGACGGTTTGTGAGTGACTTGTTGTCTACTTCGAAAATAACGTCGTCTATTTCATAAATACTCTTGATGTCTGTACCTACAGCAACATCATCTGTAATTTCCATAATACCGTCGTTTGAATCGCTGATGCCGAGTTCCTGCTCTGAGCAGCACATACCGTGTGAAGTAAAGCCTGCAAGGTCTCTCGGTGCGATTGTGATGTCACCGATCTGAGCGCCGAGCTTTGCGAAGGCTGTTTTCATTCCGACACGGACATTCGGTGCACCGCATACAACGTCAGTAAGTTCAGCTTCGCCTGCGTCAACCTTGAGAAGGTGAAGCTTCTTTGACTTCGGATGTTCTTCTACTGATTTGATTTCGGCTACAACAACGCCGCTTAAGTCACTGCCCTTGTAGAAAATTTCATTTTCAACTTCAGCAGTTGAGAGCGAGAACTTGTGAATAAGTTCGTCTATATTTATTCCGTCAAGGTCAACGAAGTCCCTGATCCAGTTAATTGAAATAAGCATTATTGATAAACCTCCTTATTTGTCTTCTGTGAACTGTGAAAGGTTTGTAAGTCCTGCTGCATTGAGGTCACGGATATCCTTGACACCGTACTTCATCATTGCAAGTCTTGTAAGACCGAGACCAAAAGCAAATCCTGTGTATTCGTCAGGATCGATGCCGCCTTCTCTGAGTACATTCGGATGAATCATACCGCACGGACAGAGTTCAAGCCATCCGCTGTGCTTGCATGAAGGACATCCTTCACCGCCGCAGATGAGACAGCTTATATCAAGTTCAAAGCCAGGTTCAACGAACGGGAAAAAGCCCGGACGGAGTCTTACCCTGATATCCTGTTCAAATACTTCTGAAAGCATTGTCTTCATGAAGAAGATGAGGTTTGAGATTGATATGTTTTTGTCTACCATTACGCCTTCCATCTGGAAGAATGTATTTTCGTGACAGGCATCTGTTGATTCATTTCTGAAGCATCTGCCAGGGAAGATTGCTCTGATAGGCTTGCCTTCGTTAATGAGCTGATCCCTGTATTTTCTGTAGATAGCGTTCTGTGCTGCTGAAGTCTGTGACTTGAGGAGCTGACCGTTTTCAAGATAGTAAGTATCCTGCATGTCTCTTGCAGGGTGGAACTTAGGAATGTTAAGTGACTCAAAGCACTCGTAGTCTGTTACTACTTCGCTGTAGTCCTCAACAGTAAAGCCCATTGAACGGAAAATCTTTTCGCACTTTCTCTGTACAAGAGTAATCGGATGATATGAGCCTCTTGCGAGTACAGGAGGAACTGCAACGTCAAACTCAGGCATTGAGTTGATTTCTGCTTCCATTTCTGCCTTTGCAAGGGCCTGCTGCTTTTCATTTATTTTTTCTGTACATTCTGTCTTAAGCTGGTTTACCTGCGCACCAAAGGTTTTCTTTTCCTCCGGTGAAAGCTTACCCATCTGCTTCATAAGACCTGTAACAGAACCGTTTTTACCTAAAAATGCAATACGGATTTCTTCGAGATCAGCCACTGCCTTTACTGCAGCAAGCTTTGCTTCGAATTCCTGCTGTAACTGAACTATCTGTTCGTTCATTTTTTTGACCTCCTTAAAAAATAAAAAAATCCGCCTCCATGATAAAATCATTGAGGCGGAAATAATTCCGTGGTACCACTCAAATTGCAGCCTGATATAAGCTGCCGCTCAGTGCTGTTAAATACAGCTTCGTCTTAATGCGACGACAACATCCTGCTTTTCACAGGAAACTCGCGGGGCGAAATTCGGAACCAGCATAATTTACGGGGTCTCACCTGTTCCCGCTCTCTGAAAAATTACTCCTGCTGTTCTTACTTTACGTAAAACGTAACCCGGTCAGTGTCTTTGAAAATATTTAAAACATACCCGCAGAATGCGGATACAGTTTATTATATCATTATTTGCCTATTTTGTCAATAATCTTTGAAAGGAACTGTTTAAGCTTTGCCAGGTCGGAAAGATCAACCACACCGTCATATTCGGTGTCTGCTGCTTCGAGCTGTGCATCATTAAGCTTTCTGTCGCCTATCTTGTAAAGCGAAAGAAGCGAAAGGTCAGTAATATCAACCGTACCATTAAAGTCTATGTCACCATAGATAACCCTGCCGGATGGTTCGCCCGGTACAGCAGAAGCAGGGGCAGACGGCTTATCCGAAGGTACTGCTGAAGGCTTATCGGATGCCGGTGCTGATGGTTTCTCCGACGGCTTCGCTGACGCTGAAGGCTTTGCAGCCGGTGTACCTGCTGACGGCTTTGTTCCGTCCGGTTCAGTACCCCATACAAGAGTGTCACCGTCGTACATTGTGATTCTTTCGGCAATTGTCTGTTCAAGGCTGTCATTTGAAAGACCTTCTCTTGAATAGTCATTTGACGCATCCCATACCTTGTTTGCATCAGGAATTGAAATACGAACCTGAATTTCAGCCTTTTCCTGCTCCTTGCCTATAGGTGCAAGAACAGAACCGTCGCTGTATTTTATCTTGATGTAGTAAATATTGCCGTCATACTGAACAGGACCTTCAACAGTTGCCTGAGCCCATTCATCATATCCGATCTTTGCAGTAATGTCATCAGCAGTAAGTCCTGCGTCAAGGAGTTCCGATATATCAAAATAGTAATTGTATGAAAGATCAGTAATATATCTTGCAGGCCATGCACTGTGGTTTACAGAGTTAATCTTGAGCTCTGTAAATGTGTCACTTTCCTGGTTTACATTTGCCTGAATCCAGAACTCAGGACCGTCAGGTTCCTCAACCGGAGGAAAATCAGCGAGTGTCTCACCGCCGTATTCCGAAACCATTTTGCAGAGAAGAGCTGTAAATCCGGCATTGTAGTCATCGGCAACCTCGTTGTTTACATAGTTGTCAACAGCATCCTCATAGTCGCCTGATTTGCCCGGGCCGCCTACAAGGGCTCCGTAAAGAACATGTCTGTGATGCTTGAGAGCCTCATCCTTCATATCATCCCAGGCACCGTGAGATGTTCTGTGATGCGGATGTTCAGGTGAATCCTTGCCGTATCCTATAACATAGCTTCTGCCGTCAGCATTTCCGCCGAGACAGTAGTTAATCTGTGTTTCATAGAAATCCTTATACTGCTTAACCTTTGCCGCATCGTCCTTAAAGATTGTGTCGCTTGCCACGGCAGCAAGGAATCCTGCGTTGCATGCATATCTGAGGCAGCCCCATGAGTCGAGCCATGCAAGACCGTCAGGAAGATGATAAACCGACTTTCCGCCGTAGCCTTCAGGAAGTGACCAGTAGTCAAGATGCTTCTGAACCTGCTTTATGTATTCCTCATTACCTGTGTTCTGAGCATAGAGAAGGAATCCTCCCTGTGTAACGTCATCCCAGCAGAAGCCCCATGTGTACTTGAGTTCCTCAGACTGGTTTTCCCTTCCGAGGTTAGGAATGCATTCTTCAGCCTTGTCAAGATATTTCTTTTCGCCTGTTGCAATATAGAGCCAGTTTGCAGCGAAGAAAAGTTCATCCCAGAAGCCGCTCCATGAATCATAGAATGTACTTGCAGCTGAGTATCCCTTGTCACTCTGAACAGACCATGCAAGATCAAAGTAGTGTTCAGCACATTCAAGATATCCGTCAGTCTTGTCTGACTTACCCCTGAGTGCGGCTGCACCGGCAGCAAGAGCTGCTGACATTTCGCCGACTACGCATGAACCGTCACCCACTGCTGAAGGACGCTTGCCCATTTCAAGCTCAACCAGCTCTGCGGCGCCCCACCATTTGTGGTCAGGAATACCTTCACCTATCTGATAAACAACCTTGTCGCCTCTGTCACATTCCACCAGATAGTCAAGAACAAACTCAAGGTTGTTCTGATAGTTCTGATACTCACCTATTTTTTCAATTCCGTCGCCGTACTGGTAAAGTCCCCATGCAAGAACCGCAGCTGAGTAAGCCATCGGAAGATTAAACTTGACATGGTCACCTGCATCGTACCATCCGCCCTTTACGTCATCAGACATTGTGGAGTCTGCTCTCCAGCTTACTCTGTTCCATTCCGGAAGCGGACCTGCCTGCTGGCATTCGTAGAAAAACAGCGACTTCTGAAGTACTTCAGCATAATTGTAATCAGCTTTTTCTGCATTTACAGTTTTCTTAGATGATTCGCTTCTGCCCTGGGGCATCAGTGAAACTGCGCTGAGTGTGAGTGCTGCAGCCGTGATTCCGGCAAGCACTTTTCTGAATTTCTTCATTTAACTTTTCCTCCTTAAATTTTTAAATTATATGAACCAAAAAGCCTGAACTGTCCAGGCAGTACAACTTAGCGTCAAAATACGCCGTTTACCCGTATAATCCGGTTTTATTCTGCCGTTAAAACCTTAATAACTGTTTCCCCTGTTTCAGAATCATACGCACTGCAGATTATTTTATTATCTGATTCAACAAAGATTTCTCCTGCTCCGTCAGCTGTACCTGCAAGATTCATTATTTCATACGACTTCTGTTCAGCTGCGCTGTATCCCATTACCGTTTCGCCGATGCGGTAACAGAGGTCATATTTTCCGCTGCCTTCAACAAAATATGCATCATCTTCAAGAGTCAGTCTGAATTCCTCACTGAGCTTACCGCTTTCAGCATCCAGGGACATAATAATTGTCTCACCGTTTTCGTCCATACATACGGCCCTTGAAGCCTTTTCTGAAACAAGAAGCTCTGTTATATAGACCGACTGCTTTCCGCCTTCAGCCTTTGATTTGATATTTCCGTTTTTGTCAGTTACATAAACCAGCGTGTCAAGTGTATTTTTTCTGAATGTCTGGAACAGCATGTATATGTTTCCGTCTTTGTCAAAACGCATTTTCTGAATAACAGACTCACCCATAGTGTTCAGCTCATCAATTTTAAATGAGCTCTTCGGAGTTCCGTCTGCATTTAACACATGGAAAATATATGCGTTGTTGATTTTACTTTCCGTTTCTGATTCAGCACCCGGATCATATGTTTCCGAGTAAACAATCGTACCGTCAGGTGATGTGCAGTATTCGGATGTGTAGCCGAGAGTTGTCTGAAGTTCAGCATTCAGTTTTTCATTTCCGTTTGCGTCAAATGCAGTTACCGTTGTTGCAGACTCTGCAGCTGTAACCGAGTACATGAAAAATCTGTTTCCGTCTGAGGCAGCAGCAAAGCTCTCCTTAAGTGCTGAATCAAGGTCAACACCGAAGTTCATGACAACATCCGTTTTATCAGAATCAAATCTGCATCCTCTGATACCTGATGAACTGATATATGTAAAGTCATAGCCCGGAACATTCAGTGTGCTTATGTAGTTAATAAATCCGGGAGTCTTAATGTTATGAACAGCAGATGAAGTGCCGGTTTCACTGTCAATCTCATGTACAAAGAACTCTGAATAGTCACTTGTCATGCCAAGACACATTTTTCCTTTTTCAGAAAAATACATTCCTGCAAAAAATCCGTCTTTTTCTGTAAAGTCTTCTCTCCTGAAAATCAGATTTCCGTCCCTGTCAGTTTTGTATAAATATGATTTCATATTCAGATCCATGCTGTATCTTACCGCGGTCACATATACTGATCCGTCTGAATCTGCCATCGCATCAAGAATACCCATCTCATCATCAAGACTTAGCTTCTCAGTGAAATTAACTGAATTCACCAGCTTAAGTGTATCCTCGTCATAAACTTCAAAAAATGCTGTCGGACCTCCGTCATCATAAACTGTCTTAAGTACCGTATAGTGACCGAAGCCGTCATTTCTGAAAGCAACAAGAGTATAGTTTTCTTCCGGAATCTCAGCCCTGGCCTTAACCTCTCCGGTTTCATAGTCAATGGCAGCAATCTGCTGCATGTTGAATTCATCGTTGTATACAAAACCAAGATTGTTTTTTCCTGCAGCCACTGACTGGATATACCCGTACTCCATAGCTTCAAGACTGATTTCTGAAGTTTTCTTCGTATCGAAATATGCAAGAACAGATGTTTCCTTCTGGAACGAACCGTTCATCTGCTCAAAAACATAAATACTGTCGCCGCAGGGCTGAACTGACTTTACTATTTCAAAATCATGTCCGGAACCCACGTTTACAGCTGAAATGTCCTGTGTTCTCTCTTCTGTTTTTTCTGTAACTGAAGGAGAGGCTGGTGAAGACGGCTCCGAACCTGACTCAGGTGTTTTTCCTCTGTCGCATCCTGTAAATGATGACGCCATAAGTGCCGCAGCCGAAATGCCGGCAAGCAGTCTTATCATGCCTGATTTTTTCATGTTATTGTATCCTTTCGCTTTTATCATTGCTTCCTTAAGGAACCACTGATTAAAT
>DCGK01000049.1:17458-18080 GCA_002315235.1 Ruminococcus sp. UBA1780
ACTTAATCAGTGTTTCCTTAAAATTCTTTTTCATATCAACCGCATATACAGATTTATTATACATTATGATACAAAAAAAATCAAGAGCTGCCACCATACGGCAGCAGCCCCTGATATGTCATTCCTGACAAATTTCCTTTTCGATTATCCTTACGGCTTCATCAAATGAAATTCCGTTTTCCTCCGCAGCCTTAACAGCATCATCGTATTCAGCCTTGAAGCGTTTGACACCGTATCCTTCCGAATACTTTATTCTGATTTCGCCGAGTGATGTACTTACCGCTTCACTTCTTCTCCCGAGAGTATATCTTCTGCATACGCTTTCTCTTATTCCAAGAGTTGATGTGTGTCTGAATAAAAGCTGAACCATTCTGTCACGCTGTTCTTCATGGCAGAGACATGTGAGGATGACCGCCGGACGGTTTTTCTTCATTCCCGCCGGAACGGTAAATACGTCGCATGCTCCTTCACGAAGAAGTATCTCCTGAGCAGCACCTATAGCCTCACCTGTCATGTCATCAAGGTTGCACACCAGTTCAGTTATGCTGTCAGAAGTCTCAGCTGTTTCTCCGTAAAATGAACGGACACAGTTCAGAACAGGAAAATCCTTCTTTCCCATACC
>DCGK01000099.1 GCA_002315235.1 Ruminococcus sp. UBA1780
GATATCCTCTGTGTTGTTATATTTACAGTAATTATGAAATTACTGTACAGCACCCTTCATTTTTGATTTGAAATCTTCCTTGAGTACCTCGAGTCTTCTTGTATCTTCCACTCTCTTTACTCTTGCCTGTTCCTGAATCTGCTTTGTTTCTTCGATACCTCTTACGATTGTAGACCATGTCTTTTCGAGAGTCTCTACCTGAATTGAGCTTCCTGAAGCAAGCTGTGCTGTGAGCTTGGACTGTGCAACTGTATTTTCTGCATTCTTGATGAGAAGTTCGTTTGTCTTCTGGTCAAGAGCGCTCATTGCCTCAGCCTGTACACGCTGTCTCTTAAGCATGATAGCCTGAGCGAGAGCCTGCTTGAATACAGGCATTGTTACGATAAATGCTGAGTTAATCTTTCTGATAAGGTTAAGGTTTGAGTATTCCATTGTCTTGAGCATCGGAATAGTCTGAAGAGCAACGTTTTCAGCAATTCTGAGGTCCATTACTCTCTGGTCAAGTATTTCTCTGCACTGGATAAGGTTATCGAGGTCCATGCGAAGTGTACCGTCTTCAGGAGCTGCTGCAACCTTAGCCTGATATTCCTCGATATAGGCATCAAGTTCCTTAACACCCTGTTCACCGGCCATGATGTACTTGAGGAGTTCTTCGTAGTAAGCGAGGTTTGATTCAAACATCTTGTCGAGCTTAACGTTTGATTCACCGATCTCTCTTTCATAGCCCTTGAGCTGAAGGTAAATATCATCAACGGCTTTGCCCATTGTATCATATTTTCCGAGGAGCTTTTCGAGTTCTTTCTTTGCATTTGAGAAAAGTTTCTTGAGACCCTTTTCCTCCATTGCAAGTTCCTTGCTGTCGAACTGATCCATAACTGCAGCAAGATTCTGAAGAAGCTTGCCTGAGTCATTGATCTGGTTGATATTCATTGAGTTGAGAACCTGATCTGATGTTCTTGAGATTTCTTCAGCAACCGGACCACCGAATGTTACAATTGAGTTTGGATTGCTTACGTCAATCTGAGCTGTAAGTCTGTCAATTTCATTTGAGTTAATAATTTTTTCCTGAAGTTCTGTCTTTGCAACCTGAATGTTGAATTCCGGTTCAGGTGCTACTTCAACAGCCGGTGCTGCAACCGGTTCAGCAACTGCTGTTGCTGTTGTTTCAATCTGTGCTTCCTTAGCTGCTTCTGCGCTTGGTTTGAAGTTTAATGCCATTTTAATATATCTCCGTTTCTCAGCCGCAAATATAATCAGATATGTATCCGGCTGGATGATACATACTGTAATATGTTAAAGGATTATTTTTTCCCTTTAAATATTCTGTCAAAGAATGATACTTTTTCCTGTGGAATTTCCTTTGGTGGTCTGAGTTCACGAGGATGGAAGTCGTACTTGAAATTTCCGTGAACAAATTCCTGGAATGCCTCAGGCCTGAGAAATGTTTCAAGATTTTTGTATCCTGTCGGCGTGAAGACTATTATGTCAAAGCCAATCATATTGAACAGTGCCAGAAGTATACACTCGAAGGCCTCGAAAGTCTGTTTTCCGTTGGAAACAATGACGATTTTCGGAATATCCTTTGTGAAATCAAATTTCTGGATTATCTGAAGCAGATTGTTCGGTATATTCAGGCCTGCTGTAAGTACCAGAGGAACAATATCACTTTCAGGGATTGAAAGGAATCCGCTGTCTATGACTTCCTGCATTTTGCTGAATATAAGATACTGAACATTGTCAGGTAAATATGTGTAGTTGTTCAGCTGGGATTTGCTGAGCGCTTCTATGTCTATTTTTCCGCCTTTGCATATTTTTTCAGCGGACTGTCTTGTTACGGCATTTACAGGCTTGAAAAAAGGTGACCTGTGAACGTATACTGACATCGGAGCCAGCTTGAACTCGATGGATTTGTAGTATTCCTGAAGGTCTCCGTCAGGTATGCCGCTTATTTTTGCAAACAGGTTCGGTACAATTACGTAGTTGTTTTTGCTGTCAAATCCTGTTCGGTACATTGCCTGCTGGTGCCACATAAGATTAAGCTCATCATAAGTTGTTTTCAGAGTCTGGTTTCTTGAATAGCTGTACTGATGTGTTCTGAACATTGTGTTGTCGTTGTACAGGATATTGTCAAGAGACCTTTCGGCATCATAGGCCATTGTCGCAAGCTTTGTTTTGATTAGTCTGTCAGGGAAAGGCATTCCGCTTACGGAATCTTTTCTTTCGATAACTGTCAGATTTTCAAAATTCATGGCTCTGACCATCTGGAGAACTGATTTGTCCGGATTGAAATAAAATACGTCAATACCGCATCTGGCCATCATATTAAGGAATGACAGTTCAACAGTGGTAATCATTCCGTAGTAAAATATAACCGGGGTATCATTTTTATAGAAATCAAATGATGATGTTATCTGTCTGAACCAGGTATAAAGCTGTCCTGCCGTGTTGAAAAGATTGTTGGAGCTGATGCTCTGAAGTGTTTCTACAAATGCTTTTTTTGCAAGAACGGTTCTTCCGATATTGTCGTTTATGAATATACGTTCCGCAAACTGGCCGATCATGGCAGAATCATTTGTTTTTGATATGGAATAGTATTCTTCAGCTTCCTGATAGGAAGGCTTTCTGAGTTCTGTGAGAAGAAGAAACTGCTTTCCCTTTGCTTCAAGCTCCTCTCTTGCTGTGAAGAGTGAATTGCTGTAGGTTGCCTCATCATCAAGGCCTATGTACGCTGTAAAATAAACCGGAATGGTTGAATCAGTGCAGACAAGCTTTGAACGTCTTAGCTCGAGCGTTGAAAGAATGTCCTTGAAAATGTATTCGTGCTCCGTAGGCAGATACTTTATCATCAGAGGATCAGGAGTGTTCATGATGGCAGATATCTGTTCGTTTGCCTGACACTGCTGATTATACTGAGCTATATTAATCTTTCCGAGATTTATACTGAGCGGAGTACGGACTGCCCCTTCATACAGAACAGAATATGTACCGTTAATGTCACATTCACGGTATGTTTTCTCACCGGTATAGTTTACGTATGTGACTTTGCAGCCAAGACGGCTCATAAGAAGCAGCCAGTAAACCTCGTGACGGGTGATATCGCCTATGTAAAGAACGTTTGTTACTTCAAATGTTGTGTATCTCAGAGACCAGCACAGAAACTTGATGAGTACGCTTTTCCTTGAGGCTGATGAAGAATCCGCATCAACCTCAGCAAGTACTGAAACAAACGCATCTGCGGCTTTTTCCGGGTTTCCTGCAGTGCCTATTCTGCTTATATCCAGAACAGCTGATGACTGCAGTGTGTCAAGTATGTTTCTCACTGACTCACGGTCCGGATTATCCGGAATATTTACTGATGAATTAATTTTGTTTATTTCGGGATTTGCCGGGTTTGGTACTGGCTTATCGAAGAAAAGACCTTTTGTCTTTGTATCAACATAAAGAGATGTAAGAAAATCTGCGAAATCCTTTTCGTTATTGTATCCGATATATCTGCTGAAAGCTGAGTCTGATTTCTGAACAGCCGGTGTGTTCTGTGCCGGAGTACTGACTGTTGTATCAGCAGCAGGCGCTCTGCTTGTTCCTGTACGCCCTAAATTGATAGCCAATTATTTTCACCTCTTGTCAAAGTAGTCATTGTAAACGAAAAACAGATTATTTTCGTTCATATATACAGATTAATTATATCAAAAACCGCTAAATCTGTCAAATTTCAAAATCGATGCATGCGCGGCTTTTTCTGACTGCGCAGATGAATTTTCCGAATTCCCTGTGATCCGGATGATTCTGGTATTCGTTAAGACCGTTCATATCATCGAAGTCACATATAAGAGCAATATCGTAGTTTGTGCTGTCAGCTTCAGGTGAGTTTGTAACTACACTGTATGCTCTGAGTGACGGAACCTTTGTTCTGAGTGATTCAGCTCTTTTTGCAGCTTCTGCGAGATTTTCAGCCTTTGTTTTTCCTTCTGCTTCTTCAAGAAGTGAGAACATTACTATGTGTCTTATCATTTCAAATATCTGCCTTTCTGAAACCAGCGTTTTTATGCTAATCAGTGACGCTGTGACGTGCTCTTTTAATTGACAAAAAACGTCTGATGAAGTATAATTTTTTATGGTTGCACTTATGCATTTAATGCAAAGTGTATCGTTATTATTATACTATATACTGTATTTTATGTCAATTAATAAACTTGTACGGAGGACGGTTTGGATGAAGTATTTTTGTACGCCGGATGAAAGAAACGGAACCTGTTACTATGAATTTCAGAAGGGTGGATTCAATGAGAATTTCTGGCTTCAGGATTCGCTTCTGATACATGATGATGACTGGTACGACAGTGGTCTTGAGGACTTCTTTTTTACCGAGGTTCCTGATCTGGATGATTATGGTACAACAGAGATATCACACGAACAGTGGGATGCACTTATGGACAGGTCATCAGACTATGATGAGACTGTAAGAGAAGCTCTTGCTGAACTTGCCGTCTGGGCTGAAGAAACTTTCAGGGATAATGAAGTTTTTTCGATTCTCGGACTCTGATACGGGACAGTGATGTACTATGTATGATTATTACGGAAAATTCAGAAATTATTTTAAGGACACTTTTTCCTCACTGAAAGTTCTGATTACATGGCTTGTTGCCGGATCTGTTATCGGCGCGGCTGTTGGAATAACAGGTGTGGGATTTCATTATTCAATTGATTTTCTTACTGAGTTCAGAAATGAAAACAACTGGATTATCTTTCTGATGCCTGTCGGGGGACTGGCTGTAGTATGGCTTTATACCAGAGCCGGAATGCAGAATGACAAGGGCACCAATGCCGTGATTCTTGCAGTTCGTGAGAATGAGAAGCTTCCGTTCCGTACTTCGGTTCTGATATTTGTAAGCACAGTCATTACACATTTTGTGGGTGGTTCTTCAGGCAGAGAGGGTGCGGCACTGCAGATTGGCGGAAGTCTTGCTGCTTCAGGCGGAAGATTTCTCCATCTGGGAGAGAAGGAAAGCAAGATACTTGTAATGAGCGGTATGAGCGCATGCTTTTCTGCACTGTTCGGTACGCCTGTTACAGCTGCTATATTTTCCATTGAAGTTATAAGTGTCGGAATAATGCATTACAGTGCTATCATTCCGTGCGTTGTGTCTGCGATTACAGCTTTCGAGATTTCCACGTCGCTGAATGTTACTCCTACGTCCTTCAGCATGATGATGGTACCTGAACTTCAGGAAATAACCCTGATTAAAGTTATTCCGTTTGCAATTGTCTGTGCTCTTGTCAGCAGATTCTTCTGCTTTGTTATTCATCGTATAAAGCATATTTTTCAGAAATATATTCCGAACAGATATATTCGCGTACTTGTCGGTTCCGGTATGATTATTCTTATGACGCTTGCGGTCGGTGACCAGAGATTCAACGGTGCCGGAGGAGACGTTATTTCACAGAGTTTTTCAGACAAAATGGCATTTTACTACTGTATACTTAAGCTTCTGTTTACTGCAGTTACCCTTGGATGCGGTTTTAAGGGCGGAGAGATTGTACCGGCTTTTTTTGTCGGAGCGACATTCGGAAGCTTTGCTTCTGAATTTTTCGGAATCAATTTTTCATTCGGGGCAGGACTCGGCCTTATTGCTCTGTTCTGCGGAGCCACAAACTGTCCTGTTGCTTCACTTCTTATGAGTATTGAGCTTTTCGGAATTGAAGCAGTACCGTACTTTGCTCTCATATGCGGAATATCCTATCTTGTTTCAGGAGATACCGGACTTTACGGTGAGCAGAAAATAATGTATTCAAGAAAAATGCCTGAATTTATTAACAAAACAATAAAAAACAGGAAAAGCGAAATTCAGAAACAATAAAAATTATAGTGAACGTCAAAATAAATCTGACGTTCACTATAGCTGTCTCAAAAATATAACAACACAGAGGATATCC
>DCGK01000109.1:0-7120 GCA_002315235.1 Ruminococcus sp. UBA1780
AATCTCCTACTGAACGAAAGCAATTCTTCGAATTGCCTCTGCTTGTTAAAAGCAGAGCTTTGAACAGCAAAAAGGATATCTCCCGCCTCTGTGGGCGGGGGATATCCTTTTATTCTTTTCTTAAGCATCAGGAATAATGCGGGTTCTGAAGACGCTTTTCAAATTCATCATGAGGGAGCGGCTTGTCAAAGTAGTATCCCTGTACCACGCTGCAGTCTGCATTTCTGAGGAAGCTGAGCTGTGATTCATTTTCTATACCTTCGCAGATTACTGTTCTGTCCAGGTCATTAATCATTCTGATTACATTTTCAAGCATTTTTTCCTGATGGCTGTCATCGCCTTCCTTTTTATCAAGAAAGCTCTTGTCGATTTTAACCACGTCAACACTGATATCCTTAAGCATTGAAAGCGAAGAATATCCTGTTCCGAAATCATCTATTGACGTGTGAATCTTTGCCTGGTTCATTTTTCTGACAAATGAAGTAAGCGCGTCATAGTTTGCATATCCGGACGATTCGGTAAGTTCGATTTCAAGGAGCTCAGGAGCTATGCCGTACTTGTTTGTTATCGTAAGTACCGAGTCGGCAAAGTTTGGATTTGCAAGATGCAGCTTTGAGAAGTTGGATGAGATTGTTACCGGTTTGATTTTTTTGTCTTCCCATGCACAGATGTGTCTGCAGACGGTTTCAAAAACGTAAAAATCAAGCTCAGTTACAAGACCTTCAGCTTCAAGTGCGGGAATAAATTCATTCGGAGGAATAACCTCATCACCCTTTATCCATCTTACCAGAGCTTCGGCTCCGCAGAGCTCATTGGTTGAAATATTAACCTTAGGCTGATAGTAAACCTGAAATTCCCCTGAAGAAAGTGCATTTCTGAATTCTGCTATTATCTTGTTGTCTGAAACCAGTGAGTCGAGCATGCTGCTTTCAAACCTTGTGATGTAGTTGCTGTTGTCTGAACGTGAGTGCTTGAGTGCCACTGAGGAGTAGTTTACCGAATCCTGCATGGTGTCTTTTTCGGTTATATCATATATACCGCATCTTAACGGAACCTGAATAGTTTTTTCCACATTGTATGCGCTCATGTCAATCCATGTTTCCGACATTTTTTCGATAAGGTCCTCTTCACGGCCTTTTCTGATAAGAATAATGAAATTGTCACTGCCGGTTCTTGCACAGTATTCATCCCTGCCGAGATATCCTGACAGAATATTTGCATAAAGAACCAGAAAAACATCGCCGAGACTTGTGCCTATTTCCGAGTTAATGTACTTGAAGTTTCTGATATTGAGCTGTATTACGGAATATTCGTGCAGTACTTTCTTTTTGTGAAGTCTGTCTCCCTGCTCAACGAGACTGTCGTAGTTCATAACGCCTGTCAGCATGTCACGCTTTGATATATCAGCCCAGAATCCGAATATCAAACCAAGACAGATACACAGAAACAGAGCTATAAGGCATATGATATGCAGTCTGATAATTTCCATGTCATGGTCAATGCTGTCTGTGAAGGTATCAACTCCGACAATTCCGGCAACGCTGCCGTCAGAGGCATATACAGGAGCGTAAGCGCTTATGTACTTGTTCCACTCATCGGAGCTTACAGTTTTGTCGGCAGTAACACTTCCGTTCAGTGCCATCCGGATTTCGTCGAGCATTTTATAGGCTGTTCCGTACGGAGCGTGACTGTCATAATCAGCATCGACCACAAAAACCAGATTATCACCCTGCATCTTCATTGTATAAATATAATCGACGCAGTTTGTTTTTTCATATTTACGGAGTGTATCCAGAATCACAGCGTATTCAGGATCACTTTCCGAATCTATGCTGTTCATGGTATCGCCGTCTATGTCACCTGCGGCAATCACCGCTATATCCTTAAGGTTTTCCTTTACCTGTTCGGTAATATCATAGCTGATTGTTTTGCAGATAAATATCCCCATTATTGAAAAAGAAATCAGTGCAGTAATAAGAATATTTACAGTGACTCTGCTTTTAAGCCGGCTTCTTTTGTCCGTTTGCTTCTTAGCGGTCATTGGTTATCACTTCCCTGTTGTTTGTTTCATAATCCCTTACATCTGGTATGACCTGAAACCGGAATCAGTCCGTAAAAGTCATACTAACACAGTCTTATTATAACATTGTTTGGTTAAAAAGTAAATAAAACAACGGGGAATTTATATAATTTTATATAATTTTACATATTTTATAGTATTGCTTTGTACTAGTTATATATAGGGGAAAATTATTACCGGAGTATTTCGGTATTTTGCAAAAAATCCATCCTGATAAATTATGCATTTATACAAAGATGATTTCACGTTCAAACATTTACCTGAGTCTGGACGTCATACCTGTGAAAGCTTTCAAAACGGAGTAAAACCATGGAAAATGAAAACCTTAAAAATCTGATTATCAGAATACGGAACGGTGACAGAGATGCGCTTTCAGAGCTTTATTCGGCGATGAAAACCCGTGTCTACGCACTTGCACTTGTGTATACAAAATCAGACAGTGATGCCTGTGATGTAATGCAGAACGTATTTATGACAGTCTGGAACAGGGCGGGAACGTTCAGGGGCGGAAATCCGTCCTCATGGATACTGAAAATCACAAGGAACGCAGCTCTTGACTGCATTCGCATGCGAAGACACAGAGCTGAGCTGTCCGACGAAATTTATGCACCGGACTGTTTCGAAAGAATTTCAGACAGTGAAACAGTACGGAATCTCCTTTCACATCTGAAGGAGGATGAACGTGAAACTGTTCTTCTGCATTCATACGGTTACTCCCATGCTGAGATAGCTTCCATTACCGGCAGACCCCAGGCTACTGTCAGATGGAAGTACAGTAATGCAGTTAAAAAACTCAGAAAACTTTACGGTGGTGAAGACAATGAATGAAAAAGATATTCTGAATGAAATATACGGAAGCTTTGAAAATGCGGGGAAAAATCTTTCGGATGAGTTTATTGTAAATATTACTGACGGAAATACGGAGGAAAGAGTATTTGTTGTACACGCTGAAACACGTAAATACATTCCGTTACTTTCTGCCTGTGCCGCTGTCGCACTTACAGCCGGTCTTGCAGCGTTTATAATCAGTGTTTCCGGCAGAAATAAAATTAACAGTGAAATGCAGAACAGGAATGAGGCAGATAACTTTATTACTGCGGCAGTTACGGAAACGGTTACGGAGACAGCTTCAGTAACCGTATGCAGTACACATGAAATCAGTTTATCTGCAGCCATGTCACTGGTGACATCTGCAGAATTATCAGGAGAGCCGGCGGTTACTTCAGACAGAGAAGTGATGAAAAAAGAAATGGTTACAGAAACAGAAGAGTATGATACTGAAGTAACCGCAGTTCCGGCTCAGAATAAAACACAGGAAACGGAAGGAAATGATAATCCGGTTTCCGTAAATGAAGTTACGGCAGCGGCTTCGGAATCAGAAATCCGGTCTGAGGAAGTACCGGAAACCGCAGCTTCTGAAACTGCATCTGAGTCCGCTTCATCCGAAGCGGTAACAGGCGGCCCGGAACTTCCGGAGTTTCGGGGAGCAAGGCTGGTTGTAAGTCCTTCGTGGAAGGAAAACACGTACGGTGTTACGCCGGTACTTGTATACGAAGGAAAAGACTATGTTTACACAATTGAAAATCCGGACAGATATCTTGTGGAATTAAGCTACGGGGATGTTACGGAGAGTTTTACACTGGTAAGAATACTTAATCTCAGGATAGTAACTATAGATGAACTCATAGAGGCGGGACTTCCGTACATTGAGAGGACAGCAAGATAAAAGGGAGGAATGAATATATGAAAAAATCACTCAGACTTACATCAGCACTGACAGCGCTGCTTATGACGGCGTCACTTTCAGCAAATCCGGCCTTTGCTGAAGCAGTTTCCAAAGTAACCATTATACCGGTACCGGCAGAGATATCTGAGAATCCGTCAGCTGCATCCTCAGCTTCGGAAGGAAAAACTGATGATACTGAAAAGACGGAGAAAAGCAAGGCTCAGCAGCTTATTGAGCAGCTTGAGAACTATCCTGACCACAGCAGATACGTCAGGTTCAATGACTACGGATTTTTCAGTGATTTCAGTTTTAACTTTCAGAAGCTGAAAAAAGGAATGACTCAGTCTGTAAAAAAAGAACTTTCAGAAGGACGGTATGCGTCTCTTTACAGAAAGGCAGATCACAGCATCTGGATTATACTTACAGATCTGTATGATGAAAACGGAAAATGCATTACCTTTGATATTATGTGTAATACGGAAAGACTTTATTATTTCTCCGATATTGCCCTGACTGCCAGAACTGATTATGATTTTGACAAGGTTACAGAATTTCTTGCAGAGGAAGGCACTGCTGTCCGGGTTTCAAGAACAGTTCTTCCGGAGGCACATTATTTTGTCGGCCGTGAAGACACTCCTGTGTATCAGGACTATTATACAGTTGAGCTTCCGGAGGGTCATGATACTGATGAATATTTCAGACTGGCTGCTCTTGTGAAGGAGAAGTTCGGATATGTTCCTTCAAACCGTAACCTGGCACAGTATGAATACAGCTTTAAGACTCCGCAGCATATTTCAGCTGACTATACCACACCGAAGCGGAATGAACCGTTATCTGATGAGAAGCCGGATACCGATACGGACGATGTAATGTACGGCGATCTTAACGGTGACCGCAGTGCTGATATGACTGACATGTCGATTATTTCGCTTCATCTTATAGGAGATGCGAAAATCACCGAGAGGAAGATGATTGAAGCTGCCGATGTTCAGTATGACAATGAGATAAATCTCGGTGATCTGGCATTTTTTAAACAGTATCTGACGAAACAGGTTGATTCAATCGGAAAATACGCCGGATTTACCGATATTACAGACAAATGTTCATTTTTTGAATGCGGTGCTGATCTTTCAAAAAATATATACAGTGAAAAAACTCTGCTGATTTCCGGTATGGATGAATTTGAAAAATATTTCGGCGATTCCAAAGAAAAAGATAAAATAGCTGAAAGTATAAATGTATCAGAGGAATTTTTCAGAAACAGCAGGCTTGCAGTGATGCTTGAAAACGAATCATTTAACGGTGTAAACTACACCCTGACATCAGTAAAGACAGATCCGGAAGGAAATGTGCATCTGTACTATGACCGTTTCTGGCCTGATGCTACAACAGCACTTGGAGGTCAGGTGCACTGGTTCACAGTTGTTCCGGGCAATCCTGGTAAAGGAAAAACTGAGGTTCACTTCAGTGACACCTATGCTGTGACAGATCTCAGATATTCCTCTACCATCATAAACACCAGAAATGTAAAGGTAACAGGTGAATATCCTGAAACATCAGGAGTCATGACTTCAATGGATGACTACCGTGAATTCACAGGACGCGGAATCAGTCCTGAAGGTCTGACTGCAAGGTTTGATATAAATGATGATTTCTTCAGGAAATACATGATTGTTTACTGTACAAAGCAGGAAACAGTCGCAGGGGCTGCTGATACAGTTTCGGATATTAAGCTTGACTACAAAAACAGGCTTCATATGGATATATCACAGTATATCCCTGATGATGAATACTACGGGGAAGAAGATGATGATACAGCTGAAAATGAAATATCCCGCTGGTTCCTTGCTGCGGTTGTTCCGCTTGAAAAAGCTGAAAGAGCACTGACTGATTCCGTTGATATCAGTGTTTCTGAAAACAGCGGATATACATTGGGGACAGCGGATATAGGAAAATCGGAACTTTTCTGTGCCCGTACGGATTTCCCTGCAGATCCGGAGGCTGAAGGTACAGTTATTGTTACATCTGCTGCACAGTTTGAAAAGATTAACAGTTCACACTCAGGAAAGTACAGTCATATAAAGGACGAACTGCTTTCAGCGGATTTCTTCAGGAATAATATACTCGTTCTCGCAACTGTAAACAGCAGTGATGCAAATGAACAGTTCTGTCCTGCCGGTATCAGACTCAACGGCAGAACAAAGATTAAATTAAATGCAGGAAAATTTGTCAACAGGGTAAACCCTGAAAAGGGAGAAGGTTCTGAGTGGCATCTTGCAGCTGTTGTTTCAAGGGATGCCATCGGACTTGACGCTGATGACTATACTGCTGAAACAGAGTACGTTCTTAAGGAAGCATTACTCGGAAGATATGAGTAAATGATTTTACGAAATTTTCTTTTATGTCCATTGTGTAAATGATGCGGCACACGAATCCATATCAGCAACTGAAGGCCTCTGCAGATGTGACAGTCTGCAGGGGCCTTCAGTGTAAAATACTGAACGGTGTTTTTGTGCATTTTTTCAGGTTTTAAGGGTGGATTTTCACATTTAAATGTGGTATCATAGTAAACGAAAAAGTTTATTCGTTTACTTTATGACAATACGGAGGAGGAAGAATGATGAATAAAAAAGCTATGTACAAGCTTAGCTACGGTTTGTTTGTTCTTACCGCTGCGGAAGGCAGTAAAGACAACGGATGCATCATAAATACAGCTGTCCAGGCTGCATCAGAACCCAATCAGATGAGCATCTGCGTAAACAAGGCAAATTACACACATGATATGATTATGAAAACAGGCGTATTTAATGTTTCAGTAATCAGTCAGAAGGCTTCGTTTGATCTGTTTAAGCATTTCGGATTCAGCTCAGGCAGGGATACGGACAAGTTTGCTGCATTTGAAAGCTGCAGAAGAACAGAAAACGGTATTTACTGCATTACTCAGGGTACAAATGCATATTTTTCAGTAAAGGTAAGCAAAACCGTTGATCTCGGTTCACATACAATGTTTGCCGGCGAAATAACAGATATGGAAGTGCTGAACGATGATCTGTCAGCAACGTACGAATATTATCAGAACAATATAAAGCCTAAGCCTGAAGCCGTCGGTAAAACCGAAGACGGTCAGACAATCTGGCGCTGTACGGTATGCGGATACGAATACGTCGGTGAGGAACTTCCGGAGAATTATATCTGTCCGGTATGCAAGCATCCGGCATCGGATTTTGAAAAAATAACTTTTAAAAAGGAGAGTGCTGATATGTCAGTAAACAAGTACGCAGGTACAAAAACAGAAAAGAATTTACAGGAAGCAT
>DCGK01000109.1:7176-7300 GCA_002315235.1 Ruminococcus sp. UBA1780
CAGGCAAGAAACAAGTATACATATTTTGCCTCAGTCGCAAAGAAGGAAGGCTACGAGCAGATGGCTGCACTGTTCCTTAAGACTGCGGACAATGAGAAGGAACACGCAAAGATGTGGTTTAAGG
>DCGK01000004.1:0-6209 GCA_002315235.1 Ruminococcus sp. UBA1780
TTAAAAGCAGAGCTTTGAATGAACATCAAAGCAAATCTGACGTTCACTGTATTTGTACTGCCCTGCACATCCGTGCATACCGGCTGATTTTTTTTACGTCAGTAAAAAAGGAGAAAACACAAAATGTCACTTGGAAAAGTTTTAATTATAGATGAGGACAAGAACAGCTGCAGCATACTGAAAAGTGCTCTTGAAAAAGACGGCAACTCTGTCATTCTGGCTCACGACGGCGAAAATGCCATGATTACCTTCAGGGCTGTCAAAACGGATTTTATTCTGCTTGACATTACAATTTCCGGTGCTGACGGCTGGCAGCTCTGCAGGGATATACGAAAAAAATCGAATATTCCGCTGATTATCATCAGCTCAAGAAGTGAGGTTTTTGACAAGGTTCTCGGTCTGGAGCTGGGTGCCGATGACTACATTGTCAAGCCTTTCGATATAAAGGAAGTAATGGCAAGAATAAAAGCCGTTCACCGAAGAACAAGTTTCTCAGGAAACATCGACAACAAGGAAGTTATTCACGACGGTCTGGTTATAAACCTCTCCCAGTATGAGCTGAAGGTAAACGGAATCGTAAAGGATGCCCCGCCGAAGGAGCTTGAACTTCTTTATTTCCTCGCCTCAAACCCTAACAGGGTTTACACAAGAGACCAGCTTCTTGATGAAGTCTGGGGTTTTGAGTACTACGGTGACTCCAGAACAGTCGACGTTCATATCAAACGTCTCCGTGAAAAGCTTGAAGGAGCCTCCTCCAGATGGGCGCTGAAAACCGTATGGGGCGTAGGTTACAAGTTCGAAACGGAAGATGAACCGAACACAAAACAGATTATATGAAAGGATATATATGAACCAGTTTGATACACACACTGACAGCATCAGCAGCCCTGAACCGGAAAACGTTCAGATCAGACCGGAGAACGTGCTGGAAAAGGATTTTCAGGTTTATGAAACTGAACAGTTTAAATGCAGCTCAGATTACAGAAACAAATTAAAAGGACCTGAGGAAACCATTCCGAAACCGGCAGTTTTTCTCGCAGTAACCGCTGTACTATTCATCTTTGCATTCTCGCTGTACTGCATTATTGCAAGAACGTTTGACCTTAAGGAAGGCTTCTATTCCCCTGATACCGGTACAACAGTAATACTCGGACTTAACAGCCGTCCGGAAAAGCACGAACTCAGGGATGAAAGCGGCAGATATACTTCCGAAGGTATATGTGAAGCAGTCGGTCCTTCAGTTGTCGAAATTCTGATTTACGACACAAAAAAGAGCAAGGTTAATCCGATAAGCTCAGGGTCAGGAATTATCCTTTCCGATAACGGTTTTATCGTCACAAACGCTCATGTTATTACCACAGGAAACTCCGTTAAGGTTGCACTGTCGGACAAAACGGTTTTCGATGCAAAAATCATCGGATATGACGCTAAAACCGATCTGGGAGTAATTAAAATCTCCCCGGGCACTTCAAAGCTCAGAGCTGCCGAATTCGGCAACTCCGAAGAAGTTGTACAGGGCGAACAGGTTATGGCCATAGGAAACCCGGGAGGTCTTCACGGAAGTATTTCAGGCGGGTTTGTCTCAGGCATCAACCGTATGATAAGAGGAGACTCAACAGGACGTGAAATGAACTGCATCCAGACAGATGCCGCAATCAGTCCGGGGAACTCGGGCGGAGCTCTCGTAAACATGTTCGGCCAGGTAATAGGCATCACTTCATCAAAATACGTCAGCTCAAGCTATGAGGGCCTTGGTTTTGCAATTGCAGTAAATGACGCCAAGCCCGTAATCGAGGAGCTTATAGCAAACGGATTCATCAGCGGACGCTTCAAGGTCGGTATCAGCTTTTATGAAATCACCGAGGAACAGTCAAAGGAATCCGGCCTCCCGCAGGGTCTGCTGATAGATACCATCGACGAGGAATGTGATATCTCCGAATCAGGACTTAAGACACAGGATATAATTGTCGAGGTTGAAGGAAGCAAGGTATCAGATTACGACACCTTTATGGAGGCTATAAACGGACACGGAAAGAAAGCCGGCGACAGGGTTCATGCCAAAGCCGTAAGAATTGATGAAAAGGATGATAAAAAGCGCGAAACCTTCAGCTTTGAATTCACTCTCAAGCCAGATACTTCAGGTGATTACTGATTTTTGTACGGATACAGTAAGCTCCGGAATATTTTGTCGTTTACTATAATAAACATACAGCACATCAAATTACGCAGATGCGTATATCTGATGTGCTGTTTTTCTTATTTTTCAGAATTTATAATCTGATAAAGTTCACTCTTTCTGTAGCCTGTTTCCTGAGCAATTATTTTGCAGGCGGCACTTGTCTTCTCGCCTTCGCTGACAAGATTTCTGACCATTTCAACTGCCTGCTCAAGGGTGCACTCAGGTTCGTCACTCTCAGGCTTTCCTTCGATAACAAGAACATATTCCCCCTTCGGTGATTTGTCCCTGTAATACTCAACCGCTCCTGAAAGTGTCGTTCTGATAACCTCCTCGTATACCTTTGTAAGCTCACGGCAGAGCGAAATCTTTCTGTCGCCGAAATACTTCAGCATATCCTCGAGTGTGGAAATCAGCTTGTGAGGCGCCTCATAGAATATCATGGTGTTTTTATAGTTTTTTACTTCCTCAAGGTGCTCGATTCTCTGCTTTTTAGTTACCGAAAGAAAACCCTCAAAGGAAAACCTTGACGTTGAAAGTCCTGATATCGCAAGGGCTGATACAACGGCGCTCGGTCCCGGAACTACCTTCACCGGAATATCATTTTCATAGCAGAGTCTGACAAGGCCCTCGCCCGGATCTGAAATACACGGCATACCGGCATCAGTAACAACGGCACCGTTCTCTCCTGCTGCCAGTCTGTTTATTATGCCTTCGGCACACAGCTTCGAGCTGTGGTCATGGTAGCTTACAAGAGGTTTTTTTATATCATATTTGTTAAGCAGCCTGAGCGTAACCCTGGTATCCTCCGCTGCTATAAAATCAACTTCATTAAGTGTATCAAGTGCTCTCAGAGTAATGTCCGAGATATTTCCTATCGGTGTTCCGAGTACGTAAAGTGTTCCTGCCATATCAGTTTCGCTCCTCGCCTGTCAGTCTGTATATTTTCTTAACCTCATCCGAATATCCGTCCTCACCCTGCATGTACAGCTGAGGAGCAACCTTCATATACGGCTTTGAACCCTTCTTTCCTTCTATAAGGAAAAGCCATGGTGCCTGTTCAGGAGTGTTGCTTACAAATCTCAGAAGCTTCGGCTCGATATCCGCTGCTCTCATTGCCGAAATAACGTCACCGAGTCTTTCAGGTCTGTTGCACATGCACAGTCTGCCTCCGAATTTCAGAAGTCTGGATGCGGCACGGCACACATCATAAATATCGCAGAGTATTTCATGGCGCGCTATTCTCTGGGATGTAAGTGCGCTTTCAATTCCGGCATTTGCTGCCTTGTACGGAGGATTGCAGACAACAAGCGAACATTTTCCAAGAGGAGCTCCTTCCCACAGGACCTTAAGGTCAGCACAGACCGGTTCTATGTTGGTCAGTCCGCTCCTTTCGATTCCGAGCTTAAGCTGTTCTATTGCATTTTCCTGTATATCAACCGCATAGATTTTCGACGGTGCATTTTCACGTGACATAATCAGTGAAATAATTCCGCATCCGGTTCCGAGCTCGCACACAGTATCATTTCTTTTATAGCCCGTAAAATCCGTAAGCAGAAAAGCATCAGTTCCGAAGCGGTGGTCATCACTTGCGCAAACCCACACGCTGTCTGAAAGCTTTTCATATGTATATTTGTCCTCGTTCAAATTTACGATGTCCTTTCATGAATGTATTCCCAGCCAGTCCGGTACAGACTGATTTTCTGACGTATATCATTATAGCATACCTGAATATTTTTGTACATTGATTTTTTTGAAATTTAGTATTGTAATTAAACTAATATTATGATATAATTGAATACGTAAGTCAATATTCATATATGTTTCCGTAGCTCAGCAGGATAGAGCGACCGCCTCCTAAGCGGTAGGTCGGGTGTTCGAATCACCTCGGAAACGTTACCGGCCGCAGCATATCAGAGCGGCCTTTTTAATATCGCTGATTTTCAGGGCTACCCCGTCTTCAGCGTTTGACTTTATTATGCCGGAAGCAGCCTGCTTCACCTCTTCACGTGCATTTGAAACCGCCCAGGTTTCATCACATGCCCTGAACAGAGGCAGATCATTAAGGTTGTCTCCGAAGCCGGTAACCTTATCAAATCCATACCTGCTGCGGAGGTACATAACTGCATTGTATTTGGATGCCTCAGATGAGCTCAGTTCCATATACCATGAATCGCTGCTGTACACATCCCGGTAATAATCAATATGAAGCCCCTCGGTATTTCTGAGGAGACCGTAAACCGGGTCAAGTTTTTCCTTTGTATCCGTAACGGAAAAGTACACTGCATTTTTTCCGGCACACATGGAAAAGCTTTCTGTCTTTATAAATTTCTTGCCGAATTTACGTGTTCTTTCCTCATAAAATTTTTTCGCATATTCCGAATCAAGATTTTCATACCAGGTTTCAAGAATACCATCATTTATTGTAAACAAAAATCCGGACAAATCAAATCTTTTAAGTATATCTGTCATTTTTTCAAATGCACTGTCCGGTATTTTTTCAGTTTTAATATATTCCTTTTTTACTGTGTCATATATGCAGACACCGTTCATAAGGACAACAGGCACATTGATATTGATTTTTTCGGTCATCGGAACGGCTTTAACAACGGTACGCGCTGTCGCAAAGCTGAAAAAGCCTCCGGAACTTATAAAATCATTGATTATACGTACTGAATTTTCGGAAACTTCTGCCCTTTCATTGAGCAGAGTACCGTCAAGATCAGATATATACAGTGTTTTATTCATAGTGATAACACTCCTTGTTTAAGATATTATTTTTATTCACATAAATCAGAAAGGAAAAAACTCATGGCCAAGGACAAGCCGGAATCAAAAAGTGAAATTCAAAAGCTTGCCGCGGAATTTCTCGAAAATGAAAACCCGGGAAAAGCAATCAAACTGCTTGAAAACGCTGAGATTTCCGAAAAGGATACCGAACTGCAGCACATGCTTGCCAGTGCTTATGCCGACAGAAAATGGGGCAAAAAAGCCATGGCCCAGTATCAGCGCTGTCTTGCAGGCGACCGTATTTATCCGTCACTGATTCAGGATTATTCAGAATTCATGCTTGATTCAGAGGAGCACATTCTTCTTAACAGCTTCCTCTGTGAACTTCTTAACAGAAAGAACCTCGGTGCAGACTCTGCAGCAATGACCGTTGCAATGCTCTGCTCATCACTTGGTGACTGCATGCTGAACGGTATCAGCACAGAAATTACTCCTGACTTTTTCAGAAGCTATCTGTCAGAACACCCGGAAGCAGCTGACAAAGCATTTTTCTCAGCTGTTATGAGAAATCTCGCCGGAACGCCTAACGATCCGTCATTTGCTTCAGTTGCAGACCACATTCTCAAAATAATGACTGACAATGTGCCTGACATACTTTACAGCACAGAGTTTCAGAGCGCAGTTGCTGATTTTGAAATATCTCTTATTCTTTATTCAAACACAGTCAACCCTCTCACACTTCTTGGTATGAGAACTGCAAAGCTCATATTTGCTTCACCTTCTGATGACACCGACTATCTCAGATATCTTGTATTCGACGCAAAAATGAACGTTGTTGAAGCACGCAGGAACGGAACTATCAGCACCGAAAAATTCGCTTTTGTCTGTCCGTATCTCTGGTCACTGATTGCAAAATTCGTAACAGGCGTCATAAACACTCCTGATCTGAAAAAATTTGCACGTGATGAGATTTATTCAGAGCTCAGAAATGCGTCACCGAATCTCCTCAGCATATTTGAAAAAAATCTTTCTGCTGACGGATTTGCTGCACTTAAGGAATTCATAAGCTCTCCTGCATCAGCTCCGAAGCCTGCAGTGTTCAGCGGAAACAAAATAATAAACAGACCTGTTGTTTCATCAAAAACAGCACCTAATTCCCCTTGTCCGTGCGGCAGCGGAAAGAAATACAAAAAGTGCTGCGGACTTAATCAGTGCTTTCTTAAATAAAAACTTACTGCAGTGAATGCTGAAAATCCTTCTGCATTCACTGTATTTTTTAGGGAAGCACTGATTAAGTCTGGCG
>DCGK01000004.1:6248-8769 GCA_002315235.1 Ruminococcus sp. UBA1780
TAAAAACGACGCAGGCATACTATCGCACCCCAAGGGCACTTCCTTCGGGCGTATGTCAAGGAGTTTTTGTGCTGGATGACGGAAAATATGCAAGCAGAATGTGCGTCAAGTCGAAGACGTGATTTAATCAGTGTTTCCTTAGTCTGATGCTTCGCATCATTAAAAAACACCTGTTCATTCTGCGAACAGGTGTTTCTGCGTTTTCAGTGATTATCTTTCGCCGAGATTTGTATAGTCTCTTCTGCGTGCAACCGCCTTGTATGCAGGACGGATAATACGTCCGCCTGTCATCATTTCCTCCATACGGTGTGCTGACCAGCCGGCCATTCTTGCAACAGCAAAGAGAGGTGTAAAGAGATCCTGCGGAATACCGAGCATGTTGTAAACGAAGCCTGAATAAAGGTCAACGTTTGCACAGATTGTCTTTCCGTCACCCTTGAGTTCACGGAACACTTCAGGAGTAAGACGTTCAATTGCATCAATGAGCATGAATTCCTTTTCAAAATCAGTACCCCTGGCAAGCTCGTAAGCCTTTCTCTTGAGTATAACCGCACGCGGATCTGAAAGTGTATAAACAGCGTGGCCCATACCGTATATAAGTCCGCTTCTGTCGTTTGTTTCCTTTTTCATTGTCTTTCTGATGTAGTCTGCTACTTCAGTGTCATCTTCCCAGTTGATGATATTTGTTCTGAAATCATTCATCATCTGAGCAACCTTAAGGTTGGCACCGCCGTGCTTTGGTCCCTTGAGTGAACCTATTGCGCCGGCATAAGCTGAATATGCGTCCGTACCTGATGATGTGAGTACACGGCATGTGAATGTGGAATTGTTTCCGCCGCCGTGTTCAGCATGAATCATAAGAAGAACATCAAGGAGGTGTGCTTCTTCAGGTGTGTACTCTCTGTCTCTTCTGAGAAGTGAGAGTATTGTCTGTGCTGTTCCCTCTTCAGGACGTGTAGGATGAATAATAAGACTCTTGTTGTAATAGTGTCTCTGCTGCACCTGATATGCAAAGCTCATGATTACAGGAAGCTTTGCAATAAGATTTACTGCCTTGTGCATTTCGGCTTCAAGACTGGTATCCTCTCCGTTGTCATCGTATGAATAAAGAGCAAGAACTGAACGTGACATCTTGTTCATGATATTTCTCGAAGGAGCCTTGAGAATCATATCTTCAGCAAAGCTGTCAGGAAGCTCTCTGCTGTGTGCAAGGTAGTCAGTAAACTGTCTGAGTTCATTCTCAGAAGGAAGGTTTCCGAAAAGAAGAAGGTAAACTACTTCCTCAAAGCCGTATCTGCCTTCCTTTTCCACATTTGAAACCAGATCATTGATGTCATATCCTCTGTAGATGAGCTCTCCCGGAATAGGTTCAACCTCTCCTTCGTTCATGAGATATCCGTGAACGTTGCAGATTTTTGTGATACCGGCTGTAACGCCTGTACCGTCTGACTTTCTGAGTCCTCTCTTAACATGAAACTTTTCATAAAGCGCAGGATCAACAGCTGCATATTCCTTTAATTTATTACATAAGCTTCCGACTGAAGCGAATTCATTTTTGTTCATTCAAAACACCCTTTCTGAATTTTAAGCATCCAAACAGGACACAGTATAATTGTACACTATTCAGGTCATATATGTCAATATTCTGTGTTTCCCAAAAAATCCGTAAAAGTTACCGAATCATAATACATACTGCACATTGCCGCAAAAAAGACACATATTTGCACAGCATAATTAAGTACAAATATATAATCTCAAAATGGATTAAGTACAAATTTACTGTTGTTTTCCACAATTACACAAAGGAGCCAACGTCAAAAACGCCATATTTGTGAAAACTGTATTTATTTTATCCACTTTTTGTGCAGAAAGTGAGTTGATATTCACAATACAAATATGATATAGTAGCTATAACGGCAGTTATGCCATACAGAGAAAGAAAAAAGAGAGAAAAAATATTAAATATTCATTTTCATTACACACATTTATGTATTTATGTTTTAGTGTGATAAGCACACTTACGGGAGGAATTGTATGCAAAATTTTAAAAAGCGCCTTGCTGCATTATCAGCACTGGCACTCACAGCAGGCTCGCTCGGAGCTGTGCCTGCTTCATCCGTTCAGCAGATTTCAGCTGATGCCGTTTATGTATCAAATGACTTTGACACAGAGTATGAAGGCTGGTGCAATGCCGGTGACCTTACACAGCTTACAGCTGACGAACAGAATCCGCATAACGGTACAAGAAGCATGCTCGTTTCAAACCGCCTTTCAGCAGAGGACGGCGTAAGCTCAGCAAAGGGCTTTTATCTCTGGGGCGGAAGAAAGTATGATTATAAGGTATTCGTTAAGCATAACAGTGATGCAGACGAAAACTTTAAAGTAACTCTTTCATATCTTCTTTCAGATGAAGAAACATGGGAAACAGTTACAGTTGCAGAAAAGGCTGTTGCTTCAGGCGAATGGACAGAGCTTGAAGGCTCGTACAAGGCACCAGAAGGCGCTACAGAGTTCGTTGTAA
>DCGK01000089.1 GCA_002315235.1 Ruminococcus sp. UBA1780
GAGCATCCCATAAGCACCATTCTGCAAATGAGAAGAAGCTGAATGTCTTTGCAGCAGAACCTTCATTTGTAAGAACTACCTGCTGAACTTCACCGTCATAGTTCTGAGGAACAAAGAAAGTAACTTCAGCCTTAAGGTCATTCTTCTTACCTGTGATTACTGTGTAGCCCATACCGTGACGGCATTCGTATGAATCGAGCTCTGTCTTAACCGGTGACCAGCCCGGATTCCATACTGTACCGTTTTCGTTGATATAGAAATAACGTCCGCCCATATCAATAGGTACATTGTTGTAACGGTATCTTGTTATTCTTCTGAGACGGGCATCCTTGTAGAAGCTGTAACCGCCTGCAGTATTTGAAATCAGTGAGAAGAATCCCTGTGTTCCAAGGTAGTTAATCCATGGATAAGGTGTTCTTGGAGAATTGATAACGTATTCTCTTCTTGCGTCATCGAAAAATCCGAATTTCATAAGAAAACTCCTTTTATTAATTAATTTTTTGTTTTGTGGAAATTATCAAAACTATTAAGCTGATTATATCATATTTTTTATTCTTTTTCAAGTGATTTGCAAAATAAAATATGTCTTTCAGCGTCTCCCTGCGGGACAAAAATTATTAAAGTGCAACAAAGAAATGCTGTGAGCATTCAAATGACTGACCCTTGATTATTTCCCTGTAGCCGCTTACTGAAGGCTGGAGAGAAAGATTCGGCGCATTAATCATAGCTGTCATCGGTTCAGGACAGAAATATCCGTTGAATCCCTGATCGTTCCATACAATCCAGAAACGGTATTCGTCTGATACTTCATAGCACATCTTTATGCCGCTTGCCCTGTCTTCAGCAATAATTCCGCTGAACGGCTTTCCGTTAAGCTCAAGTCTGCCAGCTGCATACATGTCGTTGTCAAGGTTCTGGAGAACAGGAACCTTTGTTCCGTCAACGTATTCCCTGTCCCAGTCAGAAAGATCAAGAAGTTCCTCTGTAGGAAGACATCTTTCGTTAAGCTCGCATCTCATCATTGCAGGTACCTGAAGTCTGATGTCTGCAAGCTTTGCGCCGTCAACAAACGGTGCAGCCATAGCTGTATGTGAACCGATTGATATCGGAAGAACCTTTTCAGAGTTGTTTGTAAACTTAATATCCTGTTTAAGACCGTCTGCTGAAAGTGTAAATGTATATTCAACTGTAAAATCAACAGGCATGTACTGATAGAAATCATCAGTACTGTCAAATACGAACTTTGTCTTAACCCAGGCACTGTTTTCATCATGGCTGTATTCCTCAACACTGTGAACTCTCTTGTGAAGGAAGCCGTGAATGTGGTTGTTATAATGGTTCTTTTCATTTACAGGCCAGTGATATTCAGCGTCAGACGTCTTAAGAACACCGTCAGCAAGTCTGTTAGGGAAGTAAAGAGTAGGCATGCCCCATACTTCAGGTGAGTTGATAATTGTCTCGGCAGGATTTTCTGCATTGAATCTGAAAAATTCCACCTTGTGTTCAGTATTTCTGAGTCTGATTACATTACATCCTATTTCATAGGCGATAAGAGCTGTGTATCCTCCGGCTGTGAGTTCAACACATGGTGTGCCGTTGAAATTAATAAGTCTTGCATCATTCATTATGATTTACCCCTTTTCCTTATAAGTGACTATAAAAGCAGGCGGCCGGAAACGACCGCCTGCTGAGTGTGCGATTAAAATATTGTATTACTTGAATACGTTGATTGAGAAACCGAAAGGAAGCTTTCTGAGTCTGCACTGACAAACTTCAACAATCTTGATGATGAAGAGTGCCCAGATAGCAAGTGAAACAACATAGCTGACAATTCCGCCTATAAAAGGAATATAGTCTAAAATTCTGTCAAGCACAAGATACTGAGCTAAGTGATATACAAAAAGTGTAAGAGTCTGGTTTGTAATTTCCTTGGCATATGCTGACTCCTTATTAGAAGCGACTGGAAGGAAAAAGAGAATTTCAGTAATAAGACCTACTATCGCAAGTACCTTCTGATTACTCATCTCTTCCTGTTCAAACTGTTCTGTAATTTCTTCCATCTTTAATGAGTTAAAAATTCCATCCATTAGTAATATACCCCCTGATATTAATTAAATTTATAAAATAATGATATCATAAATATACCTAAAAATCTATAGAATTTTAAATATATTTTATATTTGTTAATTAACACAAAATCGTCACACTGTGGAGTTGCAAACTATCTATTTTGTATCAAGCTCTGATATGATTTTTATAAAACTTTCCTTGTCAGTAAAATCCTTGTATACAGATGCAAACCTTATATACGCTATAGGGTCAAGCGTCTTGAGCTTCTCAAGCACTATATCACCGATTTCTGAAGTTGTAATCTGGTTTTTAAACTCGTTTGCAAAGTTGTTTTCTATCTCATAGGCAATCCGTGTTACTTCCTCCATGCTCACCGGACGCTTTTTTATGGCACTGTATATGCCGGTTACAAGCTTGTTTTTGTCAAACGGCTCAAATGATCCGTCTTTCTTTTTTACCATAAGGAGAGGAATATCCATTACTTCGTATGTTGTAAACCTCTTCATGCAGTTGGTACATTCTCTTCTTCTTCTTTTTTTGTGGTCAAGAGATCTTGAGTCAACCACTTTTGAGTCCGCAAACCCACAGAACGGGCAGTTCATATATCTGTTCTCTCACTTTCTACCTGATTTATTATCTTTTCAATATATCTGCAGCTCTCAGCGAGTTCAGATACGGTACTGTAGTTTTTACGGTAAAGCTCCGTCATAACAGCCCCGTCAAATCCTTTGCTGAAAAGCAGTTTTAAAAAGCCGTAAATATCGAATGTTCCTTTTCCGGGAATCAGACAGTCCTCACCGGCACAGTTGTCACTCATATGAACATGAACAATACTGTCACCCAGCGCTTCCGCTATCTCAAACGGATCCTCATCTGATCTGACTGCCTGTTTTATGTCAAGAACAAACCTGGCCCTTTTTCCAAGCTGCTCCTTCATATGCTTCATAAATTCAAGGCTGTGACTCTGACAGCGTGCAACGTTTTCCTGTGCCACAGTTATCCCGTATCCGTCAGCAAAATCAGAAAACCGCTCAAAAATCTCAAAATATGACTCCTCCGGAACAGCAACAGTATTCATGTTGCCGTGAAGCACAAAAATCCTGCATCCAAGCCTGTTCATCGCATCAAAATAATACCTGTGATATTCAAGCATATCATCGAGTCTTCGGCTGTATCCTGAAAACATCATCATCGGTTCTATCGGACACGTAAAAGGATGGTACGCAGCACATTCCGCATTGTTTCTTCTGAGTATATCAGAAAGCATATCCGTGAACTCCGGAATTATCTCACTGTGAGTATTTACAAAAAGCTCAGTTACTGTAATACCGTTATCCATAAGCCCGGAAAGAGCATTCTCAATCAGTTCCGGATAAAGGCAGGCTGTTGAAATTCCTGCTTTCATTTACTGCATATCCCCCTCGTTCAGTACATTTACAATAATATTTTTTATTATAACACAAAACCGCCCTGAAAAACAAGGCGGTTTTTTACAATTATCAGATTATGTCCTTTGTTTTATGCTTTCTTTCCCTTTGTCTGCCATGATACCCAGAGGCATGGAGCAAGACAGAGAGATGAGTATGTACCAACCATCATACCTACAATAATCGGTACTGAGAAGCTGAGGATTGATGTTACACCGTATACTGATGCAACAATGGAAATGATAAGCATAGTAACAACTGTTGTAATTGATGTTCTGAATGAACGTGTCATTGACTGTGTTGTACTGATGTTTACAAGATCATGAATTTCTGCCATAGGCATAAGCTTTCTGTTTTCTCTGATACGGTCATAAACAACGATTGTGTTGTTGATTGAACATCCGAGGATTGTAAGTACAACGGCGATAAAGTTTGAGTTAATCTGGAAACCGATTAATACAAATGCACCGTATGTTACGACTATATCATGAAGAAGTGCGATAACAGCACATACGCCTGAGGACCATCCGCTTATTCTCTTGAATCTGAAAGCGATGTAGAGAATAAGAATAACCGCTGAGAACACTACAGCAACTATACACTTGATGAAGAAGTTACGTCCTGATGAAGCTGCAACGTCTGTTGAGTCGAGAATTTCGATGTCATTGTCTGCGTATGTTTCCTGAAGAGCTGCTGTAAGAGCACTCTGTTTTTCAGCTGTAAAGCCTTCGTTTGAAACAAATGAAATTGAAAGCTTCTTTCTGTCACTCTGGAAGAGTTCACCCTGCTGAACAGTTACATTGGCACCTGTAACCTCTTCAACCCTGCTTTCTGCTTCGCTGTCGATAATTTCACCTGCAAAAGAGTATGTAATCATTGTACCGCCCTTGAATTCGATGGCAACATCGACACCAAGGATTGTAACAAGCACTGAAAGTGCGATAAGAACTGCGGATATAACATAGAAAATCTTACTCTTTCCGGTAAAGTTTATACGTTTAATATCGCTTCCTGTTCCGGAAGTCTGTGATTTTGTAGTTTTGCTCATTTTTCAGTACCTCCGTAAAGCTTTCTGTTCTTTAACGCATTGAACTTGGAGAGTGAACCAAGCATGAGCTTTGATGCCCATACACCCATTACAAAGTTAAGAATTGCACCAACTGTAAGTGTGAAACCGAATGAGTAGATTGTACCTTCAGTTGTAGTACCGAACCATCTGAAGATGAAGCTGAGCATCTTTGCAAAGAGGCTGTCCGGAACACCGAAAGCACCCATAAGGATGATTGCGATAAGGATTACTGTGAGGTTTCCGTCGAAAATAGCTGAGAAAGCTCTCTTGTAGCCTGATTCAAGAGCAGTATTGAGCTTCTTGCCTGAACGGAGCTCTTCCTTGATACGTTCACCTGTGATGATATTGGCGTCAACGCCCATACCGATTGAAAGAATAATACCTGCGATACCAGGAATTGTGAGTGTTGAGCTGTTCATAAAACTGAAGTAGCCTGATACAGCTGCAAGTGTGCATGTAACCTGACCAAGAAGAGCAATAACTGCAACAAAGCCAGGAAGTCTGTAGAGACAGATCATATAGAGAGCGATGAATGCGAATGAAATAAGACCACCGATAATCATAGCTCTGAGAGCACCTGCACCGAGTGTAGGTGAAATTGTTGAGAAGCTTGATGTTGTGAGTGAGAACGGAAGTGCACCTGAGTTAATCTTGTCTGCAAGTGACTTTGCGTCATCATATGTTTCGAAGCTGCCTGAAATGATTGCATTACCGTCTGTGATGTGAGCCTGAACTGTAGGAGCTGAAATAAGATTGCTGTCCATCCAGATTGAAATTGTGCCCTTGTCAACGGAAAGTCTTCCTGTTGCATCAGCGAATTTCTTTGCACCTTCTGATGTAAGCTTGAGTGAAACAACATATTCAACAGCACCTGTATCCTGCTGCTGATATCCTGCATTTGCGTTGGCAACGTCATCACCGTTGAGGATAAGCTCACCGGCAGGAACTGTGTTTCCGTTTTCATCAGTTGTTGTGTCTGTTCCTTCACGGAATGTGAGCATCGCTGTACCGCCGAGTTCCTTAACAGCTGCTTCAGGATCGAAGTTTTCCTCTGATGACTGCCATGGGAAACGAACGATTACGCGGTCATTCTTGTTGTCAACGTAAACGTTGCTGTCTGTGATGCCGAGACCTGCAAGACGAACCTTCATAACTTCCTTTACGGCGTCGAGCTGTTCTTCTGTCGCATCAAATCCGTCGGCCGGTGCGAATGTTACGTCAACACCACCCTGAATGTCTATACCAAGTCTTATGTCCGATACATCTTTAATGTATGTTTTTGCAATATCACCGTACTGGTATTTTACGCCGAAAATAGCAGTGTAGGAAAATCCGAGGATAAGCAAAAAGACAATAAAGAAAACGGGTTTTTTAATTTTCTTCACTTTTCTTCCTCCGTCATTTTTATTTGTAAATCATGACCTGCGCTGCATGATTTAGAGTGACAATCCGGTTACTCCGGAATTAAACGTTGATTTCTGCTGTTTCGTTAAGCTGGTCTGAATTAGCTTCAAGAACAGGCTTTACGCATGTTTCAATGAATTCTGAAACCTGTTCGGAGCTGCGTCCTGTAAAGTTTTCAGGTTTGAGAATAGCATCGAGTTCTTCCTTTGTTATCATAAACATTTCATCGTTGAGAATCATGTCACAGAGATCATTTTCAAGACCGTCTTCCTTAACGTGCTTTCCGGCAACCATTGAGTATTCACGGATTCTTTCGTGGAGAGCCTGTCTGTCTCCGCCCTTCTTAACTGCGCTCATCATGATGTTTTCAGTAGCCATGAACGGAAGTTCAGCCATAAGTCTGCGGCGTACAATCTTAGGATATACAACAAGAGCACTTGTTACATTAATAAGAATGTTGAGAATAGCATCTGCTGCGAGGAAACCTTCAGCAACTGAAATTCTCTTGTTTGCAGAGTCGTCGAGAGTTCTTTCGAACCACTGTGTACCTGCTGTAAATGCAGGGTTAAGGCTGTCTATCATGAGATATCTTGCAAGTGATGTGATTCTTTCGCATCTCATAGGATTTCTCTTGTAAGCCATTGCTGAAGAGCCGATCTGACCCTTTTCAAATGGTTCTTCCATCTCCTTGAAGCTCTGGAGAATACGCATATCGTTTGAGAACTTGCTTGCAGACTGTGCAAGACCGCTGAGTGTGCTTACAACCTGTGAGTCAATCTTTCTTGAATATGTCTGTCCTGAAACAGGTACAACACCGTCAAATCCCATTTCCTCAGCAATCATAGCTTCGAGCTTCTTGATTTTTGAAGAATCACCTTCAAAAAGTTCAACAAATGAAGCCTGTGTACCTGTAGTACCCTTTG
>DCGK01000080.1 GCA_002315235.1 Ruminococcus sp. UBA1780
CAACCATTTCGCCCTAAGAGGTAATATTTTCGCCCAGCAGTAGCCTGCGGAAATCGCACTTCGCTTACGCTCGCGCTCTTTAGCAGGCCTTGCATGGGTATTTCTATTGCTCCCTGCGTCGCTTTCAGCTCCTTGTTCGCAATGAAACACCGCATAAGAGGCAATTTTCTACCAGTATCTGGATTTTACGTGTAGTTTATAATAATAAATTCCGAAAAACTATTATATTTTTTAGTTCCCGGTTGGAATTTTCGGAATAGTATGATAAAATTATAATAACCGCAGAAAAATATCTGCATTACTACGATTAACTGATCATTATGCATATTCAGAGAATTGGGGGAATTATAATGAAAAAATATCTTTCAGCAGTCTGTGCAGCAGCTGTTTTTTCCGCACTGACTGTCTCAGCAGCATTTGCCCTGACGGATTACACACTGTCGGACCTGAAAAGTCTTTACAGTGTAATGTTCGGAAAAAGCACCGCTGAAAAATGGCACGATATAAACAGTGACGGCAGGATAAATATACTTGACGTTATCGCCATACGACAGTCATTTAATTCAGACGGAGTATTCAGAGAAATGGAATTCAGGGCAACCGAAGAAAATGTTAAGCTTACAGGAAGAAACTATACAGACAAAAACGATGTTACATGGCTCGTTCACAGCGGTTCTGCGGTCGAGTTCACTGTAAACGCAAAATCAGCTGAAGTCACCGTAACAGCAGATTCAGGACTAAAAAACGAAGAAAAATACCGTCCGAGATATGCAGTACTTGTAGACGGAAAGATAATCAAAGACTGTGTTGTAAGCAAAGAAACTGAAACAATCGAACTTTTCTCATCAGATGAACCGAGAACAGCATCAGTAAAAATAATTCATCTTTCAGAAGCAAACAACGGAACAATAGGAGTCAGCGGAATTAAAGTAAATTCTGATTCCCCTGTACCTGTTATCCCTGCGGAAAAGAAAAAGCTTGCGATCGAATTTATCGGAGATTCCATAACATGTGCCTACGGCGTTGAAGCAGAAAATCAGTATGTGGGATTTTCAACCGGAACGGAAAACTTTATGAAGTCATATGCATACCTGACCGCACAGAAGCTTGATGCAGACTACAGTGCGGTAAGCTACAGCGGACACGGCATCATATCCGGATACACATCCTCGGAAGAAAAAAATACAGAAAGTCTTGTACCTGATGTTTACGACCTGATCGGAAAGCCTGCGGACTATGCAAAGCCATGGGATTTTGAAAACCACAAATATGACGTTGTAGTTATAAACCTCGGTACAAATGACTCGTCATTTATAAGCCACAGCTTCGAAAAATACTCACCTGAATTTGTAAAAAAATACGCTGAATTTCTCGAAACCGTTCATGAAAAAAATCCCGATGCATACATTATCTGCACTCTGGGTACAATGGGCTGCACCGATCTGTGTCCGTGCATAGAGGAAGCTGCTGAACAGTTTAAAAAGAAAACAGGATACAGCAGAATCATGTGCTATCAGGCTGCGACACACACTCAGGATGACGGAATGGGAGCAGACTGGCATCCGTCGGAAAAGACACAACAGAACAGCGCATACGTACTTTCAGACAGGATATGCCAGGCTCTCGGAATTGAATCAGACCAGCTTGGACTTGATGTTGCTGCTGATGCAGAATACACATCAGAGCATTCTGACAGTGCAAATATGTCAGAATATTTTTCTGACTGGGACAAGTCCTTCCATATAACTACTGTGAACGGCGGAGCTGACATAAACTCAGTCAAAGCCAGGGTTTCAGGAATAGGAATAAAAAAAGGCGGAAAATACCGTCTTGAATTCAAATGTGAAACAGCCGAAGGTGCTGAAATACCTTTTGCCCTGAAGGACACTGACGGTTCCGGTATATATTTTAAGGATACATTTACCGGCACAGGTAAAAAATCTGAATTCACAGCAGAATTTACAGCTGACGGAACAGCTGATACAATGCTGGAATTCTGCATGGGCGGAACCGACAACCTTCGCCTGAGTCTTTACGATGTAAAACTCATCAGAATCGGATAAAGAAGGTTTTACTTTACATGAACAGAACATTTGCAAAATACGTTTCTCTTAATATACTCGGAATGGTTGGTCTGTCATGCTACATACTTGCAGACTCGTTCTTCATCGCCAAGTCACAGGGTGCTGCCGGACTCACATCCCTCAATCTTGTTCTGCCGGTGTACAATCTTATATTTGCAATCGGCTCAATGATTGGCATAGGCTCGGCTATCAGATATACAATTGCAAAAACAAGAGAACTCAGAGATGCTGACAACTACGTATTCAACTCGTTTTTCTTTGCAGCAGCTGCAGGTCTGATTTTTACTTTTACCGGTCTTTTCTTCCCTGAACAGCTCCTCAGACTGCTTGGTGCCGATGATGAAATAGTACGCACCGGTACCGCATACACAAGATTTTTCATGAGCTGCGGTCCGCTGTTCACACTAAACTATACTGCAAATGCATTTGTCAGAAATGACAATGCACCCAATACCGCAATGGCGGCCACTCTGATAAGCAGCATCTTTAACATTGTACTTGACTACATTCTGATGTTCCCTCTGAAAATGGGAATGAGCGGTGCCGCACTTGCAACCGGACTTTCTCCGGTTGTCGGAATTCTGATCTGTTCACTTCATCTTTTCTCAGAAAAATGCACGGTAAAAATAAAACCGTGTATTCCTTCCCCCGGAAAGCTTATTAAATCATGCCAGGTTGGATTTTCCGCATTTGCCGGTGAAATCTCCTCCGGTGTAATCACAATGACCTTCAACTTTCTGATTCTTGGTCTTGCCGGAAACAACGGAGTTGCAGCATACGGAATCATCGCCAATATCGCGCTGGTCACTGTTGCATTTTTCAACGGAACAGCGCAGGGAAGCCAGCCGCTCATAAGCCGCAGCTTCGGTGAAAGAAACTCCCCGGATGTCAGAAAGCTTCGGAAGCTCTCTCTTTTATCAGCCTTTTCAATAGCCGCCGTTCTTTACGCAGTACTGGCTGTTTTCGCAGACGGAATAACCACAGTGTTTAATCCTGAAGGAAATACTGAACTTCAGAATTATTCCGTTACAGGTATACGGCTCTACTTTACAGGCATACTTTTCTCCGGAATCAACATTGTCGGCAGCAGCTGTTTCAGCGCAGTGGAAAATGTCAGAGGCGCATTTACAGTTTCTCTGCTCAGGGGATTTGTCCTTATTCTGCCTTCAGCATTCATTCTGTCAGCTGTTTTCGGAATGAACGGTGTATGGCTCGCATACGCTGCCGCTGAATGCATTACTTCCGCGGTAATGTTTGCTTTTATGAAAAAAGAATACTGAAATCAGACTGCCCGTCCGTATCATTTACCGGACGGGCAGTTCATTTACTACAGCTAACTGATTATTCCGTATTCAGCCTTGGTCTTCAGAATTCTCATTACGCTTTCATCAATACGCTTCTCCGTTATTCTTCCTTCCGAAACCGCAGCTTCAATACCTGAAGCTGCCTCTCTGAGATTTTCAGGCATAAGGATAATATCACAGCCTGCATTTATCGCCATTACAGCAGCCTCCGAAGCTGAATAGCTGTCAGTAACCGCCTGCATTTTCATGGAATCAGTAATAACAAGTCCGTCATAACCCAGTCTGTTTCTAAGCAGACCGGTGATTATTTCTTCAGAAAGTGAAGCAGGAACATCATTTTCAGTTATTTCCGGTGCAGTGATATGACCTGCCATAATCACCGGTACCCCTGCCTCAATACCGGCTCTGAAAGGAATAAATTCACACTTTTCAAGCTCCGCGAGATTTTTGACAGTCTCCGCATAACCCTTGTGGCTGTCAGTATCCGTATCTCCGTGCCCCGGAAAATGCTTGAGGGTACACAGTATCCCGCTCTTTTTAAATCCGCTTACAGAACTGCCTACCATTTCAGCAGCCACTTCAGGATCACTGCTGAAAGCACGCGTTCCTATTACCGGATTGTCATAGTTTGAATTAACATCGGCAACAGGCGCAAAATCAAGATTGAATCCAAGCTCCTTTATTTCAGTGCCTATAGTGAAGCCCTCATTATACGCTTCCTTAACGTCACCGGAATCGCCTATTGTCCCCGTATCGGGGAATGAGGTTGTACCCATGTCCGGATTGTCACCGATACGTGCCACCTCTCCGCCTTCCTCATCAACCGAAATGAACATTCCAAGCTTTGTACGCTTCTGAACATCTGAAATCATACTGACTGTCTGTTCCCTGTCCGAACAGTTCCAGTCAAAGTAAATCAGTCCGCCTACCGGGCAGTTTTTCAGCTCCTCTTCCGTATTCGGATACAGGAACATAAAATTCTCATCATCTGACAGTGCATCAGGTTCAGCTATAAACAGCTGATAAATCTTTTCAGTCAGGCTCATTCCCGCAAGAATATCCGCAGCCTTTCTTTCATATTCGTTTTCATATTTCACAGCTGCTTCGGTCTGCGCCGTTGTTATTTCAGGCTGAATATCACTGCTCTGAGTAAATGCCATCTCCCCGGCAGACTGAAGCTCAGCAGCAGCCGGTGTGGTTTCAGCCGGTTTATTTTTTATATTTTCATTTCCCTGCTCACGATTCAGAAAAAATATTCCTGACAGGCACAGAAATGCAGCAATCAGAGCCACCCTTGCTTTTTCTCTGTCATTCATAACTCATTTCCTCCATTTATAGTAAACGACGAGTAACTGTTCAGGATGTATAGAAT
>DCGK01000096.1 GCA_002315235.1 Ruminococcus sp. UBA1780
ACGGTAAAACAACACTCGTTGACGAAATGCTCAAGCAGGGCGGTGCATTCAGAGAAAACCAGTCTGTTGCTGAAAGAGTAATGGACAGCAACGATCTTGAAAAAGAACGCGGAATCACAATTCTCGCAAAAAACACATCAGTTTGCTACAACGGAACAAAAATCAACATCATTGACACTCCTGGACATGCTGACTTCGGCGGTGAGGTTGAACGTGTACTTAACATGGTTGACGGCGTTCTCCTTCTTGTTGACGCTGCAGAAGGCCCTATGCCTCAGACAAGATTCGTTCTTTCAAAGGCTCTTGAGATGGGTCACAAGATTATCATCGTTGTAAACAAGATTGACAAGCCTGACGCAAGACTTGATGAAATCGGTGATGAAGTTCTTGAGCTTCTTCTTGAACTTGATGCAAGCGACGAACAGCTTGAAAGCCCGATCCTCTTCTGTTCAGGAAGAAGCGGTACAGCTTCACTCAGCCAGTATGAAGCCGGTACTGACCTTATTCCTCTTTTTGATACAATTATCAACTATATTTCAGCTCCTGAAGGCGACGAAACAGCTCCTCTTTCAATGCTTGTTTCATCTATCGACTATAACGACTATGTTGGCCGTATCGGTATCGGCCGTATACAGAGCGGTTCTGTAAGAGTCGGCCAGAACGTTACTATCGGTGACTGCTTCGATTCAAAGAAGCCTTACAATGCAAAGATTGTAAGCGTTCTTCAGATTCAGGAACTCCAGAGAGTACCTGTCCAGGAAGCTACTGTCGGAGATATCGTATGGATCAGCGGTATTGAAAACATCACAATCGGTGATACAGTATGCGATGCTACTGCTGAATTCAAGGCTCTCCCTATTGCAAAAATCAGCGAACCTACAGTGGAAATGACATTTGCAGTAAATGACAGCCCGTTTGCCGGCAGAGAAGGTAAGTTTGTTACATCACGTCAGCTTCGTGACAGACTTTTCAAGGAGCTTCTTAAGGACGTTTCACTCAGAGTTACAGAAACGGAAAACTCTGATGCATTCTCAGTATGCGGACGTGGCGAAATGCACCTCTCAATCCTTATCGAAAACATGCGCCGTGAAGGCTATGAGCTTTCAGTATCAACTCCAAGAGTACTTTTCAAGGAAATTGACGGCGAAAAATGCGAACCTATGGAACTCCTTGTTGTTGACGTTCCGGAAGAATGTGTTGGTTCAGTAATGGAAAAGATGGGTACAAGAAAGGCAGAAATGCTTACAATGCATCCGCAGGGAAGCAGAATGCGTCTTGAATTCTCAGTTCCTGCAAGAGGCCTTTTCGGTTACAAGAGTGAATTCCTCACAGATACAAAGGGTGAAGGTATCATGAGCAGTGTGTTCAACGGATACGAACCATACAAGGGCGATATTCCGAGAAGAAAGACAGGTTCACTTATATCATTTGAAACAGGTGAAGCTGTAACATACGGTCTTTACAATGCACAGGAAAGAGGCGCTCTCTTCATCGGACCTGCTACACCTGTATACGAAGGAATGATCGTAGGTGTTTCACCGAAGTCAGAGGACCTTGCTGTTAATGTCTGCAAGAAGAAGCACCTTACAAATACACGTTCAAGCGGAAGTGATGACGCACTCAGACTTATCCCGCCGAGAAAGCTCAGTCTTGAAGAAAGCCTTGAGTTCCTCGCTGATGATGAACTTCTTGAAATCACACCAAAGAACATCCGTATCAGAAAGAGAATTCTTTCAAATCAGCTTCGTGCAAAGTCAAAGTCAAAAGCATAATCAAAATTATATTGAACGCATTTATTTAATGCATTTACAATAAAATCAGAAAATACAGCGGCTGTGTTCTGACAGCCGCTGTAAAAAAAGCCAGAACTGCTGGGAATTACGCAGTTCTGGCTTTTTTGATTTATTATATTTTAGTCGGATTCTGAATATCAGAGATTTGATGCCATATGAATAATGGCTTCTGCGCACATTTCAATTCCGATTTTTGAACTGTTGATGCAGAGGTCATAGTTATCCTTGGCACCCCACTTCTGTCCTGTATTGAGGTTGTAGTATGTGGATCTTTTTTTATCATGCTTTCTCAGCTGGTGATATACGTTTTCAGGTGTTTCACCGTATTCTTCAACGGCTCTCTTTGCACGTGACTCGGTATCTGCATAAATGAAAACGTTGAGTACATCGTCTCTTATTTCCCTGAGTATGCTGTCTGCACATCTGCCGACAATAACGCATGGTCCCTGCTGTGCAAGCATCCTGATTACTTCACGTTCCTCGATGAATATTCTGTCGTTGATAGGAAGTGATGTTGCTGTGCTGAGATTGCTCATAAGTGACATGCTGTAGAGAAGACTGTTTGCAGCAGTTTCATCGGCATTTTTTATGTCGTCAGCTGACATGTTAAGCTTTTCAGCAGCCATGTGGAGAATTTCCTTGTTATAGAATGGTATACCAAGCTTTTCTGATACAAGCCTGCCTACTGCTCTGCCTCCGCTGGCGTATTCCCTGCCTATTGTGATAATTTTTATTTTCCCCATTTTATATTTCCTCCGCTTTTGCTAATATACTGTTATTATAGTATATAATCACTATTTTGTCAACGGAAAAACCAAAAAATATATTTAAAATCTATAGTTTGTGCGAATTTGTATTCAATGGGTTTGGCATATTAAATTCGGATAAAACAAAAGAACTCTGTATTTTACATACAGAGTTCACAGTTGTATTCAATATGTTCAGTACTTCCTAAAACTCAAAGCCGAGAGCACGAAGTACTGTCAGTACAAGCATTGCAGTCATTATAATAAGCATTCCGGGAGCAGTCATATAAGTAACAAATTTCTTCTTTTCGGAAATCTCAGGGTATTTCGGGCTGAGCGAAAAGCTTTCCCTGTGGCAGGCTATTTCGACAATAAGAAGTACCAGCCACGTAATCAGAAAAACTATCATCCCTAATCCAACAGCTGACATAAAAAGTATTATGAAAGGGTGTTCGCTGAACATACTCATAACATCAATCGTATTCAGTTCTTCCTTGCTTTCGAGACCAAGCTGCCCGAGAAGAACGGTCATAAAGGCTCCCATGGAATTAATGAGAAAATGAACAGTCATGGAAGGGATTATCGACTTTGTTTTTTCGTAAAGGAAACATGAGAAGATGCCCATTGACATTGCAAACAGGAACTGAGGATAGTTTGCGTGCCATAGTCCGAAGGTGAGTCCGCCGATGATAAGCATGCTTATGTTTCCGTATTTTCTTACGTTTCTGTACAGGGTGCCGCGGAAGAAAAATTCTTCGAAAACCGGTGCGAAGACCGGAGCTGCGATGAGCGTTGTCATTATACCGAGAAGGGATTTGTCCGACGACATTTCTGCTTCAGTCAGGTTAAATCCTGATAATTTTTCAATCAGTGAAAAAATCAGTGAAGATACCATAGCAGCGGCGTATGTTGCGCCTATGGTGAGAAATATCCATTTAACCACCCACCAGAAAGGCATCTGAGGTTTCCGGAAGCATTCCAGAATTTTCATATCCTTGTGATTTCTGTTCAGAATTCTGAAGAGCAAAAACAGCAGAGGAAATCCGACTGGATACAGAAGTACATAAAAAGCAAGCGTTACTGTATTTGAAAACAGTGCGGATTCCGTATCAGGTATGAAATGACGTACTGCAGAAGGCAGTACAAATGATACAGTAAAGTATATTGCCCAGAATCCCATCAGCAGAAATGCGTTTATATTTGAATCGCGCCGGAGTTCTTTTGTAAATGACTGGCTGTCATCGAGTTCGTATTCCATATGTTACCTCTTTTCCGGTGTTCGCCGCAGCGAACAGATATTTTTCTTTGTTTGCTGTATCTGTATGATAACAGATATAGTATTATTATACATTAAAAAAAGAAAATAATCAATAACAACACGGAAGAGTTCGGCCGCCTGAAAGAGTCTCTGTCTGTTAAATGCAGATATCTGAATAAAAAAAAAGTTTCCTGCCCGGGCAGGAATGTCCGGACAGAAAACTGAAATTCTTTTATCTGCTTTATTGCCATGCACATCCGGTGACTGCGTCATCTCCGTGCAAATCGGCTAATTGTAAACGCATTTATTTAATGCGTTTGTTCAGCACGTTTACTGTATCAGAAATGTGTGATAACCTTTGAAACGAACTGCTTGATTGTTGTAAGGTCAGTAAGTCCTACTTCTCCGTCCTTATCAACATCAGAAGCCTTGTCTGACGGTGATTCAAACGGTTTCTTGTCAACAAGTTTGACTGCCATTACGCTGATATCAGTGATATCAACCTTGCCGTCTCCGTTTACGTCACCGAGGATGTAGTCAGGTTCTTCTGAAGGAGTAACATCCGGTACGTCCGGAACCTCAGGTTCTGTCTGAACATCTGAAACAGAAGGAATAATTGTGTATTCCCAGCTGTAAACCTTGTTTGAAGGAATCTGATACTTGCCGAGTGTTCCGGGACCGCATGTTGCTGTACCTGTACCCATTGAACCGTAGTTAATGTTGAGGAGTGTTTCATTTCTAGGTGTAAGCTCGTAAACATGGTTTGTACTGTTTATATCGCCCGGTGTAAAGTGGAGTGCCTGTGCTTCAACAGAACCCTTTGCTTCGACGAGAACCTCTGCACCGTTCTTCGGATTTCTGACGCTTATCCATCTTACGTCCGTTAGGTTTCCGCTGTCGTCAGTCTTCATATAAGGGAAGAACATCTTTGATACAGTGCTTTCCCAGACGCCTTTTCTTCCGCATGTTTTTCTGTCGTTGAATGTTTCAACAGGACCGTTTCCGTACCATGAAACATTTTCAAAGCCGTCAGGAAGAGTCATTACAGAGCCTACTCTGATAAAGTTGCCCATGCCGGACTTTGTTGCGTCAACGCTGATTGCAACCTTGACTTCACCGTTTCCGTTTACAGTGTATGTTGTGTTCTGGACTGTGTTTCCGGCTGCAGGGAATATTGTTGTAACCTTGATTTCGTTTCCTGAAACCTTAAGGTCTGTTACCTTGCCGTTACCTTCTGCTTTCTGCCAGTTTCTGTCGTAGAGTTTATAGTTGCCTGAGTTTCCGTCGTTTTCAACGAGACCTCTCCAGAAGTTCGGAGCAGGACCGTTTTCGATGAGAGTCTTGTCGTCGAACTTGTACTGAATCATCTGTCCGCTTGTTTTGCTGAGCATGAAGCTGAAGTTGCTGCCCTTGACAAGATATGAGTTGCCTTCTTCTGTAATTGTAACACCGTCAACCTTTTCTCTCTGCTTTGCGGCCGCATCATTTACCTTGAACTGTGCAAATGCAGCTTCGTAGCCTTCTCTGATCATTCCGGAAGAGTTCTTTGCAGTTACTGAAATATCAATCCAGAATTCGTCAGAATCCTTTTTGTCTGCAGGGAGTGAGTATGGAATTTTAACTTTTCCGTAGGAAAGCGGAGCAACATCTGCTTCAGTTGTTCCTTCGTCACATGGTACGCCGTTTCTGAGAAGCTTCCATGTTATATCATAGCTGTTAAGATTTGTGAAGTCATTTTCGTTGTAAACGTTGATGTTTCCGTCCTTTATTTCGTTTCCGTCAGCAAAGAACCAGAAACTCTGGTACTGGTATTTTACTTCTGAAAGCTCAGGCTGAGGTGATCTGTCAGGAGTTACAAGACCGTTTTCACAGAAGCTGTTGTCATTAGGCTTGTCGCCCCAGTCACCGCCGTATGCGAAGTAGTGTCCTGAAGCTTCGTCCTTATAGAGGTTTACATAAGCATCATCCTGTGCGTAGTAGTCCCATGCGCCTTCTGATGTAACTCTGTCTGTGCTGTAGTCGAGCCAGAGAAGAACTGAAGGGTCATCTGCCTTGATCTTTGGATTAGCTGAGCGCTGACCGTTAAGTTCATCTACTGAAAGAGCCCTTGTATAAATACGTGCTAAAGAAGTCTGGCCGTCAAATCTTCTGCCTGTTTCAGGGTCAAAGCCGACACCTACAGCAGTATCCTTGGCATTGATGCCGTCCTTTACTGAACCTGTTTTGAGAACCTTGCCGTCAACAACTATTGTTATATTTCCCTTGTCATATATGCCTGCAACCTGATGCCAGTTTCCTTTCCAGTCAGAAGGGAATCCGCATGAAACAGACTTCCAGCCGCCGTCATATACGAAGAATTCGAGGCCTGTGCCGTTGCTCTGTGTCTTGAGTGCAACCTGAGTGTCACCCTTTGAGATGAGGACACTGTTCTTTTCTTCTGATGCAGGCTTTACTACTGCTTCAAATGTAAATGACTTGCCTGTTCCGGAAAGTGCCTGGTTGTACTTTGCGTTGCTGTCCATAACGGTGTATCCGCCTGTGTACTTTCCGCCGTTAAGTGTTCCTTCGCTGCCGTCAGAATTTATTGAGCCTGAACATTTGCCGTGAACACCTGTCGCGTCAGTGATGCCTGTGCTCTTCGGCATCGTATCAAGGCTTACTGCTCTTGACTGGTCAGCCCAGTCCCATACGAAGCCGCCGAGCATGTTATTTGCGCTTCTGATGTTGTCCCAGTATTCCTTGAGACCGCCTACCGAGTTACCCATAGCGTGAACATATTCGCACATTACGTACGGCATTTTACCTTCGCCGGCTCTGCCCTTGATGCCGTCCTGACCCGGATACATGTTGCTGGCCATGTCAACACCCATTTTGTCGCCCTGGCCTTCGCTGTGAACAGGTCTTGTTCCGTCATTTTTCTTGAAGAACCAGATCATGTCACGGAAAAGTCCGTTTGATGTACTTGCGTCGCCGGTGTATACCATTTCGTTTCCGATTGACCATGCAACAATTGCAGGGTTGTTCTTGAGGCGCTGGAAGGTTGTGTTTGTTCTGTCAAGACCAAGCTCGTAGAACCAGCCCTTGGCAGTGTTGTTGCTCATAAGTGCGTGTGATTCCATGTTGGTTTCAGCCATCATGTAGATGCCGTACTTGTTGCAGAGCCAGTACAGATATGAGTCATTGCTGTAGTGTGATGTTCTGATTGCGTTTATGTTGTTGTTTTTCATCAGACGGATATCTTCCTCCATGGTTGACTGCGGAACAGCCTTGCCGTTGAAAGGATCGGTATCATGTCTGTTTACGCCCTTGAAAATAAGACGTTTGCCGTTTATTGTAATCGGGTCCCAGCGTTTTGTTGTTACATTGTAGGAGCCGTCAACCTGGGTTGAAGTGAAGTTTACTTCTCTGAAACCAAGCTGTGCGGAAACTGATTCTACGTCATTTCCCTGTCCGTCAACAAGGGTGAGAACGAGAGCGTACAGATCAGGGTTTTCTGCTGACCAGAGACGAGGAGAGGAAACAGGAATTTCGGCAGTAAATGTGCCTTTCTGGCCTGATTTTACTGATGTAACCTGTACAGAAGCATTTCCGGCGATATTTGTTCCGGATTCGTCAAGAATTTCGGCTCTGACACTCCATCCGCTGAGATCGGATGTTGAGTTGTTTTTGATGTCGGTTTTAAGCTTAACCGTTGCATTTGTAAATGAGTTGTCCAGATCGGTCTGAACTGTATAGTCGTGGATTTTAACCATTGGTTCGCTTGTGAGGAATACGTCACGGAAAATACCGCCGTCGTAAATCATATCCTGACCTTCAAACCATGTACCGTCACAGAATTTGTGAACCTTTACTGCGAGAGTGTTCTCTCCGTCCTTAAGGTAGTCTGTGATATCGAATTTGTGAGGGCTGAAGCTGTCTTCACTGTATCCTACTTCCTTGCCGTTTACGTAAACATAGTATGCGGACTCAACGCCGTCGAACTGAATGCAGATTCTTCTGTCCTCGGCTTTCATCTGTGAGTTCAGAGTAAATGTTTTTCTGTAGAGGCCCACAGGGTTATAGTTTACAGGAGCTTCAGGTACGTTTACCATTCCGTCGTAATTGCTCTGCCATGGCATTACAACGTTTGCATAGATAGGAAAATCAAATCCCTGACATGTCCAGCTGCCCGGCATGGAAACTGATTTCCAGCTTCCGTCTGTGCTGTAGTCCGGCTTCATAAATCCGGCATCCATGTATTTCTGGGCTGCGCCCTGATTCTGAACTACAGTAAGATCCCAGTTTCCGCCGCTTCCTGTGAGCATCTGAAGATATACGGAATCCTCACGTGCATTGTAGTCCCATACAGCTGCTGCCGCTGCTGCTGCATCCTGATAAGGGATGGTTGTAACCGTGGCTTCTTCTCTGCTGATGCCGAATACATCCTCGGCGGATGCCATGTTTCCTGCAGGATCTTTATATTTTTTTCCTGTCCATTCGTTGTGTGTGAACTTGACTGAGTCGGTGTTTGCATGCCATACAGGCTTCAGTCCTTCTGATGAGGTACCCTCAGCGTGAATGAGAGAGCTGATATCAGGTGCACCGTAAGTCATAAGTGCTGCCGCCAGAAGCAGCGTGGTTGCTTTGCTTATTCTTTTCATTCAATCCATCTCCATTAAAAACTTTACACAAATCTGTATAAACTCAGATAAATACAAGTTTATACAAACCTACTATTACAATTTAAATTATATTAAAAAAACTATACAATGTCAATATAAATTTAAAAAATAGTACTGAAAATGCAGAAAAATTTGTTTGCGGTCAGCCGATATGTACGGAGATGAAACAGGTCAGAAAATATCAGACGGCTATCGTGCTGGATGCGGGGTGTGGTGCATCATAAACTGTCTGATAGCAAAAAAAAAGAAGCAAACCTTATGGTTTGCTTCTTTTTGGTGACCCGTACGAGAATTGAACTCATGATTCCGCCGTGAAAGGGCAGCGTCTTAACCTCTTGACCAACGGGCCATTATGATAGCGGCAGTGGGATTCGAACCTACGACCAATCGGGTATGAACCGAGTACTCTAGCCAGCTGAGCTATGCCGCCATACCGTGTGTCGTTTTGTGTTTCCCACAAGCGACTATT
>DCGK01000102.1 GCA_002315235.1 Ruminococcus sp. UBA1780
TTAAAAGCAGAGCTTTGAAAAAAACGGGGCAGTTTATTAACAGCCCCGTTTTTGTTTTTTACAGTGTTTTCTGACGGCCTACATAATCAAGTCTTATCATCTGACGCACGTCATTTCCGCTGAATTTCAGAATATCATAGTGTGAAACGATTCTTGATACGATACGCGGTTCATATCGTACTTCAATTTCCTGAAGAGAAAGATTTGTGCTGATGATTGTCGGAATATTTTTATTAAGCCTTGTATTAATGATGTTGTACATTGTAGATGTACAGAACTGCTTGTCATATTCAGTTCCAAGGTCATCGATAATGAGAAGGTCAGCGTCAGTGATAATGCCCAGTGTGTCACCTTCCGAACGGCCGAAGTGTTCACTTTCGATTCTGTCCATAAGGTTGATGGAAGAGCCGTATACCACATTCCAGTTCATCGAAAGAAGTCTTTCAGCAATGGCAAGCGAGAGATGTGTTTTTCCAAGTCCGGTTTTACCTGTTATAAACACGTTGTTTGCAGTGTTCCTTGAGAACGTAGCTGTATATTTTCTGCAGTAGTCAAGATTGTTTGACATTGTTGTGAAACAGTCCGTGTCGCTGGCAGTCGAAACACCTCTGTAGTATTCAAGATTGAACGTGTCAAATGTTGAAAGCTTAAGAGGAGAGGTCTGGTTCAGCTCCTGGACGGCGAGCTTTCCTGCTGTTTCATTGAGACAGGAGCACCTTACTCCGTTACAGAAGCCGGTGTCTGAACAACGGCTGCATGTGTATTTGAGATCAAGATAATCCTTAGGGTATCCGTTCTTAACGAGAAGATTCTTAACCATTTCCTGAGCCTGGAGATTACTCTTTTCAAGCTGCTTCATATTTTCCTGAACGTTTTCGCCCTTTGTTATTATGCGGAGAATATTTATGCTTGACTGTGAAAGAACGCGGTTTACTTCAGCTATTTCAGGTACGGCCTTTTCAACCTCCGCAATGCGGTTTTCATTCTGTGTCTTTGCAGCTATTCTTCTGTTGTTTATGATATCAATAGCTCTTGAATAAGTACTCATAATTTATGTCCTTTTCGGTGTGTTGGAACTGTGTGTTATTGCCAGTTCATCAAATCTGCTTATATCATAGCTCTGCTCTTCACTGCGGCTGCCGGATGAAGACTTTTTGCTGCTGATTTCGGCTTCAGCCTGTTCACGCGTTGATATGCCTTTTTTACGCCAGCTTTCAAGTATGCCGTTCACGTAGTTTGTGGTAAGTGTTTTGCCGAGATCAGTTGCTCTTTCACATGCACAGGATACAAGGTCTGCGCTGAATCCCTTAAGCATCCATTCATCAAAAAATTTCTGCTGGTTAGGGGTAGGCTGTCTTCTGAGTCCGAAGGCGGCAGTCATTTTTGAGAGAAATGTACTCTGCTTTGTAAGTCTTGCTATTTCGGCTTCAGCCTTGTCAAGTGAGTTTATATCGTTCTGGCTCCAGCTTACAGCTATGGTTTCTATGTATGAGGTATGTGTTTTTCCGATTGAGGAACAGTAGGAAAGAAGCATAAGAATAACATCGGGCTTCAGGCCGAGATATTCGTGCTGCCAGACCAGTGACCGTACCATTGTATGGTTAATGGTGTTTCCGAGGACAACCTGGGCCATGTCAAAGAGACCCTTCATCTCCTTTGAGTTTTCACGCATTCTGTCAATTTCGCTTGGTGTAACCTGAAATGAAGCACTTGAGGTCTGGATTTCCGGTTTTATTTCCGTACGTACCGGTTCGTCAGCTTCCTGACGGGGATTCTGCACAGGTACGGATTCATGCGCCGGTGCGGTATGTGTGTCTGAAGAGATTTCAGGTGAACCTGCTGATACTGCGGTATTTCCGGCTGAGCTGCTGAGAATACCGACTCCCTCCCAGAAATTGAATGCGTCACTGATATCATCCCCGCTTATGTTAAGAGCGGCGGATATTTCCGTACGGCTTACATTCCGGCTGTTGTTTCTCAGGAGGTAAAGCAGCACCTTTACAGCACTTCCCGAAGCCAGCTTTATATAATTGTCAACCACTGCACCGGGTACAGCAAACACTGTTTCCCAGCATCCGGCATTCAGATAATAATTCATGAAAATATCCGTCCCTTCATTTTTTTCAGTACCTATAATGATATCATATTTTAAAACGAAAAACAAGGCTTGAAGTGCAGTAAATAAATTGTTGGAAATATCAAGAATTATGTTGAAAAAGCTGATATGATGTGATATAATGTCGATAATGAAAGAGGGCTGTTTATCTGAAATATCCCTGTTTCGGTTCTTTGAAAAAAATTACAGGAAAGACGGGGGTTATTTATGGCATTCAGAAAAGATTTTCTATGGGGCGCCGCATCGGCTGCATATCAGCTTGAGGGCGGATACAGAGAGGACGGAAAGGGTCTTAATATCTGGGACGTATTTACAAACTGCACATCGGCACGTGACAAGCGTTTTGTCAGATACTGCGAAACCGGAAATGTTGCATGTGACCATTATCACCGCTATAAGGAAGACATTGCGATGATGAAGGAGATGGGTATAAAAAACTACAGGTTTTCAATTAACTGGACAAGAATTCTTCCTGACGGTACAGGCAGAGTTAATGAAGAGGGACTGAAGTTTTACTCGGATCTTGTTGATGAGCTTGTGAGGAACGGAATCGAACCGCTTGTTACGCTGTTCCACTGGGATTATCCGTATAAGCTTCACCTTAAGGGCGGCTGGCTTAATCCGGATTCATCGGACTGGTTTGCAGAGTATGCAGGGATTGTCACTGATGCACTTTCAGACAGAGTGCGTTACTGGATGACCGTAAATGAACCGCAGGTGTTCATTGGCCTCGGGTATCTCATGGGTGTGCATGCTCCTTTCCAGAAGGCTCATTCATGCGACATTATTCAGATGACTCATAACGTTCTTCTGGCCCACGGCAAGGCAGTAAAGGTTATCCGTGAAAGGGCAAAGACTGAGCCCAGGGTCGGATTTGCTTTTGCAACAGCCTGTTATAACCCTCTTGATGAGAGTCCTGAGGAGATAGAGAAGGCAAGGAAAAAGAGCTTTGATTTTGACAGATGGAATTACATATTCACACCGGGATGGTGGGCTGATCCTGTATTTTTCGGAAAATACAATGACAAAGCCTATGAACTTTTCGGTGATGACATGCCGCAGATAAATGCCGGTGACATGGAAATTATCTCCCAGCCTGTTGATTTTTACGGAGTAAATCTTTATGACAGCCGTGCAGACAGAATGACTGAGGGATATCCTGAAAACTGCTTTACAGGTACACCGAGAACTTCCACAGACTGGCCGGTAACTCCTCAGGTGCTTTACTGGTCACCTAAGTTCCTGTATGAAAGATACGGGGTACCGGTTATGATTACTGAAAACGGTATGGCAAACAATGACTGGGTAAGCGTTGACGGACGTGTTCATGACACGCAGAGACAGGATTTTACACACAGATATCTTCGTGAGCTTAAGCGTGCAGCTGATGAGGGTGTTGATATTCTCGGATATATGCACTGGTCCGTTATGGACAATTTCGAATGGGCTGACGGATACGACAGGAGATTCGGTCTTGTTTATGTTGATTACCGTACTCAGGAGAGAATTATCAAGGATTCTGCTTTCTGGTATAAGGAAGTAATGGAGAGTAACGGGGAGAATCTCTGAGAAAATATTGTGAATAATTATATGAACCGATGACGGAGTCATCGGATGTGCAAGGCAATAAAAATAAAATTATTATAGTGAATGCAGGATTCAATCCTGTGTTCAATGAAAAATCCGGAACAGTATGTGCATACATCCCACAGTCACATACAGTTTCGGATTTTTTTATTGTATTACCGTAAAAAATATATTGATATATTTTCAGTGATATGATATAATTACAACAGTTCTGTAATAAAAAAATACATCAGAACAGAGAAAGGAACAAAATAATTATGCTTGAAACAAAAGACCTTTTGAAAAAGTACAAGCCTAAAAAGGGCGAAACGGTTACTGCAGTTGACCGTATTTCACTCAGATTTCCTGAGAAGGGAATGGTATTTCTTCTCGGTAAGTCCGGAAGCGGCAAGTCAACCATGCTCAATCTTCTGGGAGGACTTGACAGTTACGATGACGGCGAAATTATCATCAAGGGTATTTCCTCAAAGGACTTTGACCAGCAGCGATTTGACAGCTACAGAAACACATACGTCGGATTTATTTTTCAGGAGTACAATGTCCTTGATGAATTCAGCGTCGGTGCAAATATAGCTCTTGCACTTGAGCTTCAGGGTAAGAAGGCAACTGATGAGGAGATTAACCGTATTCTTCATGAGGTTGACCTTGACGGATTCGGCGACAGAAATCCAAATGAACTTTCGGGAGGACAGAAGCAGAGAGTTGCCATTGCACGTGCACTTGTAAAAAATCCTGAGATTATCATGGGTGATGAACCTACCGGTGCTCTTGATTCAAATACCGGCCGTCAGGTTTTTGATACTCTCAAAAAGCTTTCTGCTGACAAGCTGGTAATCATTGTATCCCATGACCGTGACTATGCCGAACAGTATGCTGACCGTATTATCGAGCTTGCTGACGGAAAGGTTATAAGAGACGTAACTGTTTCGGAAAAAGAATCAGATACGGAAAACGGACTTGTGTTCAGGTCGAATACAGTCGAGATTCCGGGAGGATATCATCTTACCGAGGAAGACAGAGTCAGAATCAACGAATACATTGACAGGGTCGGAAGCGGAATTACGATGACGGTTCCGGATTCATCGAGAAACTTCAGGGATACTGACGAGAGTACGATTCCGGTTCAGGACGGAAAGGATTTCAGGCTTATAAAATCAGTTCTTCCGATGAAGTCTGCGTTCAAAATCGGAAGAAGCAGTCTTAAACATAAAAAATTCAGGCTTGTAATGACAATACTGCTTTCAGTAATTGCATTTACGCTGTTTGCGTTTGTTGATACCTTCAGTTCGTATGACAACGTGCGTACAACTGTTGACTCGCTTCAGGATTCAGATATCGGATATCTTTCAGTAAGCAAGTCTGTAAAGAGAGGGGAAGGCATATTCGGAGCTCTTGATGTATGGTGGGACAGCAGTTCAACCCGTATTTCCGATGAAGACCTTGATAAGATTGAAGCTGACACAGGAATTCCGATGGTAGGTATTTTCAAGTCAAAAACAAAAGACTTTGGTTTTACCGGCAACATAGGTATTGTCGGTGAGTCGGAAGAGGATGCGTATCGTATGAACAATCATCTTACATCCTTCTGCGGTTTTGCGGAGATAACAGAAGAATCCATCAAAAAGATGGGATATTCACTGTATTCCGGCAGACTTCCTGACGGTAAGAAGAAGGAAATTGCGATAAGTCTTTTTGCTGCTGAAACCTTTACTGAAGCCGGATACATAAATGCCCAGCCGGTTAAGGAAGAAACAGGCGGACGTCCCGGCAGCAGGGATTTTGCCGGAGAGATGGAAAAGAAGAAAGTAAAGCCTGAAAAATTTTCTGACCCTATGTACATGGTCGGAAAAACTCTTCTCCTTGATAACGAGCTTTACACAGTAACAGGAATTATTGATACAAAGTTTGATTCATCAAGATACGAAATGCTTGCCCAGGATACAGAAAAATTCAGCAATGCTGAATTGGTTCTTTACTACATTATGAGCAGTGAATATGACTATGCGGTAAGTGACAGTCTTACAGGCGCAGCAATGACAGGTACCGGTGTGGTTGAAAAAATGGTTAATGATGAGCCTGCGGTCAACGAACCTGTAAACGGAAACTTCTATATCGGCTCATATAAAAACGAGGTATCATTTGATATTTACTCCAGATTTATTTCAAAGCTCTCTGATATACCTGCCGGTGACATTATATGGGCGGACAAGCCTGTTGAATCCCTTAAGGAAAATGAAATTATCATTTCACTCGGAAATGCCAGCACTTATTCAGGAATGCGCAGCAGCGGTTTTGTTCCGGAAAGCGGTGAAATCACAGCAGATGATCTGAAAAAGCTTAATGATTTTATTTCCGAGTCAGGCGGTGTGGAAGGACATCTGTGGTTCTATAACAATGACTTCGATTCGGATGATGACGGTGAGATAAAGGATATTAAAGTTGTCGGATGCTTTACTTCAGACAGTATCTACAATTATGCTGATACAATGGTAGTTACTGATGAATTTGCAGACAGGCTCTGTGAAATAACAGAGGGAACATATTCATGTGCTGTGGGTCCGATGCCTGAATCAAGGGATGAAATGCAGAAAATCGTTGAATACTGCAGTGTTGACGGAGATGACGTTAAAGTCAGATATGAAATGAACAATGCGGTTGTTTACGAACTGGATACTTTTAACGGAATTATCAAGACACTTGCAAAGGTGTTCTTCTGGGTAGGATTATTCTTTGCTGTATTTGCCTCAATTCTTATGGCAAACTTTATAGCTGTAAGTATCAGCTACAAGAAGCATGAAATCGGTATTCTCCGTGCCATCGGTTCAAGATCAAATGACGTTTTCAGAATATTCTTCTCTGAAAGCTTTATTATTGCCATGATTGAATTTGTTTTCACATGCATATTCTGCTTTGCCGGAGTTACTATTCTGAACTGGTTTGTAAGACACGAGGCTGGTGTTCTGATAACCCTTCTTCACTTCGGAATCAGACAGGTATTCCTTATACTTGTAATAAGCGTTGGTGTTGCTGCACTTGCAAGCTTCTTCCCGGTAAGAAAGACTGCTGCAAAGAAGCCGATTGACGCAATCAGAGACAGATAACAGATTAAGTAAACACAACAAAGGCAGAATTCATGCAGTTCTGCCTTTGTTTTATTATGTACTTTGACAGCTTGTAAAATATTCATATTCATGATATAATTAAATGTACGTATCCATATTTGTTCAGGAGGAATTTTTTTGAATTCTTATATAGATAAAGTTAAAGCAATAAATGAAAAGCGCGAGACTCCGCCGCTTGCTCATGTGCATAATTACGGCTGTCAGCTCAATGTTACTGACGGTGAAAAGCTTAAGGGCATTCTTTTCAGAATGGGCTACGGATTTACTGAGCATCCCGAGGAGGCAGACCTTGTAATTTTCAATACCTGTGCCGTACGTGAAAACGCCGAAGAGAGAGTTTTCGGAAATCTTGGATTTCTCAAGCACTACAAGGACAGAAACAGGGAAATGATTATCTGCGTTTCAGGCTGTATGACCGAGCAGTCTGCAGTTGTGGACAAAATCAAATCCTCCTACAAATACGTTGATATTGTTTTCGGTACAAATGCATTTGACAGATTCCCTCAGTTTGTGTATGAGGTTTTAAACGGAAGAAAGCATTTCTACGATGAAGCCGGTCCCGGAAAGGACGTATCCGAAGGAAATGAGCAGATAAGAAGCAGTACGTTCAAGGCATCTGTTCCGATTATGTACGGCTGCAACAACTTCTGTACATACTGCATAGTTCCTTATGTAAGAGGCAGGGAAAGAAGCAGACAGCCTGAGGCGATTATAAGCGAGGTTACAAAGCTTGTAAACGAAGGATACAGAGAAATTATGCTTCTTGGTCAGAACGTTAATTCATACGGAAACGACCTCGCTGACGGAATAAAATTCCCTGAACTTCTGAGAAGGATAAATGCACTGGAAGGCGAATTTATCATAAGATTTATGTCCTCACATCCGAAGGATGCCGGAAAGGACCTTATAGATGCAATGGCCGAATGCGACAAGGTAGGAAAGTTTCTTCATCTTCCTGTTCAGTCGGGAAGCAATTCTGTTCTTGAGAGAATGAACAGAAAGTATACAGCTGAAAAGTACCTTGAAATAATAGATTATGCGAAGAGCAGAAACGCTGGATTTTCATTCTCCACGGATATTCTTATCGGATTTCCGAACGAAACCGATGAGGAGTTTGAGGACACACTGGAGATTATACGAAAGGTTCGCTACAGCAATATCTACAGCTTTATTTATTCAAAGCGTACAGGAACAAAGGCAGCTCTGATGGAGGATGAAACACCTTATTCCGCAAAGCAGGAAAGAATGCAGAGGCTTCTTGAACTTCAGCGTGAAATTACTACAGAGGATTACAGAAAATACATCGGAAAAACTCTGGATGTGCTTGTTGACGGACCGGGTAAAAACGGAGAAGGCACGCTTACAGGAAAGAGCAGTGAATATATCATCGTGAATTTTGCAGGTGATGCTTCACTGACAGGCAGATTTGTAAAGGTAAAAATCACGGGTGCACGCAACTGGGCAGTTGAAGGTGAGCTTGTTTAAAATTAGCCGATATGCACGGAGATGACTGATGGCGAAGTTTGATTTCCGCAGCCTGCTGCTGTCATCGGATGTGCAGGGCAGTATATAAAAAAATTTATAGTGAAAGTCAGATTTGTTTTGACGTTCACTGTAGTTTATACGGAGGAACACACAATGGAAGACATGATAATCAAACAGACAAGAGAACTCGGAAAGCTTATTCAGCAGGACGAAAGATATAAGGCCTATGTTGAAGCAAGAGACAAAAATGACGGTGATCCTGCACTTCAGCAGATGATAAGCGAATTCAACATTCTCAGATCAGACCTCAGCAATGAGATGATTAAGGATGACAAGGATACCGAAAAGCTTAAGCAGCTCGACGAAGACATCAAGAATCTTTACAGCAGCATTATGGAGTCAGAGCTTATGGTGGCTTTCAATCAGGCAAAGGCTGAGATGGATTCACTTCTCTCACAGGTGAACAACATTATCACGATGTGTGCAAACGGAGAGGATCCGGATACATGCAGCATTTCAGCAGGCTGTACAGGCAGCTGTGAATCATGCGGAGGCTGTCACTGATAAAATATTAAACAGGGTATATATGAGTACAAGGGACGATACTTGTACTCATTGTTGTTGTAATAAAGAAAAGGAATATGAAATATGCTTTTGAAGGATGTTGACAGAGAAAAAATTTCACCTATGATGAAGCAGTACTGTGACATCAGGGACAAGTACAGTGACTATATACTGTTCTTCCGTCTGGGAGATTTTTACGAAATGTTTTTTGATGATGCGATAACAGTGTCCCGTGCGCTTGAGCTTACACTCACAGGACGTGACTGCGGACTTGAGGAAAGAGCTCCTATGTGCGGAGTACCTTTTCACAGCGCGGACGTATACACCAGAAAACTTATTGATCTCGGATACAAGGTTGCCATATGCGAGCAGCTTACAGACCCTAACGAGACAAAGGGAATAGTAGTACGTGACGTTGTAAAGATTATTACTCCGGGTACTCTTATCGAAGGCAGCATGCTTGATGATTCAGTAAACAACTATATCTGCTGCGCATATCTTAAGGACGGCGCATGTGCTCTCTGCTGTGCTGATATTTCAACCGGTGATGCTTCCGTTACCGAAGTTCCTGCCGGGAAGGAGCTCGAAGCTGAAATAATAAACATTCTTTCGAGATACCGTCCGTCCGAAATACTGTTCAACAGTGATTTCCTTTCTCTGAAAAATGTATCCGAATTCATAAAAAACAGACTAGAGTGCTCGTATTCAGTAAGACCTGACGAATGCTTTGACACAGCACTTAAGGAGGAAACTGTAACAAAGCAGTTTTCAGTATCCTCATATTCCGGAATCTACCTTGAAGCAGATGATATACGCACCAGTGCAGTCTGCGGCCTTTTTGACTATTTCTATGAAACACAGCGTTCGCTGACAGGAAGATTTACAGAGATGAAGCTTGTCGCAGATGATGCTTTCATGGGCCTTGATCTTTCGGCAAGAAGAAATCTTGAACTCTGTGAAACCCTGAGAAACAAGGAAAAGAGAGGCTCTCTTCTCTGGGTTCTTGATTCCACAAAGACTTCGATGGGAAAGAGACTTCTCCGTTCATATATCGAACAGCCGCTCCTGAGTCCTGCACGAATTATTGACAGACTCAATGCCGTTGACGCACTTGTAAAAAATCCCGTTGTTCTTATGGAACTTCAGGACATGCTCAACAGGGTTTATGATATAGAGCGTCTTATGACAAGGGTTATGTACAGAACTGCCACTCCGCGTGATCTGAAGGCCCTCGCACTTACATCACTTGAGCTTCCCGGAATAAAGGAACAGCTCAGACAGGTTGCTTCCTCAAAGCTTCTTGCCGCTCTTGAAAAGGATATATTTGTTCTTGATGAGATTTCAAACCTTATTGAAAATTCAATCGTTGATGATCCGCCTGTTACTGTCAGGGACGGCGGAGTTATCAGGGACGGCTTCAATGAAAAGCTTGATGAACTCAGGTCTGTGATTTCAGGCGGAAATGACATAATAACAAAGATTGAGGAGCGCGAGAAGGAACGTACAGGAATCAAGGGACTGAAGACTGGCTACAACAGAGTGTTCGGTTACTATCTTGAAGTAACGCGTTCATACTATCATCTGGTTCCTGATGACTATATAAGAAAGCAGACTCTCACAAACTGTGAACGTTTCATAACACAGGAACTTAAAAACGCTGAAAACACAATAATCGGCGCCAGGGACAAGGTTCTTGTTCTTGAAAATGACATATTCAGTGAGGTAAGGGATTTTGTTGCGTCAAAGCTTGGTGATGTTCAGAAAACAGCGTCTGCTCTTGCAGCTGTTGACGTAATGTGTTCATTTGCTTCAGTGGCAGTTGCAAACAGATATACAAGACCTGACATCAGTGCTGACGGTGTTATCGAAATAAAGGACGGCAGACATCCTGTTGTTGAACTTATGCTCGGAGATGAGGTATTCGTACCGAATGATACCTATATCGATATAAAATCCAACCGTATGTCCGTTATTACAGGACCTAACATGTCAGGTAAATCAACCTACATGAGACAGGTGGCACTTATCTCTCTTATGGCTCAGATGGGTTCGTTTGTCCCTGCGTCATACGCCCGTCTTTCAGTAGTTGACAAAATCTTCACACGTATCGGCGCTTCGGATGACCTTACAGCCGGACAGAGTACATTTATGGTGGAAATGAGCGAGGTTGCTGACATTCTGAAGCATGCAACGAAGCAGAGTCTTGTAATTCTTGATGAAGTCGGACGCGGAACGTCCACATTTGACGGAATAAGCATTGCACGCTCTGTTGCGGAGCATATATGCAGCAGCAGGAGCCTTGGCTGCAAGACACTTTTTGCAACTCATTACCATGAGCTTATAGGTCTCGAAAACGAGATGGAAGGTGTAAAGAACTACAGTGTTGCCGTAAAGAAACACGGCGAGGACATAAGATTCCTGAGAAAGATAGTTCCGGGCGGTGTTGATGACAGCTACGGCATCGAGGTAGCAAGACTTGCCGGCGTTCCGCAGAAGGTAATTACAAGAGCAAGGGAGCTTCTGCGTGAACTCGAACAGAACTCTGAAAATCATAAAAACACCTCAGAGTCTTCGGATATTCAGATGAGCTTTGACCATATGACAAACGAGAATGCTCTCGACAGACTCAGAAAAACAAATATTTCTGAGCTTTCAGATGCGGAATGCCGTGAGCTTCTTGAAGATATGCACAGAATGATAAAATGACAGGAGGAAAGCCATGCCGTCAATAAATGTATTAAGCCGTGAGATTTCCGAGCTTATAGCTGCGGGTGAGGTTATTGAGAGACCTTCCTCGGTAATCAAGGAACTTATTGAAAATTCAATAGACGCGGGTTCGTCACATATCACAGTAGAAATAAAACGCGGAGGATCAACATTTATCCGTATTACAGACGACGGCTGCGGAATATCGTATGAGGATGTTCCAAAGGCTTTTCTGAGACATGCAACAAGCAAAATAAAAAACGCTGATGATCTTAACAGTATTCTTACCCTTGGCTTCAGAGGTGAGGCGCTTGCGTCGGTATGTGCGGTTTCAAGGACTGAGATAATGACCAGGCAGAAAGAGGACGAGCTTGGCACCCATTACATGATATCAGGCTCCGAAGAAAATCTTTACGAGAAAACAGGATGTCCTTACGGAACGACAATCATCATCCGTGATCTTTTCTACAATGTCCCTGCACGTCAGAAGTTTATGAAAAAGGATGCTGTTGAGGGAAACATGGTTGTGAACATAGTGAACAGAATCGCTCTTTCGCATCCTGAGGTTGCCTTCAAGCTCATAAAGGACAACAGGCTTGAATTCAGCACAGCCGGTGACGGTAAGCTTTATTCGTCAATGTTTGCAGTATACGGCAAGGCATTTGCCGGGGATATGATTCCTGTTGAGTATGAACAGGACGGAATAAAAATAAGCGGTTTCACGGTAAAGCCGCTTTATTCAAGATCAAACAGGAGTTTTCAGAACTTCTTTGTAAATGACAGATACGTAAAATCCCAGGTCTGCACTTCAGCGGTCGAGGAAGCGTACAAGGGAAGCATTATGACCGGAAAATTTCCTGCATGTGTCCTCAGGCTTGAAATATCTCCTGAAACTATTGATGTAAACGTACATCCTGCAAAGGTTGAAATACGTTTTTCTGATGACAGACCGGTTTATGACTGCCTTTTCTTTGCTGTAAAGTCAGCACTTATGAACGCGGGACTTGTTTATGATTTTCAGCTTAAGGCACCTTCACAGGCTGTGCCTGAACAGCAGACGTATGTTCAGCCTGAGCTTCCTGTGCCGGCACCCGAAGAGAAGAATACAGAACCTGCAGTGGCTGATACACCGGTTACGGCGCCGGTTTCAGATAAGTCTGTACCGCTTCCAGCTCCGGAATCAGCTGTATCTGTACAGCCGGCTGATACTTCCGGATCAGCAGATACCGGTCATGATCAGACACCGGATTTATCTGATGACTCAGATGACAGACCGGTGCAGCACATACAGGTGCCGCATACACCTGTGAAGGAAGAACAGCCTTCCGGACGGAAAAGCGCACCGGACAGTATTATATCTGCTGATGCAGAAAAAGAACCTGTACGTCAGGGAAAAAACTCAGCTCTTAATACAAAGCAGGCAGTTTCCTTTACCTCATCTGTTTCGGAAAAGCCGGCTTCCGTTAATGCAGTTCCGGAAATTCAGACAGAGCATGAGGATGATGAACTGAAGGAAAAGTACAGCTTTATTACCGGAGCGGCTCTGAAAAAGAAAGCTCCTGAACCTGTTCAGAAGCCTGCGGAGCAGGAAAGACCGGAGATTCGCTATATCGGTGAGGTTTTCGGCGGATACATTCTTGCCGAAACCGAGGGAAAGATGATTATTGTTGACAAGCATGCAGCTCATGAACGAATCATTTTTGAGCGTCTAAGGTCAGAGAATAAGGAGCCGGCAAGTCAGCTGGTTCTCTGCCCGACAGGGGTTCTTCTTTCTCTTGATGAAGCGCAGGCACTTGCTGAAAATACTGCACTTCTGGACAATATGGGATTCAGCCTTGATTTTTCCGGCAGTCCCTATGTGGCAGTCAAGGCTATGCCGGTTATCCTTGCCGACCTGAACATGGATGAAATTATTCCGGAGCTTGCGGAAAATCTTCGTCAGAACAGGCGCGATCCGAGACCGGAAGCCATAGACGATATACTGCATACCATGGCATGCAGGGCTGCAATTAAAATGAACGACAAAAACAGCGATATGGAACTGAAAAAAATGGTCGAGGATGTTTATTTCAATGATAAAATCCGTCACTGCCCTCACGGCAGACCTGTACTGTTTGTAATTTCAAAATATGATTTTGAAAAGCAGTTCCGTCGCATAGTATAGTGATGCAGATTTACGGAGGTGTCTGTTGAAACCAAAAATACTTGTTATTGCCGGACCTACTGCATCAGGCAAAACCGTGCTTGGAGTGGAGATGGCACAGAGACTGAACGGTGAGGTTATATCTGCTGACTCGATGCAGATATACAGGGGCATGGATATTGCAACTGCAAAGCCTTCACCTGAGGAGATGAAAGCAGTTCCGCATCATCTTATCGGATTTCTTGACAGATCTGAAAATTTTTCAGTTGCGGATTACGTTGCACTTGCTTCGGAAAAGGCAGAGGAAATCATTTCACGGGGAAAGATGCCGGTTATCGTCGGCGGCACCGGACTTTATATTTCATCATTTGTAAACAATGTGCAGTTTCCGGAAATAAAGGGAGACGCAGCTGTTCGTGAACGCCTGAGAAATGAAGCAGCTGAATACGGAAATGCTGTACTTCTTGAACGTCTGAACGGATGTGATCCGGAATCAGCTTCCGGACTGCATGAAAATGACCTTTCACGCGTAATACGTGCACTTGAGGTATATGAGGTAACGGGAAGAAAGCTCAGTGATTTTAAAAAGGAGAGTCTGACGGTTCCGTCACCGTATGAATTTGCAGCAGCTGCAATAACATACGATGACAGGCAGGTGCTTTATGACAGAATTAACAGGCGTGTTGACGTTATGAAGGAAAAGGGCCTTGTTGATGAAGCTTATGAGATATACAGGGAATCAGGAGACGAGGTGCGGACAGCACATCAGGCAATCGGCTGCAAGGAGCTGGCACCGTATTTTGAAAACAGGGCCACACTTGACGAATGTATCGAACGAATAAAACAGGAAACAAGAAGATATGCAAAAAAACAGCTGACCTGGTTCAGAAAAGAGCCTTATGTTGAGTGGATGGAAGGCAGCTGTACATCTGATATAAATTTTTTTATAAAAAAATGTGAAAATATTATAGCCAAAAAATTTTTTTTGTGATATAATAAGTACTATGTAGGCAAAAACAAAAAAACAGCAAATTAAAAACTTTCTATTTTCGAACCGTATATATTGCAGAGTCTGCGGTTCGCGTTTATTTGTTTTATTTTATTTATCTGCATGAAAAAGGAGTTTTATATGAACAAACAGTTAAATTTGCAGGATGTATTTCTGAATCAGGCGAGAAAAGAAAAAATCTCCATTACAATTTATCTTACAAACGGATTTCAGTTCAAGGGAATGGTAAAGGGATTTGACAGCTACATCGTAATTCTTGATCAGGACGGAAAGCAGAGCATGGTTTACAAGCATGCTATTTCAACTATAATTCCTTCAAGACATATCTCGATTCTTGATAATGCTTCCGCTGAAAAGGCTGAATAATGAATACCCGTACTGCCAGACTTCTGCTGGCAATTCTGGTTGTATTCATGATGCTTACGGTTATTAATGTAGTAGTTCACATTTTTAAAAATGACTATGTTACTGAGACTGCAGTTGCTGTTTCCGCATCAAACTCAGTTTCGTTCAAGGGTGTATACATAAGAGATGAAAAAACCATCGAATACACCAGGGGCGGCGTCATAAGCTATGCGGTTAAAGACGGCGGCAGACTGAGCAAGGATGAAACTGCGGCTTACGTATACAACGACGAGAAGCAGATCAGAATAAATGAACAGATCGGGCAGATTGATGCCGAAATTGCTGTTCTGAAAAAAATACAGAATCCTGGTACACAGGAGGTTGCTCAGCCGGCGTATCTTGCCGGACTTATAGAAAGTGCTTACAGGAACATTATCTCTGACAAGGAAAACGGCAATCTTGAAAAACTGCGGAATGAAAAGGAAGAACTTATCATTTATCTCAGTACTATGCAGTATGTAACCCAGGAAATTTATAATTTTTCCGATAAGATAGCCAGTCTTGAGGCTGAAAGACACAGTCTTGAGAGTCAGCAGGTCAAACCTGTTGAGGAAATCAGAGTTCCGGAGTCAGCTTACTTTGTAAGCTATACGGACGGATATGAGGATTTTCTTAATTTTGAAAAGGCGCAGACTATAACTGCTGCCGAAATAAGAAGCGTTACCGATCTCAACGCCGAGAAGGTGAAGAACGGAAGTATCGGAAAGCTTATAAACGGGTATGCATGGAAAATTGCCGGCGTGATTGAGGATTCCAAGGATTATTTCAAGGAAGGAAATTCAATCAAGCTTTATTTCCCGTCAAGTGACAACACGCTTGATGCCGTCATCGAAAAAGTACGTGACGGGGACGGAGAAAATGAAAAGGTAATAATAATAGACTGCTCGGATATGTCGTATGATTTTGTGCAGCATCGTGTTGAAACCATTGAGATTCAGGATGATGAGTACAAGGGCATAAGAATACCCCGTGAAGCAGTTTATGTCAAGGAAAACATGCCAAAGGAAATAATCGATGAATACACCGGTGAGGTAAAAACAATAGAAGGACCTGTTCCGGGAGTTTACATCAGACAGGGTGAAAATGTAATATTCAAAAAGATTGACCCTGTTTTTCAGGGAGATGATTTCATCATTTCCAGAATGAGGCCTGAAAAGGATTATGTTCAGCTTTATGATGATACGATTGTTTCCGGACTTTCAGTTGAAGGGATGGCTTTTGAATGAGTACACAGTATGAGGTTGTTGAAGAGAATTACAAAAGAATTCTCAGTAACGTGAATGAAGCCAGAATCAGATCCGGACGTTCAGATGAACACATAGAAATTATGGCTGTTACAAAGACAGTAGCTCCGGAGATTATAAATCATGCTGTTTCGGCATGCGGCATCAGAACGCTTGGCGAAAACAGAGTGCAGGAGTATCTTTCCAAAAAGGATTCATATCTTCCTGCTTCGGTTCATTTCATCGGTCAGCTGCAGACCAACAAGGTCAAGTACATTATTGACTCGGTGGATATGATACAGTCACTTGACAGCATTAAGCTTGCTGCTGAGATAAATAAACACGCAGCCCGTGTCGGAAAGGTACAGGACGTGCTTGCTGAGGTAAACATTGCCGGAGAAGAGGCGAAGGGCGGATTCAGCCCTGATGAACTCACAGAAAACCTGTACAGGATTTCCGAATTTCCGAATATCAGGGTTATGGGACTTATGACAGTTCCGCCGGCCGCCGGATCAGAAAAATTTCTGTGCAGAATGCAGGAATTATATATTGACATTTCAGATAAAAAAATAGATAATATTAATATGAGTTTTTTGTCAATGGGAATGTCCGGTGACTATGAACTTGCTGTAAAGTACGGTTCAAACATAGTCCGGATAGGCAGCGCGCTGTTCGGCGCACGTGTTTACAGATAGAATTTTCAGATTTTTGTTTTGCTCCCTTTGCCATTCGCACACGGTAACGGAGCCTGAATAATTATTAATATAGGGTGCGAGGAAAGGAAAGAATTTTATGAAGATTATAGATACTCTCAGAGATTATTTTTTACCGCCTGAGCAGGATGAGGATTACCAGCCGGATACTCCTAAGCAGGAGAGTCAGCCTTCCTATCAGACTCAGACAGCTGACGGAAACGAAACTGATGAAAAGAGAAGCAAGGTTGTGAATATTCAGGCAACAGCTCAGCTTCAGGTTGTTCTTGTAAAGCCTGAAGTGTTTACAGATGCCAAGGGTATTGCTGATCATCTTATTGCAAAGAAGACAGTTGTTCTCAATCTTGAAGCAGCTTCTTCAGAAAACAAGAGAAGAATTATTGACTTCCTTGTCGGTGTTGCATATGCTAACGGCGGAAGCCTCAAGCCTGTTGCAAACCTTACATACATCATTACTCCTTACAATGTAGGTTTCCAGGGCGAAGAACTTGCAGGTGAACTTGAAACAAACGGTATGATCTGATCGCTTACGCGTGAAAATTATCAAGAGGTGAATTAAAGTGATTAAAGCCAAAGATATAAACAGTCAGAGATTTGAAAAAGCAGCTTTCGGTTACAAGCAGGAAGACGTAGACGCATTTCTTTCAGAGATTGCAGCGGACTATGCACAGCTTGTAAAGGAAAATGAAGATATCAACGCAAAGCTTCAGGTTCTCGCTGACAAAGTAAGAGAATACAGAAAAGACGAGGAAGCTGTCAAGGATGCTCTTCTTTTTGCACAGAAGGAAGGACATCGTGTTGTTACTGAGGCAAGCGAAAAGGCTGATGAAATGCTCAGAAGCGCTAAGCTTGAAAGTGACAGAATGGTTAATGACGCTACTTCAGATACAAAGAAGGCTATTGATGAGGTTAAGGATGAGCTCAGAAGAGAACAGAAGAACCTCGCATATCTTCAGAAGCAGGTTTCAGCATTCAAGAAAAATCTTTTCGACGTATACAAGTCTCATCTTGAAATGATTTCATCACTCCCTCAGTCAGATGACGAGGATGATGATGATGACGTATACGAATCAGCTGAACAGCCGGCAGTTGAAGCATCAGTCCGTGAGGAACTTGCTGAGACTGCAGCTGCAATTGAAGCTGCTGCCGGAGAAAAGCCGGAAGAAAAGGCTGATCCGTTCAGAACACAGTCAATTCCGATTATAGGCGGCGGAGACAGCAAGTATACAGAACTTCAGTTCGGTCAGCAGAATACAACAAAGTAATAATTAAGCAAAGGAAGATAGATAATAATGGCTCAGGATTATAATAATACTCTGAACTTACCAAAGACAGACTTTCCTATGAGAGGAAACCTGCCTGCAAAGGAACCTGAAACACTTGAAAAGTGGGAATCAGAAAGACTTTACTACAAGATGATTGAAAAGAACAAGGGAAAGCCTTCCTATGTTCTTCACGACGGTCCTCCGTATGCAAACGGTGAGATTCACCTTGGTACTGCTCTTAACAAGATTCTTAAGGACTTCATTGTTAAGTACAAGAATATGAACGGATTCTGTGCGCCTTACGTTCCTGGCTGGGATACTCACGGACTTCCGATTGAGTTAAAGGCTATGAAGGAAATAGGCGTTGAAAACGGAGCTATTCCGCCTGTTGAACTCAGAAAGCACTGCCGTGACTTCGCTATGACACACGTAAAGAACCAGATGAAGCAGTTCAAGCGTCTCGGTTCACTCGGTGACTATGATGATCCGTATCTTACACTTAAGAAGGATTATGAAGCACGTCAGATTGAAGTGTTCGGCAAAATGGCAAAGGACGGATACATGTACAAGGGCCTGAAGCCTGTTTACTGGTGTCCTGACTGTAACACTGCTCTTGCTGAAGCAGAAATCGAATATTCAAACGATCCGTGTCATTCAATCTATGTTAAGTTTAATGTAACAGATGACAAGGGCCTCTTCACAGGTATGGGCCTTGATCTTTCAAAGGTATTCTTTGTAATCTGGACAACAACAACATGGACAATTCCTGGTAACCTTGCTGTATGTCTCGGACCTGAGTATGATTACACACTTGTTAAGGTCGGCGATGAATACTACGTAATGGCTAATGAGCTTGTTGCAGCTACAATGGAAAGCGCAGGCATTACAGAATATACAACAACAGGTCTCTTCAGAGGTGCTGAACTCGAGCACATGAAGACAAAGCACCCACTCTATGACAGACTTTCACCTGTTATCGTTGGTGACCACGTAACTCTTGAAAGCGGTACAGGATGCGTACACACAGCTCCTGGCTACGGTGTTGAAGACTTTGAAGTGTGCAAGAAATATGACGATATCGGTATTCTTGTATGCGTTGATGCCAAGGGTAAGCAGACTGCAGAAGCAGGCGAATTCGAAGGCATGGATACAGATACAGCAAACAAGGCTATCGCAAAGAAGCTTGAAGAAACAGGTGCTCTTCTTGCAATGCAGAAGATTGTTCACCAGTATCCGCACTGCTGGAGATGCAACAGCCCTATTATCTACAGAGCTACAGAACAGTGGTTCTGCTCAGTAAACGGATTCAGAGATGAAGCAGTAAAGGCTATTGAAAGCGTTAAGTGGATTCCTGGCTGGGGCGAAGACAGAATCAAGGGCATGGTACGTGACAGATCTGACTGGTGTATCTCACGTCAGAGAACATGGGGCGTTCCTATTCCGATTATTTACTGTAAGGACTGCGGCAAGCCGGTAGTTACAGATGAAACAATAAAGGCAATTTCCGATATGTTCAGAGCAGAAGGCGCTGATGCATGGTGGACTAAGGAAGTATCAGAATTTATTCCTTCTTCAGTCAAGTGTGAATGCGGATGCTCGGAATTCACAAAGGAATACGACATTATGGACGTATGGTTCGACAGCGGTGTTTCACATACAGCAGTAATGGAACAGCATGACGGACTTACATGGCCTGCTGACCTTTATCTTGAAGGTGCTGACCAGTACAGAGGCTGGTTCCAGTCTTCACTTCTTACATCAGTTGTTTACAAGGGTACAGCTCCTTACAAGGCAGTATGTACACACGGCTGGGTAGTTGACGGCGAAGGCAAGACAATGCACAAGTCACTCGGCAACGGTATTGCTCCAAACGAGATTTATGATGTTTACGGTGCAGATATCCTCAGACTCTGGGTTGCGTCATCGGATTATCATTCAGATATAAGAATTTCACAGAACATTATCAAGCAGCTTTCTGAAGCATACAAGAAAATAAGAAACACTGCAAGATATATTCTCGGTAACCTCGGCAACGGAAATGGATTTAATCCTGAAACAGACTGCGTATCAGATGACCAGCTCACAGAACTTGACAAGTGGGCACTCGTTCGTCTTGATGCACTCATTGACAAGGTTCATGAAGGCTATAACGCATTTGATTTCCATATTGCATTCCATGCAATTCACAACTTCTGTGTAACAGAAATGTCAAACTTCTATCTTGACATTATCAAGGACAGACTTTACTGTGAAAAGGAAGATTCTGTAAAGAGACGTGCTGCCCAGACTGCAATGTACCGCATTCTCAGTGCAGTTGCAAGACTTGCAGCTCCTATTATTTCATTCACAGCAGAAGAAATCTGGACATACATGCCACATACAGCTTCTGATGACAGGGAAAGCATTTTCCTTAACCAGATGCCTGAAAAGAGCGGTATCTCAGTTGACGCTGATTTTGAAGAAAAGTGGGCAATCATATATGATCTCCGTCAGAGTGTAAACAAGGCTCTTGAGATAAAGCGTAACGAAAAGATCGTTGGTAAGTCTCTCGAGGCTGAGATTGATCTCTACTGCGGAAAAATATATGACAAGGTAAACGTATTTGCTGATGAACTCGCTGAAATCTTTATCGTTTCAGGAGTTAAGGTGTTTGCGGAAGGAAGCGGTGAATTTGATTCCGCTGCTCTCGGGGCATCAGGAACTGCTGCTGAAGTAACTGTAACGGTAAGCAAGGCATCAGGTGAAAAGTGTGAAAGATGCTGGACATATTCTGAAACAGTTGGTAAGGATTCAGCTCATCCATGCCTCTGTGCTCGCTGCGCATCAGTAGTAAAATAAAAATTAGCGGACAGGCTTGTCGTTTTAATAATTGAGCGACAGGCTTGTTTTTCTCACGGGGGATATACAGGTGATAAAATGATTATATGTATGATCATAATTACAGCAGTACTGGCCGCAGCAGACCAGCTGATTAAGATATGGGCTGTCAGGGAGCTTGCCGGCGGCGTGTCCAAACAGTTTCTTAAGATTGCTGACAACGAAATAATAAATCTTACCTATACTGAAAATACAGGAGCTGCGTTCAGCATTATGAGCGGAAAGCAGTGGTTTACAATTGGATTTGCCACACTTGCACTTGTTATTTTTGCTGTATACGTAATAAAAAACTACCGTAACTCAAAACCTGCAATGATTTTTTCTGCAATGGTTATAAGCGGCGGTATTGGAAATCTGATTGACAGGGTTAGAATCGGATATGTTGTAGATTATATTGAAGTCAGACTTTTCAGATTTGCGATATTCAATTTTGCTGATGTATGTGTTACAGTCGGAATAGTTCTTCTGATGATTTATGTGCTGTTTTTCAGCGGAAAATCCAGACAGGAAATACCGGCGGAAAATGAGACGGAGATTTCTGATGAATGAAGAAATTATAACTGAAACAGTCAGTAATGAAGAGGCGTCCTGCAGAATCGACAAGTGGATATCTGAAAAAAATCCTGACATTACGCGAAGTGCAGTTCAGAAGATGATTTCAGACGGAAATGTTACAGTAAACGGAAAGACAGTTTCAAAAAACTATAAGGTGTCAGCGGGAGACGAGGTAGTGATTAACGTACCGGAGCCGGCTGAACTTTCAGCTGAACCGGAGGATATTCCGGTTGAGATAGTTTACGAGGATGATGACCTTCTGGTAGTAAACAAACCGAAGGGTATGGTTGTTCATCCGGCCGCAGGAAACTACAGCGGAACACTTGTAAATGCACTTATGTTTCACTGTAAGGGAAGACTCTCGTCAATAAACGGAGTAATACGTCCCGGAATAGTTCACCGTATTGATAAAAATACAAGCGGGCTTCTGATTGTAGCCAAGAACGACAGTTCACACAGACATCTTGCTCTTCAGATTAAGGAACATTCCTTTACAAGAGAGTATGAAGCTGTTGTATGCGGAAAATTCAGGGAAATGACCGGTACAGTTGATGCGCCTGTCGGCAGACATAAAACGGACAGAAAGAAAATGTGTGTAACTGACCAGAACTCCAGAAATGCAGTTACTCACTACACAGTGCTTGAGCAGTACGGAAAGCACGCCTATATCAGGCTCAGACTTGAAACGGGCAGAACACATCAGATTCGTGTTCACATGAAATATATTGGACATCCTGTATTTGGTGATGACGTATACGGAACACCATACAAGGGTATTGAGGGACAGTGCCTTCATGCCCGCAAAATCGGATTCATTCATCCTTCAACCGGTGAATACATGGAATTCGACAGTGAGCTTCCGGAATACTTCACTGAAGTACTTGATAAGATAAAAAATATTTAATTAACGGAGGAGATACTTTATGGACTCTACAATCAAAAAGCAGCTCGGGAAAACAGCCGTAAATGTAAGAAAAGGCATTATCGAAGGTACATTCAATGCCAAGTCCGGTCATCCGGGCGGATCACTTTCAATAGCAGATCTTCTTACATATCTGTATTCTGTAAAGATGAACGTGAACCCTGCTGATCCTGATATGAAGGAAAGAGACAGACTCGTTCTTTCAAAGGGCCACACAGCACCGGCACTTTACTCTGTACTCGCAGAAAAAGGCTTTTTCCCTAAGGATGAACTTAAGTCATTAAGACACATCGGAGCTCTTCTTCAGGGTCATCCGTGCATCCACATTCCAGGCGTTGACATGAGCAGCGGTTCACTTGGTCAGGGTATTTCAGTAGCATGCGGTATGGCACTTGCAGGCAAGCTTGACAATGCAGACTACAAGGTATATACAATTCTCGGTGACGGTGAAATTGAAGAAGGTCAGGTATGGGAAGCAGCGATGTTTGCAGCTCACTACAAGCTCGATAACCTCCTTGCAGTAGTAGACAACAACGGTCTTCAGATTGACGGAAAGATTTCCGAAGTATGTTCACCTGAACCAATCACAGACAAGTTCGCAGCATTTGGCTGGCACGTAATTACAATGGATGCACATGATTTCGAGTCTATTGAAAAGGCATTTGATGAAGCAGAAAAGATTTCAGGCAAGCCTGTTGTAATCGTACAGAAGAGCGTAAAGGGCAAGGGCGTTTCATTCATGGAAGACAAGTGTTCATGGCACGGAACAGCTCCGAACAAGGAACAGTACGATCAGGCGATGGCAGAACTCGATGCACGCCTCGAAGAACTTAAGTAATCAGGACAGGAGAGATAATTATGGCAGATGTAATTAAAAAGGCTACTCGTGAAAGCTATGGTGAAGCATTAAAGGAGCTCGCTGAAGAATGCGACAAGCTCGTAGTTCTTGATGCTGACCTTGCTGAAGCTACAAAGACAGTAATGTTCAAAAAGGCATATCCTGAAAGATTCTTCGACTGCGGTATTGCTGAAGCAAATATGATGGGTGTTGCAGCCGGTCTTGCAGCTTCAGGAAAAATTCCTTTTGCAAGCAGCTTCGCAATGTTTGCGGCAGGCCGTGCTTTTGAAATAGTAAGAAACTCAATCGGTTATCCGCACCTTAACGTAAAGATCGGTGCTACACATGCAGGTATTTCAGTAGGTGAGGACGGTGCTACACACCAGTGTAACGAAGACATTGCACTCATGAGAACAATTCCGGGAATGACAATTATCAATCCGGCTGACGGCGTTGAAGCAAAGGCTGCTGTAAAGGCTGCTGCAGCTTACGAAGGTCCGGTATACCTCCGTTTCGGAAGACTTGCTACACCGATTTTCAATGATGAAGCAACATATAAATTCGAAATCGGCAAGGGTATCGAATTAAAGTCAGGTACTGATGTAACAATCATCGCTACCGGTCTTATGGTAAATGAATCTGTTGAAGCAGCAAAGATGCTTGAAGCTGAAGGCATCAGTGCAAGAGTAATCAATATCCACACAATCAAGCCTCTTGACAGAGATATCGTATGCAAGGCTGCAAAGGAAACAGGCCTCATCATTACAGCTGAAGAACACAGTGTAATCGGCGGTCTTGGTTCAGCAGTTGCTGAAGCAGTTTCAGAATGCTGCCCGGTTCCTGTAGTTAAAATCGGCGTTAACGATGAATTCGGTCACAGTGGTCCTGCTGCCGATCTCCTTAAGGAATTCGGTCTCTGCAGAGAAAACATCGCAGAAAAGACAAAGGAAGCAGTTAAGAAATTCAAGTAAAATTTCAAGTCTTCCGGCGAATATACAATACTTATCAGCCATTACTTTTTTCAAAAAGCAATGGCTGATTTTTTGCGTTTTAACGAAAAAAAAACTGTGTGATAACATTATTGACGAAAAATATATTAAAATCACTTGCAGTTTTCACAAAAATGTGCTATAATTAATAAAAGTGTCTTTGGAAGATTAATTATTTTACTAAGGGGGGAATGCATATGTCAAAAATAAGAATGGCTTTGATTTTTGGCGGAGTTTCCAATGAATATGAGACCTCTCTTCTGGCAGCAGCATCTATCATCGAAAATATAGATACAGAAGAATATGAAACAGTATGCATAGGTATAACCAGAAAAGGAAGATGGCTTTATTATCCGGGTACAAGCGAGAATATTCTCAACGACACATGGAGTGAGAATCCGGACTGTACACCTGTAGTTATATCACCTGATCCTAACAGAAAGGGAATTATCAAGATTGAAGACGGCACAGCGGCTTTCTTCCGTGTTGATGTTATATTCCCGGTTATATACGGAAAGAACGGCGAGGACGGAACAATTGCCGGTATACTGAGAACAACAGGAATTCCTTTTGTAGGAAGCGACATAATGGCTTCTGCAGCATGCATGGACAAAACATACACAAGAATGGTTCTGGGATACAACGGCTTCAGAACCTCAAACTGGAGGATGATGTCAAGAAATGAGCTTTCACTGCTTGATGCAAAGTGCCGCGAATATGCCGGTACACTTCAGTTTCCGATTATAGTTAAGCCGGCCAATTTCGGTTCATCTGAAGGAATCGGAGTAGCTGAGGATATTGATTCGCTTAAGACAGCAGTAAAGATAGCTCTTACTCAGGACGAGAAGGTAGTAATCGAAGAATTCGTTGAAGGTGAAGAACTTCAGGTTGCTGTTGTAGGATACAACACTCTTACAGTTTCAGTACCGGGTGAGGTAAAAATCAAGAGGGATTCGTATGATTTTACCTCGATGTTCAGCAGATGCACCAATATAGTTCCTGCTGAAATACCTCAGGATATATCAGATGAAATGAGAGAAACAGCTGAGAAGGTGTACAGACTTATGGGCTGTTCAGGAATGGCAAGAATTGACTTCTACAGAAGCAGTACCGGGGAGCTTATTATCAGTCAGATTGATCCTGTTCCTGAGATTTCAAAGGACAGTATGTTTGTAAAGCTCATGGAGAATGAGGGCTACAGCTTCACCGAAATAATCAGCCTTCTGCTCATTCAGGCCATTGATGACTATGACGGAAAATCTGTCTGCTGAGGCCGGAGGTACTGATATGAACAAATTCAGCTTCCCTGCAATGATTCGTATGAAAAGCATCCAGAAGGTTGACGGTGAGGATTCAGAGGTTGAACTTCTGACAAAGGGCGAGTTTTCGTACAGCGACGGGAAATACAGGGTTTCATATGAGGACTCTGAGGCGACAGGCTTTGAAAATTCAGAAACTGTTGTAGAAACCGAGGGAGAAAGGCTTGCTTCCGTAAGCAGGACAGGAAGTGCTCCTTCGTGTCTGATTCTTGAAATAAACAAAAAGCATCACTGCCATTACGGAACACCTTACGGAGACATGATGGTAGGCATATATGCTCACAGAATTGAAAACGGTCTTTCTGAAAACGGCGGACACCTTTACATGAAATACACAATAGACATCAATTCTACCTATGTATCAGACAATGAAATAGTAATGGATATTGAGCTGGAAAAACAGTAATTGTGAAATGTATACAAAAAACGCTGAAAAGCCGCGAATTGTTAATAGTTTGTTCACAATTAACTAAGAAAAATATGTTACAATCTGTAATGAGTAGTAATTTTCGCAAAAAAATTATTTTTATAAAATAAAATTTTTATGCAGATATAATTAAAAAGCAGAAAGGAATAATGTTATGGCTAACAGATTATTTCAGGGTTTAATTCATCAGATGAATGAAACTGTAGGAGCAACAATCGGTGTTGTTGACGAAACAGCATCAATAATTGCATGCAGTGATTTCACAAAAATCGGTACTACAAATGAGTTCGTTTCACTTGATCTCAACGGTTCATCAGATATATTTATCCGTGACGGATACACATACAAGCCATTCGGATCAAATATCAAGCCTGACTACGCAGTTTTCGTTGAGGGTACAGATGATACTGCTGCAAAGTATGCAAGCATTCTTGCAATCACACTTACAAATATCAAGCAGTACTATGATGAAAAGTACGACAGAAACAACTTCATCAAGAATGTAGTTCTTGACAACGTTCTTCCTGGTGATATCGTAATAAAGGCAAGAGAACTTCACTTCAATGCTGAAGTAAGCAGAGTTGTCCTTCTCATCAGAATCGTATCAGCAAATGATATTTCTGCTTATGATGTTATTCAGAACCTTTTCCCTGACAAGAGCAAGGATTTCGTTTTCAATATCACGGAAACAGACATCGTTCTTGTAAAGGAAATCAAGAATTCAGTTGATTCAAAGGATCTCGAAAAGCTTGCACGCTCAATTGCTGACACACTCAGCGGTGAATTCTACACAAGAGTTAACGTTGGTATCGGTAATCCTGTTGTCGGCGTTAAGGAACTCGCGCGTTCATTCAAGGAAGCACAGACAGCTCTTGAAGTTGGTAAGGTATTCGATACTGACAAGGTTATCGTAAGCTATGACAATCTTGGTATTGCAAGACTTGTTTACCATCTCCCTACAACTCTCTGTGAAACATTTCTTCACGAAGTATTCAAGAGAGGCAGCATCGAATCACTCGATCACGAAACTCTCTTTACAATTCAGAGATTCTTCGAAAACAACCTTAATGTTTCAGAAACATCAAGAAAACTTTTCGTTCACAGAAACACACTTGTATACAGACTTGAAAAGATTAAGAAGCTTACAGGACTTGACCTCAGAGAATTTGATCATGCCATCATCTTCAAGATTGCTCTTATGGTTAAGAAATACTTATCTGCTAATCCGGTTAAGTTCTAATTTACTAACAAAAATATATCACAGTGAATGTCGCACTTGTTCCGGCTTTTACTGTTAATAATCAGAGGCGGTGTATCACTTGGTAGATCTTAAAAATGTATGTGTCGCATACAACAAGGGACATAACGTTATCAACGGGATAGATATTCATATTGATGACGGTGATTTTACTTTTATAGTTGGTGCGTCAGGTGCAGGAAAAAGTACGCTTATAAAGCTTCTTCTCAAGGAAGTTGATGCCTGTGACGGAACCGTTATGGTTAATGGCTTTAACCTCAGAACCCTTAAGAAAAACAGGGTTCCTAAATTCAGAAGAACTATCGGCGTTGTATTCCAGGATTTCAGACTGATTCCTTCAATGACTGTTTATGACAATATTGCGTTTGTACTTCGTGTTATTAATGCTCCGAGGTCATACATAAAAAAGAGGGTTTCATATGTTATTGGACTTGTAGGTCTTCAGAACAAAATGAAGTCTTATCCAAATGAACTTTCGGGTGGTGAGCAGCAGCGAGTTGCACTTGCGAGAGCTCTGGTAAATGACCCGAAACTTCTGATTGCTGACGAGCCGACAGGAAATGTCGATCCTGAACTTTCACAGGAAATAGTCGGACTTCTCAAGGCTATAAATGCATGCGGAACTACCGTTGTAATGGTTACTCATGAACATGAGCTCGTTAAGCATTTTGGAGGCCGTCTGATAAATATCAATCAGGGAACCGTAATATATGATGATATTATTGACGGAGAAGCAGAGTCAGTTAATGACGAATCAATTTAAGGAGTGATTTTACATAGGCAGTTTATTTTATCTTATCGGACAGGGGTTTAAAAATATCTGGCATAACCGTGTTATGGGAATTGCCACTTTCTGTGTTCTTATGGTTTCCCTGCTTCTGGTAGGTATATCATCGCTTTTTGTAATGAATATCGAGATACTTCTTGAATCAATTGAAAACAAGAACGAAATAGTTCTTTTCCTTAAGGACAGTGTAACGGATGAGAAGATTACTGACGCGGAAAAGCAGATCAGAAATATTCCCAATATTTCAACTGTTAAGTATTATCCGAAGGAAAAGGCTCTCGAGGATTATATTGCTCAAATGAAAGAGTATGAGGAGGTATTTGATTCCCTTAAGGATGACAACCCTCTTCCGGATGCTTTTAACATCAGTATCAGTGATACATCAGACATGATTGATACGGTTAAAAGACTCGAGGCTCTTGATTTTACAGAAAAGGTCAAGGCCCCTACAGAATTTGCGCAGATTCTTACAAGGCTGAGAAGAGTTGTATTCATTACATCACTTGCTCTTCTTACGGCTCTTACTATTGTATCTCTTATCATGATTTCAAATTCAACAAGAGCCAGTGTTTATGCAAGAAGACGAGAGATAAACATCATGAAATATGTTGGAGCTACAAATTCATTTATACGTATTCCTTTCTTCTTTGAAGGTCTCTTTACAGGATTTGTATCAGGTATCGGTGCCTACGCAGTAACCTACTACGGTTATACGGCACTTATGGATATCATCTCAAACAATATTTCGTTCTGGGAGATAATCGGTGTTTCAGAGCCGCTTCCTTTCAGTCAGATTCAGTATATGATGCTTGCTACATATCTTTGCATCGGTGCATTTATCGGTGCAATCGGAAGTGTAATCAGTACTACAAAGCATCTTCAGGTTTAACAGGATTTTACATGCCAGCAGTTTTCTGCTGGCATGAGTTTTACAGGAGAAAAAAATGAAGGGAAATAACAGTGGAAACAGCAGAATGCTGGTCGCAGTAATCTGTACAGGACTTCTGACATTTTCAGCAACATATTCATTTTTAAAAATTCGTTACTACAATAACTTTAAAGAGTATATGCTGCTGGCCGAAGCGGAAAACATAGTGACTAAAAATTTTTACTATGATTCCTCTGACAGGGAAAAGCTGGTCGATTCTGCAGTCGGCGGATATATCTCCGGACTGAATGACAGATATTCCAGATATCAGAGTATAAAACAGACTGAAGAACGCAATGACACGCATGCCGGACTGAAGGTCGGTATAGGAATAACTGTTTCACTTATGGATGACGGATATATGGAAGTCATAGAGGTCGGGGATAATTCTCCTGCATCCAAAGCAGGCATAAAGGTTTCGGATATAATCAGAAAGGTTGACGGAAATGATGTCAGTGAGACCGGCTACAATGAATCAGTTGATTATATAAGAAACGGTGAGGAGAACAGTATAGTTGTAATTACTGTTGACAGAAACGGTACTGAATCCGACATAGAGGTAAAAAGAGAAAAAATTGAAATTATTACTGCATCATACGAGATGGCAGATGACAGAATCGGACATATTTCAATCACTCAGTTCAATGACAAAACCCCTGAACAGACCAGAAAGTGCTTCGAAGAGTGTCTGGAAAAAGGTGCGGAGGGTATAATTTTTGATGTGCGTAATAACGGCGGCGGACTGGTTACAGCAGTTGAGGAATGTCTTGATCCGCTTATACCGGAGGGTGATATTGCTGTTGCTGTATACAGGGACGGTGAGGAAACCGTTATCGTCAGGTCTGATGCGGAGGAAACGGATGTTCCTATGGCTGTTCTTGTAAATGAAAATTCCGCAAGCGGTGCGGAGCTTTTTGCAGCATGTCTCAGAGACTTCAAGGGAGCAGAGCTGATAGGAAAAACAACCTTCGGAAAAGGAATTATGCAGGACACCTTTAGTCTCAGTAACGGAAGCTCGGTTGTCCTGACGGTGGCTGAATACAAAACAACAAGGTCTGAATGCTATCACGAAAAGGGTCTTGCTCCGGATATCGAAGCTGAACCGGGAACAGATGAAGACACACAGCTTAAGGCGGCTCTGGAGTGCATAAAAAAGAAAATCAATTAAAACTATGTGTATTGACATTGCCGGCTTGTT
>DCGK01000040.1:0-12755 GCA_002315235.1 Ruminococcus sp. UBA1780
AGCAATACCTGTAGCAAATGTACGTCTTACGTCTGTATCGATAAGAGCCATTTCTGCTGCTTCATAGTAGTACTTGTCGTGCATGTAGTGGATGAGGTTAAGTGTATTTACATAGATACCAGCGAGCCATTCGAGAAGTACATCATACTTCTTGATTACTTCGTTGTAGTCGAGGTATTCTGAAGTGATTGGCTGATATGCAGGAGCAATCTGCTTGCCGAGCTTTTCATCAATACCGCCGTTGATAGCGTAGAGAAGAGCCTTAGCGAGGTTTGCACGTGCGCCGAAGAACTGAATTTCCTTACCTGTCTGTGTTGCAGATACGCAGCAGCAGATTGAGTAGTCATCGCCCCATACAGGCTTCATAACGTCGTCGCTTTCGTACTGGATTGAGCTTGTTGTGATTGAAATATGTGCAGCATACTTCTTGAATGTTTCAGGAAGAGCTGATGAGTAAAGTACAGTGAGGTTTGGTTCTGGTGAAGGACCCATGTTTTCGAGTGTGTGGAGGAAACGGAAGTCATTCTTTGTTACCATGTGACGGCCGTCCATACCGATACCACCAACTTCAAGTGTAGCCCATACAGGGTCACCTGAGAAGAGTTCGTTGTATGAAGGAATACGAGCGAACTTAACCATTCTGAACTTCATTGTCATGTGGTCAATGAGTTCCTGTGCTTCTGATTCTGTAAGTGTACCAGCTTCGAGGTCACGCTGAATGTAGATATCAAGGAATGTTGATACACGGCCAACTGACATAGCAGCACCGTTCTGTGTCTTGATAGCAGCAAGGTAACCGAAGTAGAGCCACTGAACAGCTTCCTTAGCGTTCTGAGCCGGCTTTGAAATGTCATAGCCGTAGATTTCAGCCATAGCCTTCATGCCCTGAAGAGCTCTGATCTGGTCTGTGAGTTCTTCTCTCTGACGGATAACTTCGTCTGTCATTGTTCCGTCGCCTGTGTTAGCCTTGTCAGCTTCCTTCTGCTGGATGAGGAAATCGATACCGTAAAGAGCAATTCTTCTGTAGTCGCCTACGATACGTCCACGGCCGTATGTATCAGGAAGACCTGTTACGATGTGGCTGTTTCTTGCTGCTCTGATTTCAGGTGTATAAGCATCAAATACACCCTGGTTGTGAGTCTTGTGGTATTCGTTGAAAATCTGATCGTACTTTTCATTTACCTTGTATCCGTAGCTTTCAGCAGCCTGCTGAGCCATCTTGATACCGCCGTATGGCATAAAAGCTCTCTTGAGAGGCTTGTCACACTGAAGACCAACAATCTTTTCGAGGTCCTTGAGTGATTCATCTATATATCCAGGGCCGTAAGCTGTAAGGCTTGTTACGATTTCTGTTTCGCAGTCAAGTACGCCGCCCTTAGCTCTCTGTTCCTTCTGAAGTTCCTGAAGTCTTCCCCAGAGCTTGTCAGTAGCGTCTGTAGGACCTGCAAGGAATGATTCATCGCCGTCATATGGAGTGTAGTTCTTCTGGATAAAGTCACGAACGTTGATTTCGTTTTTCCACTTGTTACCCTTGAATCCACTCCACTGTGAAAATTCTACCATGTTATATACCCTCCTGTAAATTCGCTTAAGACTTAATGTCTTAATACATTGTCTTCAGCAATTCAAAACCCCCAGCGTTTTCTTCTTCATTCTGACGAAATGACGATAAGGCGCACGGGGTTCATTATTGTCTTTATACATTTTAACACACATACATTTTATAGTCAATCGACATATTGCACATAATGCCCCAAAATTTTTGTTATCCGTTTTAGCTATTATAACGTAAAAAACATATAAAAAGGCGTACATCTGTTTACCGATGTACGCCTGTTCTGTTATTTTTATTTGTAATTACCCGAATGAACGTTGATTCGGTTAAGCGCACGCTTAAGTTTCAGCTCGGCATAGCGCATTTCCTTGTCGCTTTCCTTCTGCTTCATCTTTTCACGTGCTTCCTCAGCAGATCTGTTTGCCCACTCGATATCTATCTCATCGGCCCACTCAACTGCATCGGCAATAATGGTTGTCTTTTCAGCAGATACCTTAAGCACGCCGCCCGAAAGAGCAGCAACTCTGTACTGTCCGTCCTTCATGATTTTTATCGGACCGGACGGAAGAGCACCCGCAAAGTTCTCATGCCTTGCAAGAACACCCATCTCACCGTCAGTAGTTCTTACGATAAGTCTTTCTGCTTCGTCATCGTAAAAAATTCTGTCCGGAGTAATTATCTGAAGTCTGAATGAAGCCATTATTCATCACCCTTTGAAGATTTAGCCTTTTCAACTGCTTCGTCAATTGTACCTACAAAGAGGAATGCTGATTCAGGAAGATCGTCATGGAGACCTTCGATGATTTCCTTAAATCCTCTGATTGTTTCTCTGATTGGTACATACTTGCCCTTCATACCTGTAAACTGTTCAGCAACTGAGAACGGCTGTGAAAGGAATCTCTGGATTTTTCTTGCTCTGTTTACGATGAGCTTGTCTTCGTCTGAAAGTTCATCCATACCCATGATAGCAATGATATCCTGGAGTTCACGGTATCTCTGAAGTATGCTCTGCACGTTTCTTGCTACCTCATAGTGTTCCTGGCCTACAATGTCAGGGCTGAGAATTCTTGATGTACTTTCAAGAGGGTCAACAGCAGGATAGATACCAAGTGATGCAATCTGTCTTGAAAGAACTGTTGTAGCATCAAGATGTGCGAATGTTGTGGCCGGAGCCGGGTCCGTAAGGTCGTCGGCCGGTACATATACAGCCTGTACTGATGTGATTGAGCCCTTGCTTGTAGATGTAATTCTTTCCTGAAGAGCGCCCATCTCTGTTGCAAGTGTAGGCTGATATCCAACGGCTGAAGGCATACGTCCGAGAAGCGCTGATACTTCCGAACCTGCCTGTGTAAATCTGAAGATATTGTCAATAAAGAGAAGAACGTCCTGACCTTCAACATCTCTGAAGTATTCAGCCATCGTAAGTCCTGAAAGACCAACTCTCATTCTTGCTCCAGGCGGTTCGTTCATCTGACCGTAAACAAGTACAGTCTTGTCGATAACTCCGCTCTCTGTCATTTCGTTGTAGAGGTCGTTACCCTCACGTGTTCTTTCACCAACACCTGTGAATACTGAGATACCGCCGTGCTGGTTTGCTACGTTGTTGATAAGCTCCTGAATAAGAACTGTCTTGCCAACGCCGGCACCGCCGAAGAGTCCGATCTTACCGCCCTTAAGATAAGGAGCAATAAGGTCGATAACCTTGATACCTGTTTCAAGAACCTCTGAAGAAGCTGTCTGCTCTTCATAGCTTGGTGCTTCACGGTGTATAGGCCATTTTTCCTGTGTCTGCGGTGCTTCCTTTTCATCAACAGGTTCACCGAGAAGATTAAAGATACGGCCGAGTGTTTCACGTCCAACCGGTACCTTAATCGGGCTTCCTGTATCAATGGCATCCATGCCTCTTACAAGACCATCTGTTGTGCTCATGGCGATACATCTTACAACGTCATCACCGATGTGCTGTGCAACTTCAACGGTAAGCTTTGTTCCGTTGTTGTCGATCTCTATGGCATTAAGGAGTCTTGGCAGACTGTTCTTCGGAAAAGATATGTCTACTACAGCACCGATAATCTGTACTATTTTTCCTATATTCTGCATAGTTATAGTCTTTCCTTTCAAAAGGTTATGTTATTCCTGAGAACTTGCGCCGCTGACTATTTCTGTGATTTCCTGAGTAATAGTCGCCTGACGTGCTCTGTTGTAAAGAAGTGAAAGATCACCGATCATTTCCTCAGCATTGTCAGATGCATTTTCCATGGCAGTTCTTCGTGCAGCCTGCTCGGATGCAAACGAATCAGATACTGAACCGTAAATTACACCGGCTATATACTGCGGCATAATTATGTCAAACAGCTGTTCAGGTGACGGTTCGTAGGTTGTCTGAACATTCTTTTTAATCTCAGCAGACGGTTTTTCAAGCGGAATAACACTTCTTGATTTCGCCTCCTGTGAGAGAGGAGAAACATAATCAGTGTATATAACCTCTACCCTGTCGGTATTTCCGTTACGGAAGGCAGCCATTATTTTGTCTGCAATCTCCCTGGCAGAGTTCATACGGATATTTTCTGCAATATTTTCATATCTGGCAACAACTCTGTATCCTCTTTTTGTAAAGTATTCAACAGCCTTTTTGCCAATCGGAATAATAACAACATCACAGCTGCCCTTAAGTTCATTAATTTTCCTCTGGGCAAGCTTAAGAACGTTTGCGTTGTATCCGCCTGCGAGACCTCTGTCTCCGGCAATTACAACGAACATTACCGTCTTTACTTCCCTTCCGGAAAAATACAGTGAATCAAAAGTGGAGTTTTCCGCTGTAATTTCCCACATTGTATCATAAAGCGCATCAAAGAAAAGCTTTGCACTTTCTGCCTTTTCCTTTGCTTTTCTGAACTTGGAGGATGCAACGAGTTCCATGGCTTTTGTTATCTGCATGGTACTCTTGACGCTTTTTATTCTGCGCTTGATATCTTTCATATTAGCCGAAGCCATTTATCTGTCACCTCCGGTAAGGACAGCTGATTAATTTTTATCAGCCATGTATTTTTCTATAAATCTCTTAAGAACGTCCTTAAGGGCTGCTTCATTATCCTTTGTAAGCTCCTTTGTTTCAGTGATCGAGCTTATAATATCCGGATGTGACTCATCAACATGTCTGAAGAGTTCATCTTCAAAGTCTGCGATAAGGCCGACAGGCACTGACTTAAGATAGTCATTTACTACGGCATAGATGATAATAACCTGATGCTCAACTGTTACAGGTGCGTTTCTGCCCTGCTTGAGAACCTCAACGATTCTTTCACCCTTTTCGAGACGGTCCTTTGTATCCTGGTCGAGGTCAGAACCGAACTGTGAGAATGACTGAAGTTCCTTGAACTGTGAATAGAGGAGCTTAAGTGAAGAGGAAACCTTCTTCATAGCCTTGATCTGAGCTGCTGAACCAACTCGTGATACTGAAATACCAGGGTTTACCGCTGGTCTTACGCCGGAGTTGAAGAGGTCAGTTTCAAGGAATATCTGTCCGTCAGTAATTGAAATTACGTTTGTAGGAATGTACGCAGATACGTCACCCGCCTGTGTTTCAATGATTGGAAGTGCTGTAATGGAACCGCCGCCGTAATTTTCATTAAGGCTGCATGCACGTTCAAGAAGTCTTGAATGCAGGTAGAAAACGTCACCAGGGTACGCTTCACGTCCAGGAGGACGCTTAAGCAGAAGTGAAAGAGCACGATATGCAACAGCGTGCTTTGAAAGGTCATCATAAACACAGAGAACGTCTTTTCCCTTGTTCATGAAGTATTCGCCCATTGTAACGCCCGCATAAGGTGCGATATACTGAAGAGGAGCAAGTTCAGAAGCTGAAGCTGCAACTACTATAGTATATTCCATTGCGCCTGCCTTTGTAAGTGTTTCAACTACGTTTGCCACTGTTGATCTCTTCTGACCGATAGCAACATAGATACAGATTACATCCTTGCCCTTCTGATTAATAATAGTATCAAGGGCAATAGTTGTCTTACCGGTCTGTCTGTCACCGATAATAAGTTCACGCTGTCCGCGTCCTACAGGAATCATGGAGTCGATAGCCTTGATACCTGTCTGAAGAGGCTTGTGAACGGATTTTCTTGTGATGATACCAGGGGCAATTCTTTCGATAGGAGCAGTTTCCTTTGTGAGGATTGCACCCTTGCCGTCAATCGGCTGTCCGAGAGCATTTACTACTCTTCCGAGGAGGTCATCACCAACAGGTACAGATACAATCTTACCTGTTCTCTTTACTGTGGAACCTTCTTTAACTCCGGCGTCGGAACCGAGCATAACCGCACCAACAAAATCTCTTTCGAGGTTAAGGGCCATACCGTAAACATCGCCTTCAAATTCAAGAAGTTCGTTTGACATACAGTTGTCAAGTCCGTGAATATTTGCAATACCGTCACCAACAGTTACTACTGTACCAACATCAGTAAGTTCGATTTTGTTTCTGTAGTTTTTAACCTGTTCTTTGATGATTCCGGTAATTTCATCAGGGCGTAAATTCAATCAATACACCTTCTTCTTAATATTTTTCTTACAGATCCGCCTCTGCTGCACGTACACGCAGAGTTTCCAGGCCGGAACGGACACTGTTATCAATTCTCTTGTTGTTGTATTCGATAATGATACCGTCAATAATTGAGGCATCTGTTTTCTCTTTCAGAACCACTGTCTTTCCGAGCTTTGTCTGAAGCTTTGCTGCAAGTCTGCTTCTGAGTTCTTCAGTAAGCGGAATACTTGTTATAACAGTAACATCAACGATATTTCTGAATTCGTTGTACTTGCTGTTGAATACTTCAGTTATTTCCTCAAAATAAGCCGCTCTTCCCTTTTCGCAAAGGAGACAGAGAAAATCATAAACCACACCATTGTCTTCAAAAATCTTTGAAACAATGGATATTTTTTCTTCGCTTGTAAGCAGCGGCGCTGCCAGAAGCTGAGTGAGTTCAGGATTTGAACTGAAAACACCTGCAAATTCGTTCAGCTGATCATGGATTCTGTCATCTGAACCTTCTTCTGTAAATATTTCGTAAAGCGCTTCTGCATAAAGCTTGGCTACTTCTGCTGCCATACGTCATCACCCACATTTTCAATAAAATCATTGATTAATGCTTCATGATCTTTCTGGTTGATTTCCTTCTGAATGATCTTTTCAGCCATCATCATTGCGATTCCGGAAATTTCATTCTTCATCTCGCTCATTGCACGCTGCTTTTCACGTTCGATGTCATCATTTGCACGTGAAATAATGCCGCTTGCTTCTGCCTTGGCATTGCTGATGATTTCGTCTGAACGAACCTGAGCTTTCTGTGTTGCGTTCTTTACAATCTCAGCAGACTCATCCCTGGCATTTGAAAGAAGCTCGTTGTAGTTTGTTTCGAGTTCCTTTGCATGTGCCATCGACTTGTCAGCCTCTGCATATGTATTTGAAACATCTGCCTGACGTTCCTCAATGATCTTGTTAACTCTTCCAAACAGGAAATGCTTTATAACCAGGAAAAGAATTAAGGTGTTAATGAGTACGAGTATGATTGTACCATAGTCAATTGACAGAAATGATAAATATTCATTCATATGGTCAACACCCTTTCAGTTTATTGTATTTTAAATTGATTATTAAAGTTTTCCTAAGAACGGATTAGCGAACATGAGGATGAGAGCAATAACGAGACCGTAAATACCTGTTGATTCCGCAACGGCACATCCGATGAACATTGTTCTTGTTACTGCACCTGATGATTCAGGCTGACGACCAATAGCTTCGCAGGCCTTACCTACTGCAAAACCTTCACCGATACCAGGGCCGATACCTGCAATAGCTGCGAGGCCTGCGCCAACTGCTGAAGCTGCTAATACAATTGCTTTTTCCATAATAAACTCCGTTTCTCCGCAGTGTCCGATAAATAAAATTTAAAAATGTTTTTCATATTATATTACTGCGGTCATATAATAATAATTGTTTTTCTGTCCTATTCTTCCTCAGGGTATGCAGCACCTACGTTTGCCATAGTGAGCATTGTGAAGATGAATGCCTGCATAAATCCTGTAAACAGATCGAAGTAAACAGACAGAACCGCCGGAATACCGATGGTAAACAGCGGGAATGTGTGGAGACCAACTGCATTTGAAAGTGCAGTTAATGCATAGTAAAGAAGCTGAGTAATAACAATACCGCTCGCAACGTTACCGAAATGACGTATACTCATTGATACAGGTGTTGCCAGTTCACTGAGTACATTGATTGGTGTGAGAAGCGCAATCGGTTTGGAAAATCCCACGATATAGCCGAGAACACCATCGTTCCTGATCTTTGCGTACTGAATCATGAAGAATGTCATGAGTGCCCATGTGAGCGTTACGCTGAAGTCACCTGTAACCGGTCTTAAGCCAAGAACACTGATAAGACTTCCGCAGATGGAGAACGAGAAAATCGTAGCCATATAAGGTGCATAGACAAGGTTTCTTGACCCCATTGAATCCTTAACCATACCGTTCATGGTCTGAACTATCCATTCGGCCAGAATCTGCTTTTTGGATGGATTTGTCTTTGACATGTTGTGCGTGAGAAAAAGCACAAGTCCGATTATGAACGCCATGACAACCCAGCTGAGTACAACCGTTTCTGTAATTTTCAGACCAAAGATCTCAAAGGAGACCTTAGGACCGTTTACGACTACCTCTTTTGATCCCAGACTCAATACCTATCCCTCCTTTTTTACTAATATTGCTCTCAGAGGAAAAACGAGCTTTGGATAAAGCAGAGGAATTGCGGTACATATAATGCTGACAAACGGAATCTTTACCGCGATGAAGAGTCCTGCACCTAAAAACAGAAGTCTTGTCAGATAATCGATTACCATCTTTTTGCTTCCGTCTCTCCCGCGCTTTGCACCGGTTACAACCCCGTGTACAGTAAGTGAAAGGAAAAACATATCTGCAGTCAGAAGAACAGTACCCAGAAGCGCTCCGCAGAGAGCGTTCACAAAGGGAACAAACAGTGCGGCCACAGCAATCAGTATGATATCGATACATAATGAACATATGACCAGAAATCTGATTTCCTTTAATAATTCCTTGTTTACCAAAATTTACTATAACCTCCTTGAAAGCATATGTATATTATAACATAAATGATGATAAAATCAAATGGTATTATGAGTATTTTTTTATAAAAAAATTTTTTCGCAGAATATTCGCAGAATATTTTTGTCTGAGCCGTTTTTTCATTCCGGAAATTTATATTAATTTCACAAATTTATTTCTGATATTTTGTATGATTATTAATAAACAAAATATATTAAAGATAGAATCTTATTGACATATATGCCGAAAATATAGTATAATTTAGTTAAATATTATATGATATTATAGATTCGGAGGGAAAAATGATAAAACTCAGAAAATTTATTTCCGCAGCTTCATCACTCCTGCTCGTGTCCTCCGCACTGACTGTCATATCGCCTGATACAGCGGATGCATATGACGGACACACCATAACAGTCGGCTACTACGATGACTGTCCCGGCTTTCAGTCCGGTTCCTCGGACGATGAAAGAAAAAGCGGATACGCATACGAGTACCTTCAGGAGATTGCCAAATATACAGGCTGGGATTATCAGTACAGATACGGAAGTTTTGATGAAATAACAGAACTTCTTCACAGGGGCGAGGTAGATATAGTAGCAGGTATTTCGGAAGAATGGAAACAGAAGGACAAATCCTCAGGATACGTTCTCTCGCAGTATCCGGCCGGAACTGAATACAGCGAGCTCTTCAGCATTCCGGGGGCACTGGACGACGATTTCTATATTGCAGTTTACCCGAACGGCTCTGAACTTGCAGATACACTTAACGAGGCTCAGTCAAAAATTCTTAAAAATGATCCGGAATTTACCGGAAAGCTGACCAGAAAATATTTTACCGGAAGCAGGGAAAGTACTGAGCTCTCCTTTTCTGAAAAGAACTGGCTGTCAGCTCATGCAACCATTAAGATAGGCTATCTTGACAACTACATGCCTTACAGTGATAAAAACGACGACAGGAATTCCGCCGACGGCGCAATGGTAAGTATTTTCCAGGAGCTGAACAGGATAATCGGCAGAAGTATTTCAGCTGTAAAGTACTCCACCTACGCCGAACTCTTCGCTGCTCTCGAATCCGGAGAAATCGACGCAATGTTCCCGGCTTACCGTGACCTGTGGAGACTGGAAAGGGAAAATCTTATTTCAACCACACCGCTTGTCACAGACAGCATGGTTTACATTTCGAAAAACGGTACGGATGATTTCAGCAGAATTGCTGTTATGTCATCCAGTCCGGTGCAGACTCTGGTTATAAACGAACATCATCATGAGGCTGAAATTGTTCATTTCAAAGATATTAACAGCTGTATAAAAGCAATAAGAAAAGGTTCGGCTGACGGTTTCATCGTTGAAAAAAATGTTCTTGAATACTATCTCAGTGACGGAAAAGACATTTCCGACCTGGTTACATCCGACTCACAGGTCAGTATTGAATACTGCTTTGCCGTAAAGAAAAGCAGCTCTGCACTCTGCAGTATTCTGGACACAGCATTTTCAAAGATGGACAGCAATACAGTCAGCAGGGCAATAAACAGTAATCTGTACCGTAAAAACAGCTTTACATTCATAGATTTCTTCACCCACAATATTCTCAGAGTCGTTATAATTTTCAGCTGTATCGCTGCTATAGCTGTACTTCTGTTTATCAGGAACAGGATTACGCTCAGAAAGAAGCAGAACGAAATTGACGATGCACGAAAAACTATCAGCAGCAGCAGACTGGAAACATCAAAATACAGGGAAAAAACCGAGCGCGACCATCTTACAGGTGTTTTCTCAAGAGGACATTTTACTGATGAAGCCAGAAGAATTATGGGCAGTCACCGTCCTGATGATATCCTGCAGCTGGTTATGATGGATATCGACAACTTCAAGAGTGTAAACGACACCTACGGCCACGACAACGGTGACGTTGTTCTCAGAAGACTTGGTGAAATACTCAGGGAAATCGCACGTGTGAACGGATTTGCCGGAAGATTCGGCGGAGAGGAATTTCTTATTTTCCTGCACGGAAACAACACCGAAATTCAGGAACACATCATTACAAATGTGTGCAGCAAGCTCCGTGAAACAGACTTTGATTTTACTGAAAGACACATCACGATGAGCGTGGGCGTAACACGAATATCTGACGGTGATACTCTTGACGAATGCATAGAGCGTGCTGACAAGGCTCTTTACTACTCAAAAAATCACGGAAAAAATCAGGTAAACTATTTTGAAAATCTGTCCGGCCTATAAACAGCAATTATAACTGATAATAAATAAAATCTATTCTCAGACACAATTTTATTAATTGACAAAATTTTAAATTGGAGATATAATTTTATGTAGTTATAGTTTTTGTCTATAAGCCACGAAGGATGCCGGAGTTCTGATAACTGCAAGGCTTCAGAGCTCCGGCATTTCTGTACAGTTACAGTAAGCCCGGTTACCGGGAAAGCATTCACTGTAACTATTCAGGAAGCACTGATTAAGTCCGGCGTACATAATGCACAGGCAGGATGCACGTCAGGCCGAAGACGTAAGTTGTTCAGAGTTTCCCTGAATACCTGAATAAATGTATCGGAGGAATATTTATATGAAAATTGAAACACAGTGTCTTCACGAAGGATACTCTCCAAAAAACGGCGAACCAAGAGTTATGCCTATCTACCAGAGCACAACATACGTTTACAACAGTACTGACGCTGTAGCTGACGTATTTGACGATCCGCAGCTCGGTATGATTTATTCAAGATTTGAAAATCCTACAACAGATGCAGTTGAAAAGAAGATTGCTGCTCTTGAAGGCGGTGTTGCTGCAATGTGCACATCATCAGGACAGGCAGCTACAATGCTCTCAGTTCTCAATCTCTGCAATGCAGGCGACCACTTCATTTCAAGTTCTTCAGTCTACGGCGGTACAGTAAACCTCTTCTCTTTCACATTTAAGAAAATGGGAATCGAATGCACATTTGTCGATGTTGATGCTTCAGAAGAAGAAATCAGAGCTGCTGTGAAGCCGAATACAAAGTGCATTTTCGGTGAAACAATCGCAAACCCTGCACTTACTGTTCTCGATATTGAAAAATGGGCAAAAATCGCTCACGAAGCAGGTATTCCGCTTATCGTTGACAATACATTTGCAACACCGGTACTCTGCCGTCCTATCGAATGGGGTGCCGATATCGTTGTTCACTCAACATCAAAGTACATGGACGGTCATGCTGTTCAGGTCGGCGGTGTTATTGTTGACAGCGGTAAGTTTGACTGGGCTGCTTCAGGACGCTTCCCTGATTTTACAGAACCTGACGAAAGCTACCACGGCACAGTATACACAGAAAAATATCCTCATGCACCTTACATTATCAAGGTAAGACACCAGCTCATGAGAGACTTTGGCTGTTACCCTGCTGCCAACAGCTCATTCCTTCTCAACCTTGGCCTCGAAACACTTGCTGTAAGAATGCAGCGTTACTGCGAAAACGCACTTACTGTTGCAAAATACCTCGAAGCTTCAGACATGGTTGAAAAAATCAAGTATGCAGGTCTTGAAAGTGACGTACACTATGCAAGAGCAAAGAAATACCTCCCTCTCGGTGTATGCGGCGTAATCAGCTTCACAATAAAGGGCGGCAGAAAGAATGCAGTTAAGTTTATGGATGCACTGAAGCTTGCTTCAAATGAAGTTCATGTTGCTGATATCAGAACCTGCGTTCTCAATCCTGCAAGTGCAACACACAGACAGCTTACTGAAGAACAGCTCGTTGCTGCCGGTATTGATGCAGGTATGATCAGACTTTCAGTTGGTATTGAAAATGTTGAAGATATCCTTGCTGATATAGAGCAGGCTTTTGCTGCAGCGAAGCAGTGATTCAAAGCCCTGTGCTGTTCTTAATGTGAATTGATGTTCAATGTAAAAGGTCCTTACAGTTTAATTAAGAAACTGTAAGGACCTTTGTTTTTTTGCAGGGGCTTTGTGGTCGCCCCTGCACCCTTCGCACGTATACAACTGTTTAAGGAAGCACTGATTAAGTCTGGCGTACATGATGTGCAGTCAGATTTTTCGTCAGACTGTATAAAAACGACGCAGGCATACT
>DCGK01000040.1:12841-25794 GCA_002315235.1 Ruminococcus sp. UBA1780
GATTTAATCAGTGTTTCCTTAAAACCCGTTAAGATGATGTGTTTTCATTATGGTTCTGTAATCAACATAGGAGACATCCAGGTCGACATCAGTGCTGATACCGTCTATCCTTCCCTTGCATGAACGCTGCCATATACCGCAGTATTCGTCAGGTTCAGTGAGATTATAGTTAGCGTACCAGAAATCAAATCTGTCTGTCAGGTCTGATTTGCAGAGATATCTTGCCGGGAATCCCTTGTTTGAATAAAGTATCGGATAGTAGCCGGCCTCCTCAATTCCTTCAAGGAATCTGTAAATAATGTCAGTACAAAGCTGAGGATCGTTTGCAAGCGGATCCTTTTCCAGATCCCAGAAGCATCTGTATTCAAAATCATAAGCTACCGGATACTCAAGCTGATACGGACTGATGGTTTCTATGCAGGCCTGTATCTCAGCCTCCACATCCTCAACTGTTCTCGCTGAGTTAAACCAGTAGATACCGCACTGTATTCCAGCTTCCTTCGCGCCTTTGATATTACGGAGAAATGTCGGTTCTGTCTGCGTTCCCTCTCCTGCTTTAATCATGGCAAATTCAACGCCGGCGGCCTTTACCTTCTGCCAGTCAATAACCTCCTGCCACCTTGATACGTCTATTCCGTTATGCGGTTCGATATTTATATCTGAATTTTCGTGCCTGCCGACAGTCAGCAGCATTTCATTGATATGTCCTATTGCTGATGCAGAAGGAATGTCTCCGCCCTTCTGTCCGGAGGCTGCCCTCCAGTTTGTTACCGCAAAGTCTTTTTTTCCGCTGACTATGTTCTGCTTGAGACGCATTGTATCAAGTATATTTACGGTGCCGTCGCCGTTTATGTCACCGTACACTGTGGATATTTCCGCGCTGACAGGCGGGATACTTCCTGCCGGCATAAATGATATTCCGCATGCAGTCGCTGCTGCGAGAATACCGGTTATAATTTTTTTCATATATCAATAGCCTAATTTTTCACCTACAATAATAACCTTGATTCTGCCCTTTTCTCTCTGATGAGCAGTGATAAGGTAATCACAGCAAATGCGTGAATCTGAACTGCATCCGTCAGTAATTGTTTCAAGACCCTTCTTCTCTGACTTGCAGCAGCCGCGCTCATAGCAGTATGTTGCACATGTAAGACGCTGTGCATTAGCCGGAGCAGCAGTTGACTTTACTCTGTTTACAGCTTCATCGAGATTGTTTACAATCTTGTTGTAGCCAACAACCACGATAACTGACTTTGGTCCGTATGAAATGGCAGCCACACGGTTTCCTCTTCCGTCAACATTGAAAAGCTCACCGTTTTCAGTAACTGCGTTTGCACTTGTAATATACGCATCTGCATTGAATGCTGTGCGGTAAAGCTGGTCAACCTTGTCAGGGTCAATAGCATCTCTGTCAAGATACTTGTACTTGTCTGATCTGAGAAGGCTGATTACTCCGCATTCTTCAAGTGTTACCGAGCCGCCTGTTGCAACCATATCACCGGTTTTAAGAAGATTGCTGATAATTGTAAGAACCTCCACCTTGGACTCTGCATAGTGGAACTCCATATTGTTTCTCTTAAGAGCTTCCGCAGTTCTGTTTATGCGGTTAAGAATTACGCTCTTCATGTTTTCATTCATAGTATAATTAACTCCCTCCATAACGCCCCCAGGCATTATCTAAAAAATATTACCTGTGTCTTATTATAACGAATCCGTTCGTTTTTGTCGAGCGTTTTCACATTTTAATTTTCAGTAAAAATGATTTTTTACAAATACTATAATGATTAATAAAATAATTTGTGCAACATACACAGCAGAATTAGTCTTCTTCTTTGCTTTCTTCCTTTTTCTTCTGTGCAGGACTCCTTTTCATTTTTGCAATAGGAATATTTTCGGCAGCACTCTGCTTCAGGTCATCAGACAGATGCGTGTATATTTCCGTGGTGGCGATGCTTGCGTGTCCGAGCACCTCCTTGATAACCAGTGTATCAACATTTCCGTGCTGATACATAAGGGTGGCTGCAGTATGACGAAGCTTATGCGGAGAAATGCCGCGGTTTCCCAGACCGGTTTCATCAAGCAGCTTCTCAATAATCTGCTCAACTCTTCTCCTGCTTATGCGTCTCTTCTTACGGCTGAGGAAAAGCGCATTCGGCTCCTCAGGCGGATTTTTACGCGAGTTAAGATATGTTTTAATCGCAGAGATGCATGCATCATTTATATAGATTATCCTCTGCTTGCTGCCCTTACCCTTGAGAAGAAGCTTTCTTTCCTCAAAGTCTATATCATCAAGATTGATACTTACAAGCTCGTTGAGTCGCATTCCGCAGTTCAGAAAAAGCGTTACGATACAGAAATCCCTTTCCGGATTTTCAAAGGAATCCGAAGACAGCAGTCTGAGGCTTTCCTCCAGAGTAAGAAATTTCGGAAGTGCCCTTTTTACCGATGGCATTTCCACGTCGTCAGCCGGATTGTGGTCAATGAGATTTGCCCTCTTGTGAAGATAATGGAAGAAACTCTTGAGGGCAGCTGTTTTACGTGCTCTTGCAGCCGGTTTGTTACCCCTTTCCTCCGCAAGAAAATATTCGAAGTCATAAACGTCACGCAGTGTGATTTCCTTAAGCAGCTCAGCCGGAAAATCCTTGATTTTAACAGATTCAAGCGGCTGATTCAGATTCTGCTTTGTCATGAGAATGTATCTGAGAAACAGACGGATATTCAGAAAATATTCATTTACTGTTGTTTCAGCCCTTCCCCTTACTATTCGAAGATAGAAAATGTAGTCATTTAGAAAATCCGGGCATTCAGCTTTGTTTACCGCCATTTGTTCTTTCCTCCGTTCAATGTCAGATTCTTCTGGACTTTCGCTGAAATTATCCTGAAATAAATTTCATATCCGCATCACTGCAGCTGCAGTCGGAGTGCTCCTGAATCTCGCCGCTCCTGTATGCACGGAGAAGACAGGAAAGGTCATTAAGTCTGTCCCTGATTCGTGCGCCCATATCAGTATCTGAAATATTTACACGCTGCGGCATTTTTTCGACAACCGTAACAACCGGCGCACTTTCCATTTTCTCCTCGGAAAAAGGTGTGTGCTGGGCAAGATTAAGACTGTGTGAATCATAGATAAGTGTGTATCCGGCAATACCCGTTTTCGACTGATACGCCTTTGAAATACCGCCGTCAATAACATAAAGCCTTCCGCCAGCCTTGACCGGGCTTTCTCCGTCCTTGATTTTTACAGGTACGTGTCCGTTTATGATATGTGCTGTGCTGCTGTCAAGTCCGAATTCCTCAAAAATCATTTCGCAGATTTCCGGACTCTGGCTGAGTTCGTAGTAAGGATTGTAGATTTCCTCTGCGACGTCAGGCGCATCTGTGAAATATCTTTCAAATGCACCCATCTTGTCCTTGCCGTAAAGCGGTGAATTTTCGCCGCACCAGAGATACCACATCATGTCACGGGCATTGTTTCTTTCTTCAGTGCCCTTCGTACCAAAATATGAACGGATGCAGATGTCGTTGATTTTTTCGAGAAGCTTTCTGCCCGAGTACTCCGTTCCGTCAATATTTACTTTTCTGAATGAACCGTCCGCATTAAACGGAATGCAGCCGTGGAAAAGAAGATTGTTGTTGTAACACCTGTACATGGAGCCGTGGGAATACAGGAACTTTATGTGTTCCTGCAGCATTCTGCTGTGTCTGAATGAACCTGAGATAACATTCATAAGCTCCTCCTCCTCAGCTGTCAGCTTAAGAGGCTCTGCCGGATCAACTGTAGGGAATACAGTATCAAGCAGCGGATATCCTTTTCCCTCATGAACGTATTCCATCCTTTCAAAATCTATTTTTGAAAGCACATTTCTCGTGTCAAATCTGTATTCCGGATGCTTTTCAAGAAGCTGTCCCTCAAGCTTGAACTGAATAACTGCTATTGCCTTGTGCATTTTGGCGGCAAGGCTTATTTCAACCGGGTCATATTTGTTTGTGTCAAGAACATGCGGAACAAAACGTTCGCACGGGTCATCTGCATATTTTTCCGCTGCAAAAACAGCAAGGGCGCGAAGGTTAATCCCGTAGCCTATTTCAAGTACGTCAAAGCTGTTGTAGCTGATTGCAATACGCAGAACATTGGCCATAAGAGCTGTATTTCCGGCCGCAGCTCCCATCCATGAAATATCGTGATTTCCCCACTGGATATCTATTGCCGGATATTTCATAAGCTCATTCATAATAATATCCGCTCTCGGACCTCTGTCAAAAATATCTCCGATAATATGAAGATGGTCAATACACATTGCCTGTATGAGATTGCAGATATCATTAATAAATTCGTCGCCTGTTTCAGTAGCCAGAATAGTACTGATTATTTTTTCATAGTAGAAGTCACGGTTGATGTCTTCACTTACATGAAGAAGCTCGTCGATAATAAAGGCCGAACCCTCCGGCATCTTGCTGCGCACCTTGGAACGCGAATATTTTGCAGAAACCGTCTGGCATACCGTGATAAGTCTGTAGATGGTAAGTCGTCTCCAGCTGTCTGTAAGAGTACCGGATTCGTTCATTTTCTTGAGAACCGATGACGGATAGTATATCAGTGCCGCCAGTCTGTCCTGCTCCTCTTCTGACATTGACTTGGAAAATGCAAGACTGATCTTGGATCTTATCATTCCCGATGCACTCTTCAGAAGATGCAGAAATGCCTTGTATTCACCGTGAAGGTCACTGAAAAAATATTCCGTTCCCTTCGGCAGCGAGCATATTGCGCTGAGTTTTATCATTTCGCCTGAAACGGCTTCTATATCCGGATACTCCTTTGCAAGCATCATTAAATATTTTCTGTCCATATTATCCCCCGTATTACAGTTCTGAAAGCTCAGTTATGTTTTCAATGTCTTCAGGCTTATCGTCCCATGTGGATATCTTCCGCTCTGTAAGACTGCTGACATCATTTGATGTGCCGGGACTTTTCTGTGCCCTGAGGCGATCTGCTTCTCTTACAAGCTCCTCCATGGCTCTGGCATTTGCAGTCTTCCTTCTGACTCCGAACAGCTCCGCTGTTTTAAGCACAGAGGAACCTGCACTTTCCGTAAGTGTGCGCATTGCTGACGATGAAAATTTTCTGTCGCTTCGTGCATCAGAAATCATTGCATCCACCCTGCTGAGCGCATCACTGCCGGATGACGAAGCTCTTTTTTCCGGACGGGCATTTGCGGTAACTGCCGCAAACAGCGCATCCGTATCATTAAAGTTAACGTTACTGTCCCTGAGTCGGTTCATAAGCTGAGCATTTGTAACAGCACTGTCTGTATCTGTCTGAATTTTATGTTCTTTTTTTTCTGAAATCTCCCCGGCAGCTCTCATAAGTGCAATATCCGGATGAAAATGAGGATAACCCGTGCAGTTTTTCAGTTCTTCATGAATCTGACAGTATTCGTATTCCTTATAGTGCATCCATACCGGAGCAGCTGTAACTGCAGCAGAGCAGATTAAATTCACAGATGCTAAAATTTTCAGAGACCTTGTAATCAGCTTCATTATTTCTTCGTATCCCTCAGTTCCTGAAAGTGACTCGGCAGGAACCGATGAAACCAGTGATGCAAGTCCTGCGGGCAGAAATGACGCTGAAGGATTTTTCATTGAAAACGCCATTATCAGATAATAAACTGCCACAAAAACTACAACTGCCATAAGTACTATGTGTACAAGCATGCCCCTCCTGCATATTTTCGGGTCCTTTCTGTTAAGAAAATAAATATATGCAAGCCCTGCGGGAACTGCCGCAATTCCAAGGAATGATGCAAATGCCAGATATATGGCTTCAATTATTTCAATAACCATAGTCCACTCTGTCCAGACCTTAACCCTATGCATCCTCCATCTGTTTTTCTCCATCTGCGAAAAATCATCTGCAGAATTAATATCAGTATAAATTCCGTTTGCCATCTCTGTTCTCCTTATTTAAGGAAACGACATATTATTCTTTCGGTTACGCCGAATACTCTTACGTTTCATATTTGTCATTAGTTCCAATTATATCACACTATCCCCGGTTTGACAATCAGCCATTACTGCCCCTTTTACTTGCTCCATCTGTAAAGCATACATGGTCTGCCGCCGGTTTCATAATTCATTCTTCCGGTAATTTTGCCCTGATCAATCAGATAGTTCATATAACGTCTGACTGTAACCCTTGAAAGTCCGACCCTGTCAGTAATGCTGTCTCCTGTAAACTCGGCTGAACTGTTTTCTTTCATAAATTCACAGATTTTTCCAAGAGTCTGCACCTGTATTCCTTTCGGAAGCTGTTCAGCCGGTCTGGCTGTTCTCAGATTATTTTCAAGCAGCGCATCAATGTGATGCTGCTTGAATGAGGAAAGATCATGGAAGGCATCCTGCCGGCTTATAAAGGTTTCGAGTGCCTGCTGAAATCTTGAGTTATAAAACGGCTTTACAAGATAATCAACTATTCCGAGGCTCAGTGCCTCCTCAATGGTGGAGCTGTCATTGGCGGCAGTAACCATGATTACTGAAACCGGAATACCTTTTTCCCTGATAGTCCTGAGAAGAGTAAGTCCGTTCATCTGCGGCATATACTGATCAAGTATAACAAGATGAACGCTGTTGTTTTCAAGATATTCAAGAGCAGTTCTGCCGTCTCTGCACACAGCAGCGACATTAAAATGGGTGTTCTTCATTACATACTGTTTGTTTATCATTGCAACCATAGGGTCATCTTCAACTATAAGAACTTCGTACATCTGAACCTCCTTAATCGGTAAGCGTAACGGTGAATGTAGTACCTGTATCCGGTTCGGATTCAAGAGAAACTGTTCCGTTGTATTTTTTTATAAGTTCATTTACTATATACAGTCCTGTACCGCGGCCTTCACCTTTGGTTGAAAATCCGTTTTGGAAAATTTCATCCCTGATGTCATCGGAAATACCTGTTCCGGTGTCATCAACATTAATTATCATGGCATGAGGCTGAGTGAAAATACCTATTGAAAGCTGTTTAGGCTGTCCTGAGGCTGAATCGAGTGAGTCGAGTGAATCGAGAGCATTTTCAATAAGATTTCCGATTATTGTCACCAGGTCTCCTGAAGGCAGTGAAATGTCATCCCTGTGAAGGCAGCTTTCCGCTTCAATACTGAATTCAACATCAAGTTCTGCACAGCGGGAGTATTTTCCGATAAGCAGCGCACATACCGTAGGGTCTTCAATGTTTTTCATTATACGATGAATGAAACTCTGCTGAATTGAAGTGAGATTTGTAATATACTCCCCTGCCTCCTGAATATTTCCCATCTGTATAAGTCCGAGAATAACGTGGAGCTTATTAGTAAATTCATGATTGTTTGCCCTCATGGATTCCACAAGAAAACGAACTCCGGACAAATCCTCCGCTATTCTTGTAAGCTCTGTTCTGTCCCTTAAAATACACAAAGCACCTTCTGTTTTTCCGTTCTCCATAACAGGAATTTTGTCTGCAACTATATCAGAATTTTTTATGAAATGAAGAGGAATGTGCATGCTTTTTTCACCCTTTGAAATTACGTTTTCAAGTGACATATCCTCTGCTATATTTTCCTGCCCTTCAAGCATTTTTTCAGCTGACCTGTTCATGTACAGAATATTCTGCTCCCTGTCAACCGCAAGAATTCCCTCCTCAAGTGACTCAAGAATATTGTCACGAATACTGAACATGGCACTGAATGTACCAGGCTCGTATCCTAAAAGCTGTTTCTTTATCCGGTTTGACAGCATATATGAAAGAATGAGAGCAAATACGATTACCCCGGCAGTACATACAAGATGAATAAAGACAGTACTCATGATTATTCTGTTGATGCTTCTGTTAAGCATTACAGCGATTACAAATCCGCAGTAATTCCCGTTTTCATCATAAACAGGGGCATAAGCGCGCCTCTGTGAACCGGAAGGGCCTGTACTGTTTTCGACATACGCAGATTTTCCGTGCATATCAAAATCAGGTACAGTACCGTCATATACTGTATTTATCAGTTCCTTGTTCGTATGATAGTTTCTTATATTACTTCTGTCAACAAGTGAAATAACGTCTATATTTGACATTGACTGCTTCATGGTATCGATATATGTACAGGTAATGTCAGCAACCGGTTCCCCGGCATTTTCAAGTTCAGACCGAACAATGGATGACTGTGAAACAGCCTGGGCTATATTTATAAGATTCTCATCAAGGCTTTTTCTCTCCGTACTAAGATTTACCCAGATACTGAAAAATGCAGTCAGTATTGTCATAAATGAAACCAGAATCATCAGCGCTGAAAATATTTCACGCTGAATTTTTTTTACAGGACGATGTTTCAAAATTTACAAAACACCCTTTCATTTATCTCAGTAATTTACTGTGAACGCATTTATTACGTTTACTATATAGAGTATACCATATTTTTTAAGTTTGGAAAATGCTTTTGAAAGTAATGTAAACACAAATTTTTCCCTCTTTGTTTTCAATATTTTCCGATTATTGTATCTGAAGACGGTCAGATGTAAAATATAGCTGTAAGATACGAAAAAAGCTGTAAGATACGAAAAAAACGGAGGTACATTAAGATGGAAACTTTTGCAAGCATAATGGAAATGATGATGGTGGTACTTTTCGGAATATCCTGGCCTCTTAATATTGTCAAGGCATGGAAATCAAGAAGTGCAAAGGGAACAAGTGTTCTTTTCTACACATTTATCTGGCTCGGATACATATTTGCCCTTGCAGGAAAATTTGCACTTATCAGAAACAATGCACCTGCACCATGGTATGAAACAGTACACTGGTATGTAATGTTCTTCTACTTTGTAAATATTGCAATGGTATCACTTGGCATCGGCATCTACTTCAGAAACAGAATTATTGATTCAAAAAACAGTGCTGTCAGCGATAATATGGCAGTACTGCGTTAAGGGGGTTAATTTTATGAACGAATATCAAAAGGAACTTCAGTATTATTCACGTCTCAACAGCATATCACGAAAAGGCGGAGTGGTTCTCTTCGGATCAACTTTCGGAAAAAACATTCCGGTTTCAGAACTTGCACAGACATTTGAAATGGACTGCAGCGTTTACAACAGAAGCTTTAATGATCTTTCAGTTTCTGATGCAGCAGAAATATTCGGTGAAGCAGTCATGACACTGCAGCCGGACAAAATTATTATCCAGCTCGGTGAAACAGACCTCGAAAGAGGCTACAAATCCGTTGCTGAAATTACTTCAGCCTTTGAAGAGCTTATTAACAAAATAAGAAAAGCTGATAAAAAGGTAAAGATTGTTGTAGTTTCAGTCTGCTCAGATGAAAAAGAAACAGTATTACTTAACAAATCTCTTGAAGTTCTTGCAGAGAGACACAGATGTCAGTTTGCCGATATCTCCTGTTCTGCACACAGTGAAATACCATTTGTAAAGGCATTTTCCTCACTTAGACTTTTTATTACAGACAAACTATCCTTAAGTGACGTTATGAGTTTTGCATAACGCAGTCACAGGTATTTATTTATACCTGCAAATCAGATATCCTCACAACCAAAATATACATACAAACAAAAAAACATCCGCAGATTTTTTTCTGCGGATGTTTTTTTCAGCCACTTTTTCTATCTGAGCCTCAGCATCTACAAGAGTTTTTCTTTTGACGTAACCCGGAATAATAAGCAAAAGATTCAGAAAAATGCTCCGGCATCTTCTTGTAAAGAAATATTATTAATGATATAATATTTTCAAGATAAATCAACAGTATAAATTAAAATTTTGTACTGTGATATTTTTGTAAAAAAGGAGTATGATTATGGGAACAGAGGCATTTATCGGGATTTTATCATTAATAGGAGCATTCGGATTTGTAATGGTAATAGCCTATTTTTTATTTATAGCGGGACAGAAAAGTCATCCGCCTTATCATACAGTAAATGCTGAAGGCGATATTATTGTATACATATACGCTAATTCAAAGTACAGCAGAAAATATCATGAATACCCTTTTGTGCATACTGTAAACGGATTGAAATACAAAATGCCGGTCGGCAGAAAAATAGCAGGAATACTCTGGCTTACTCTGACAACAGCTGTTTTTGTGATTCCTGTTGTAAGTATTATTATTCAGAATGCGACTGATATAACATTAATACTGCCGTTTTTGGCCGGATATCTTATCGTGGTCGGAATAGGAGCATGGTCTGAAAAGATTCAGCTTAGGGTGGCAGAAAATTATATTGCGGAAAACGGATTATTATAAGAAAATAAAAGGGACGACCTTCAGGTTATAGTTTGTTTTTCGGCATATAAAATTCTCTGTATTCTTTCCTCATCAAAGCTCTTTTTTCAGACCTTCAAGTTCGTCTGCTGTTATTCGCGTATACTTTATAATCTCTTCATCCGGTACCTTATCGGCTAGCATATTCAGTACAGTCTCGAGACGTTCCTGTTCTCTTCCTTCTACTCTGCCTTCCTCCCTGCTTTCCTTCAGTGCTCCAAATATATCTATTATCTCCATCGGCTCATCTATCATCTTCTGCATGACCTTTTTCGCCTCCTCTTCACTGTTTTGAAATGTTGTTTTCTTCACATATTTTATCAATCTGTTTCATATTATTTCAACTTATATCTCACCGCTCTTGCAGCACCGTTCTTAATAATTCTGTCTTCTGATATCAGTTTGTTAATGATACCTATCGCTGCACTCTTGGTACATGATAAAACAGTTTCGATATCTTTTCTTGAAATTTCGTTTTTTTCTTCAAACAAACTCAGAACTTTCTCCTCATCAGTCATTTCAGAATCACTATTGTATTTTGTATTCGGCAGCATAACAACAAAAGATGCAGGTGATGGAGTAAATGTCGGTTGTACAGAACACTTAGAATAAGATTCCAGTATTCTCTGTATTCCTGTACCATAGCTCTCTATAAGTTCTAATCTGTAAAAAACATTTGCAATTACACTGTTTCTCGGCTGAGATATCCCGTTCATAATATCTTTTACTGTAATTCCTTTTACAAGTCCGCCGATTGAAACAAACTCTATCCTGTTATCATAAATATTCACAAGAATACTTCCGCTGTAATCATAATCCCGATGAACTATCGCATTAAGTAACGCTTCACGAAGCGCATACAAAGGATAATCATGATGGTCAACTCTTTTCAGATTTTCAAAAGAGCTGTTCTGTTTGTTATATACATTGATATACTCAAACGCTTCATCCATCTGCTTTAAAATTGAGCCTGTAAATTCCTTTCTTGCCTTAAATTCTGTTTTTCCTGTTCCTTCATATATCGCACACTTTATGCTATGCTCACACTGATCCGAAAACAATAAAGCTGAATTAGTATAATATCCGTCAGCATCTATTATTCCAAGTGTTCTTTTATTATTATCTTCAAATTTCAGATTTGCATTATCAAAATATTTCTGAGTATATTCAAACGTCAGCTCCTGATTAACACATCTTGACTTATCAAAATATGTTCCGTCGCTTTCGCGAATAAGCTGGCGGATTACTTCTTCCGTTGCAGGAACTGATGAAACTCCATGCCTTATAAAAACTCCTGTAGGTTTCAGGCCTTTGTCTGTCAGATGATATGGTCTTTTTGTACCTCTTAACACTTCAACCCTTATAACATTATTCTCAATACATTCAATTGAAGTATAAGCTGTTAAATCAGGTCTTATTCCATCGCGAATCATATTTCCTATAGCTTCCATTACTGATTCTGTATCGTTTACACCTGTTGGTGTTCCGTCTTTATCAACACCAACAAAAATTTCTCCACCGTCAGAATTGGCAAAAGCTATTATTTCCTTTTTAAAGTCGTGATTAAGTTCTCTCTTTAATTCTATCGAAAAACTTTCTTTATATTGCATATTCGAACTCCTTACAATCGTCTGAATCGTCGTTATCGTTATTATAGCACGATTCAAACGATTATACAATAGTTTTCTGTTTTCCATTGATATACTGACATTTAAGGTATTCCACATTTATATTTTTAAATAAAAATCGTTTCAAAATCGTTTTTTCGAAACGATTCTGAATTACAAAAAATCTTATGTTCAAAGCAAAATATATCATTGCAAATAAAAATCTGTCAAATTTAAAATTTTTGACGACACATTCGCCGACGAACAAAGCTGTTTGCAGCTCTCATTATTTCAGTTTCAGTAAATTCTGAAATTATCACTGTAACAAAAAAGAAAAACGTCAAAGTCTTTTAACGACCCTGACGTTTATTTTGGTTGCGGGAGCTGGATTTGAACCAATTTTCAAATCGTTATACACCGCATAATTACGTACTTTATAAACTGTCGTGTGATTTTTCGTGTGACTATTGCTGTCAGGCACCGTCTTTCTGATTAATAATTCCGTTGAAGTAGCTGTCAATAACAGCATCTACTCTTTTTCTTTCATCTGAAAAAGTCTGCTGATAAACACTTTTGAGAACATAATCTGTAGCCCAGCCGCCACGTTCCATAGCATATTTATCCGGAATTCCGAGCATAAGCATAACGCTTGCGTTGAGAGGTCTGAGATCATGGAATGTAATGTTTATTCCGTTCTTCTCCATAAGCCGCTTAAATCTGCTGTAAACAGCTTTTCGTGTCATCGGAACTATAAAATCGGTTGGTTTCTCATGTTCAACATTTCTGATTAATTCAAACAGATATTCCGGAATCATGAGGTCACGTTTGCTCTTTTCAGTTTTACAGCCTTCACGCACTTCATAACCAGTATCTGTCTGAATAATTGTACGTCTTACCTTAAGAATATGTTCACTGAAATCAACATCCTGAAACTGTAAACCTACCACTTCTCCGATTCTTAGACTGAGCCATGATGCCAGAAGAACAGGAAGTTCTACCGGAGTACCTTTTACAATATTAAATACGGTTTCAAAATCCGGAAGTGTTTTTTCCTGTTTAA
>DCGK01000037.1:0-314 GCA_002315235.1 Ruminococcus sp. UBA1780
GTAAGCACAGCTCTGCAGAGATAAAGCGTGTCAATATACTTGTACTCAAATGTTATATTGCTTCTTCTGGCAGCTTCATTGATAAATGAAGTATCAAACTGCGCATTATGCGCAGCAAGAACAGGACTGTCACCGCAGTACTCCATAAATTTTCTGAGTGCCTCAGCTTCGTCCGGTGCATTTTCAACCATTGCATTTGTAATGCCTGTAAGTTCCGTAATATTTGCAGGAATCGGAATTCCCGGATTAACAAATGTATTGAACTCATCGATAATCTGAAGATTTCTTACCTTTATAGCACCAATCTCAGTCAG
>DCGK01000037.1:391-604 GCA_002315235.1 Ruminococcus sp. UBA1780
TTAATGCTTCTGTTATCATCCCTGTTGAGAATACGCGGAATATCAATATCATTGACAACATAGGCCTCGCAGCCGTATATCATCTTAAATCCGTCCTTAAATCCTGAAACTGTATTCATAGCTTCCGGAAAAGCCTGAACGTTACCGTGATCAGTGACTGCAACAGCAGGATGACCCCAGTCATGTGCGCGCTTAATAAGCTGCTCAGCCGGA
>DCGK01000037.1:623-9328 GCA_002315235.1 Ruminococcus sp. UBA1780
AGGAGTAACTGCATCCATCGATGACATCGAGGTATGCATATGAAGCTCAACACGCTTTACTTCAGCAGTATCCTTCTTCTGAACACGCTTTGCAGTAACAATGGAATCTGCCATAATGGAGATATCCTTTGCAAAATTATCAAAGTCAATACGCCCGTTTATAACGATGCTTGTACCCTTCTTTACAGTATCAAGGCCTGATTCGGCAATTTTGTCGTTCTTTTCAAATACCTTGACAAGAAGTGAACCTGTGTAGTCTGTAATTGTAAAGGTGAAAACTGTTCTTTCGCCTTTGATTTCCTTGCTTTCAAGCTCAAAAACATCGCCCCATACAGTAACCTTTGAATTAAGCTGTTTTACTGCATCACATATCTTAAGTGCAGGTTCCTTTATTTCACGGCCTCTTATAAGCTTTCCGAGTCCGTCCTCGAATTCGGCTGATATTCCGAGATTTCCAATCTGGACCTCACGGAAGTTCACCTGCTTAGGTGCTTCCTTTGAACCGCCTGAAGGAGGTGCTGACGGAGCTGCACTGAACTGTTCGGTATGTTTAGGAAGAGCAGCGAGTGTCTCCTCAATCATTTTTTCGTGGTTTTCCTTTGAAACCTCAAGATTACCTGTAAGCTTAACCTTATAGTCAAGGTCAAATTCCTGTTTGATAAGCGATGACATTTCACGGGTAAAGTTTGATTTTTCAAGAAGTTCACCGCCGCCGTTTTTCAGATCAATAATAATTGTATTGTCTTCCATCGACACATCACAGTTATCAAGAAATCCGTTTACAGCTGAGATTTTTCTCTTAAGCTTCCACTTAAGTGTTTCAAAGTATTCAAGAGAAAAAAGCTCTGAAGGATAATGGCAGATAACATTTACCCTTTCAACTGAAAGACTTTTTCTGAGACTGTTTTCAAACTTTAAAGTACTCTCAAAGTCAATCAGTTCATTAAAATTAAGATAGAACGAAAATGAACGCAGATCAACCGTATATGTGATTTTAAAAACACTGCCCTTTGAAATGTTCTCCGGTATCTCAACGTTAAATTCTTTTAGAAATTCAAGTATGTTCAGTTCGTTCATCTAACTTCTCCGTTCTTAAAGTTTTTCAATCTCTTTTAAAAGCTCGCTTACGATGTCAGACTCAGGAATCTTTCTGAGTATCTCACCTTTTTTAAACATAACAGCACACCCGTCACCGCCTGCGATTCCGATATCAGCTTCCTTAGCTTCACCGGGTCCGTTTACAACGCATCCCATTACGGCAACCTTAATATTCTTCTTTACATTTGCAAGTGCTTCCTCAACCTCGCCCGCAACCCTGATAAGGTCAATTCTTGTTCTGCCGCATGTAGGACAGGAAACAAATTCAACACCGTCAGTCATGCCAAGGCCCTTGAGAATATCTCTTGCCGCATATACTTCCCTTACAGGATCACCGGTAAGAGATACTCTGATTGTATCACCTATACCGTCTGCCAGAAGTGAGCCGATACCTATTGATGACTTGATAATTCCCATTCTCTCAGTTCCGGCTTCAGTTACGCCGAGATGAAGCGGATAATCAGCAGTTTCGCTCATTTTTCTGTAGGCAGCAATCATGTTCTGAACGTTTGAGGATTTTATTGAAATAACAATATTGTCAAAATCATATCTGTTAAGAAGCTTTACATGACCCATTGCACTTTCAACAAGGGCTTCAGGAGTCGGACCGCCGTATTTTGCAAGTACTTCCTTTTCTACAGAACCTGAATTTACACCAATACGAATCGGAATGCCTCTGTTTGCACATGCATCAGCAACGGCCTTTACCCTGTCCATATCACCGATATTTCCGGGATTGATTCTTATTTTGTCTATTCCAGCTTCCGCAGCCATAAGTGCCAGACGATAATCAAAATGAATATCTGCCACAAGAGGGATATTTACTGCTGATTTTATTGCAGGAATAAGTGCTACAGCTTCCTTGTCCGGAATAGCTGCGCGGATGATTTCACATCCTGCCTTTTCAAGTTCAACTGCCTGTCTTACGCTTCCTTCAATATCATCAGATCTTGTGTTCAGCATTGACTGTATATAAATATGACCGTTTCCGAATGTCAGGTCCTTAAGCTTTACCTGTTTAACATTTCTCATTTTTTAAATCCTCCGAAAATCACTTATTAAATATCTTTGAAATATCGCCGATTGTGATTACAACCATAAGAAGCATCAGGCATGCAATACCGATAAAATGAACCATACCCTCCTTCTCTGCAGGTACAGGCTTTCTTCTGATTCCCTCGATAATAAGGAATACAAGTCGTCCGCCGTCAAGTGCAGGAAGCGGAAGAAGATTAAAAATACCGAGGTTAACTGAAATCATCATAATCAGTGACATAAGGCTTTCTATTCCATACGCTCTTACTGTGCCGATAGCACTTACAATACCTACCGGACCGGAAAGATCATTAAGTCCGTACTGTCCTCTTACAAGGTCAATGAATGAAATCCAGATAAGCCTTGCTGTACTGAGTGTATCCCTGAATCCGTAGCTTACAACATTAAAGAAGTTCTTGTTTTCGACCCTGTAAACCTTGAAATCAGCATTTTCCTCTGCCTTTTTCAGTTCCCTGTCACCTGTGTACTCTTCCTTTGTATCGAACTTAACATAGTGCTCATAAGGAATCTCATCTGTTGCTTCTTCGATATAGTAATAGTATTCTCTGTAGAACTTAACATTCTTAAGCTCAGTCTTTACACCGTTACGCTTTACAACAAGATCAAACACACCGTCTTTACTGTTTGAAAACTTGTATGATATATCACTGGTTGTAAATATGTGCATACCGTCCATGCTTATGATTTCATCGCCAGCCTGAAGTCCTGTAGCCTGACTTGATGAACCTGAAAGGAATTCACGTACCGTAGTTGTAGGAATAACTTCAGTAAGAAATCCTGCAGTTACTACAGCAATCAGAAACCCAAGAATAAGGTTCATGACCGGTCCGGCAAGTACAGTAGCGATACGAAATCTTACCGGCTTGTTTCTGAACGCACGGGCATCCTCACTTGTATCATCCTCGCCTTCCATTGCACAGAATCCACCGACAGGAAGAAGTCTGAGTGAATACTCCGTTTCTCCTCTGGTAAACTTAAAAATCACCGGTCCCATTCCTATTGCAAATTTGTTTACTTTAATTCCGCTTAGCTTTGCAACCGCAAAATGTCCGAATTCATGAAATGCAACAAGAAAACTGAACATCAGAAGTGCAATGATAATGTTTACAATACTGGTCATACTGGCCTCCCGTCTTTGTCTGTAAATCAGGTGAACGTCAGAATAAAACTGACCTTCACCGGAAGTTTTATTATTTTACTGAATTCATTACAAATTCTCTTGCAGCTGTATCTGCTGCAATTACATCCTCGTAGCTTGTTATTTCACTGTATTCGAAATGCTCATAGGCAGCACGAACAAGTTCACCAATCTGCAGGAATTTGATCTTACCATCAAGGAATAAACCGACAGCAACTTCATTTGCGGCATTTACTATACAAGGATAAGCTCCTCCCTTTCTGATTGCTTCAATACACATAGCCAGACAGTCAAATGTTTCAAGGTCCGGACTTGCAAATGTAAGTGTGCCGTAGTCAGTAAGAGAAAGCCTTTTTGTAGGGCATTCTATTCTCTGCGGATACAGGAGAGCATACTGAATCGGAATTCTCATATCCGGAAAACCCATCTGTCCGATTACTGAATAATCCTCATACTCAACAGCTGAATGAAGAACGCTCTGTCTGTGAACAACAATCTCAATCTGATCAGGAGTAACATCAAAAAGCCATTTTGCTTCAATAAACTCAAGTCCCTTGTTCATAAGTGTTGATGAATCAATAGTAATCTTGTTTCCCATGCTCCAGTTCGGATGATTGAGTGCATCAGCCACCGTAACATCTGCAAGATCCTTCTTTGTTTTTCCGAAGAACGGACCGCCTGAAGCTGTAAGAATGATTTTGTTTATTCTATTCATACTGTTGCCCTGAAGGCACTGATAAATTGCAGAATGTTCGGAATCAACCGGATAAATCTTTACTCCTTTTCTTTCTGCTGCAGCCATAACAAGATTACCGCCGGCTACCAGGGTTTCCTTGTTTGCAAGAGCTATATCCTTTCCGCTCTCTATGGCTGTAAGTGTAGGCAGAAGTCCGACCATGCCGACAACGGAGTTGAGAAGAATATCAGTATCGCTGTCAGAAGCAATCCTGCAGAGTCCGTCCATACCGCAAAGTATCTCTATATCTGTATCAGCAAGAGCATTTTTTAAATCGCCGTAATGTTTTTCGTCATAAATACAAACCATACGAGGTGAAAACTCTCTTGCCTGTTCCTCAAGCTTTTTCCAGCTGCTGTGTGCAGCAAGTGCCTGAATATCAAGTCCGTGTTTACGTGCAACATCAAGTGACTGAAGTCCAATTGAGCCTGTAGAACCTAAAACTGATACTCTTTTCATTTGAATACCTCCATAAAAAAAGAAAATACAGGGCTAACAATTTACATGTTAGCCCTGATATCTGTTGTTTAACCGCCGTACACAATGCACAGGCGGAATAAATGTCAGGCCGAAGACCTGATTTAACCGGTGTTACATCAGATGTACATGTTTATAACTGACAGATATGCGTACATAAAAGGAGCAACAAACAGAACGCTGTCAAATCTGTCCATAAAACCGCCGTGCCCCGGCATTATTTTTCCGTAATCCTTGATTCCGCACTGACGCTTGATAAGCGAAGCAGTAAGATCACCGACCGTGCCGAGAGCAGCACAGATCATGCCCAGGAAAAATGACGATATATAGTTTACTCCGCAGTCCTTTGCAAAAAAGGAAACGTATATAAAATTAAAAAGTATAAAAAACAGACCGTCAAATACGACACCGCCGATAAATCCCTCAACTGTCTTTTTAGGACTTATCTCAGGACAAAGCTTGTGTTTACCGAGAAATGTTCCTGTAAAATATGCTGCGGTATCTGCAATCCATGCTCCGCACAGCGTAAGCAGAATCAAAACTCCGCCATGTCGTTCCGTAAGAGCGTTAAGTCTGCAGATACTGGACATTGACATGCTCAGAAGAAGCGGAACAAGAACACCGAATGCATGCTTTTCATAACTGATTTTCTTATGATAAGGCATATATGAAGCAAACATTCCCATTACAGCAGCCGTAGTTACAAGTGTATTAATACGACTGCTTCCGTATACTGTAATAAACGGATAAGCACCCGAAAACACCATTGCCAGTGCAGTCATGATTTTGTTTTCAAGACATCCTGCAGCCCTGTACAGCTCAAAAACTCCCAGCATTGTAAGAAGAGCAACTGCCGCAGGAAGCACCGCAGTATCAGCAAACCATATTACGGTAACACCTATAACAATACCAACCAGAGATGAAATGATTCTTGTAAGCAAAAATCATACACCTCCAAAGCGTCTCTGTCTGCCTGCATAAGCATGGAGAGCCTTGTCAAGCTCTGCCGGCAGGAAATCAGGCCAGAGAACATCTGAGAAATAGAATTCAGCATATGCGCACTGCCAGAGCATGTAGTTTGAAAGTCTGAGTTCTCCGCTCGGTCTTATAAGAAGATCGATGTCAGGATATTCTGTAGTGTAAATATGGTCAGAAATAGTTTTTTCGGTAATATCCTCAGGATTAAGTTCTCCGTCCTTAACCTTCTGTGCTATTCTCCGGGCAGCGTATTTGATTTCATCACGTCCGCCGTAGTTGATAGCAAGATAAAGTGTCATCTTGTCAAAATTCTTTGTATCTTCCTCAACCTTGTCCATAAGTGCAATGAGTTCAGGAGAAAGAGCTGATCTGTCTCCCACGAATATCATTCTAACCTCTTCCTTGTAATAATCGGAAACACGGTTAAGATACTGCATGAAAAGTCCCATAAGTGCAGTAATCTCTTCACTGGATCTCTTCCAGTTCTCTGTTGAAAATGCATAGAATGAAATACACTTAATGCCTATATCACGGCAGTAGCGAACTATCTTTTCAAATGTTCTTCCGCCTTCGGCATGACCAAAGGTTCTCGGCATCATGCGCTTTTTTGCCCATCTGCCGTTTCCGTCCATAATAAAACCGATATGATTCGGAAGAATCTCAGGTAGTTCTGAAGTTTTGTTGTTCTTTTTTATAGCCATAATTCTCCTGTTATAAGACTCTCAGTCGGATCAGATTGAAAGTATTTCCTTTTCCTTTTCTGCTACCATCTTGTCTGTATCATCACAGAACTTGTCTACAATCTTCTGAAGATCCTTTTCACACTGCTTAAGATCATCTTCAGTGATTTCTGAGTTCTTTTTCATATTCTTGAACTTGTCCATTGTATCACGTCTTACTGAACGGATTGAAACCTTTGCTTCCTCGCCGTACTTCTTTACAGTCTTGCAGAGTTCCTTACGTCTTTCTTCTGTAAGCTGCGGGAATATAAGTCTGAGTGTCTTTCCGTCATTTACCGGTGTGATACCGATATCTGAAGTAAGGATAGCCTTTTCAATTGCCTTAAGTGCTGATGCATCATACGGCTGGATGAGAAGTGTTCTTGCTTCTGTTACTGATACTGATGCCATCTGGTTTACAGGAGTCATTGCACCCCAGTATTCGGCCTGTACCTTGTTGAGTACTTCAGGGTTAGCACGTCCTGCTCTTACTGCTGAGTATTCTCTTGCAAGAGAGTCAAGTGTTTTCTGCATTTTTTCCTTAGCTGCGTTCAAAGTTTCCTTCATGATATAATTCTCCTCTTTTCACTGTTATGTCATATATATAGTGAAAGTCAAATTCATTCTGACATTCACTATTATTTAATACTACAGCAACGTCCGTCACTGAATCAGGCTGTAACAACTGTTCCTACGTTTTCTCCAAGTACAGCATCAACAATATTGTCAGGTCTTCCGAGGTCAAATACAAGAACATTTATGTTGTTTTCCCTGCACATTGAAGCTGCTGCTGCATCCATTACGCCGAGATTCTTTGAAAGAACATCGCTGAATGAAAGTGTGTCATACTTAACCGCATCATCATACTTATGCGGATCCTTGTCATACACACCGTCAACCATAGTAGCCTTGAAGAGAATGTCTGCTTCAACTTCAGCTGCTCTGAGAGCTGCGGCTGTATCTGTTGAGAAGAAAGGATTACCTGTGCCGCATCCGAAAATAACCACTCTTCCCTTTTCCATGTGTCTTATTGCCTTGTTTCTGATCATCGGTTCAGCAACCTCAACCATATTTATTGCTGTCTGAACTCTGACATCAAGACCGAGACTTCTGAGTGTATCGCCTACTGCAAGAGCGTTCATCGCTGTAGCAAGCATACCGATATGATCTGCTGTTGTTCTGTCCATATCACCGCATGAACGGCCTCTCCAGAAATTTCCGCCGCCGACTACGATACCAATCTGAGCTCCTGTGTCAGCTGCTTTTTTTATACTTTTACAGATGTTTGTAATTACGTCAAAATCAAGACCTGTAGACTTATCGCCTGCAAGTGCCTCACCACTAAGTTTTATAAGTATACGGTTATATTTTCTTTCCATAATGAGCACCTCACAAAAAATTTCATACTCTTTATATTTTACACTATTATCGTTCATATGTAAATACTTATATATTATTTTTTTCAAAGCTCTGAGTTGTTACAGAGAAAAAATGTACGTCAGGCTCTGGGAAGGGGATTTAATCTGTGTTTCCATATATTTTCCTGTAAATGAAGATCAGTTTCTTTTTACTTTCACCATAATTTTCACTGAGTTTTCATTGACTTTACAGTGAAGTTGATATATAATAAAAATCGTGTGAATTGCACATATCACACATCGAATAATTATTAAATATAACAAGGAGCAGATTTTAATGAAAAAATTACTTGTATTACTCATTGCTGCTGCAATGATGGCTGTTTCCGTAACAGCATGCGGACCTTCAGAATCCACAACTACTACAAAAACCGATTCAGAACTTTCGTCATCAAACGAAACTGCCGGAGATGCCTCAGAAGAAGCACCTGCTGAAGATGCAGAGGCTGCTGAAGATACAGAAGCTGCTGAACAGGAGCAGGCTGAAATTAAGAATCAGGAAGCTGCTGCACCAGCTGATGCTGAAGTAACAGACAGAAGAGATTTCGTTATCACACTTTATCCTGAATATGCACCTGTCTCATGTGAAAACTTTGAGAAGCTTGTTTCTGACGGGTTTTACAACGGTCTTGGCTTCCACAGAGTAATGGAAGGCTTTATGGCTCAGGGCGGTGATCCGTCAGGCGACGGCACAGGCGGAAGCAAGGAAACAATCAAGGGCGAATTTATCGCAAACGGCGTTGACAACAAGCTCAGCCACAAAAGAGGAATTGTTTCAATGGCAAGAAGCATGGATTACGACAGTGCATCAAGCCAGTTCTTCATCTGCTACTCAGATGATGATACATTCCTTGACGGACAGTACGCAGCATTCGGTGAAGTTACAGACGGTATGGAAGTTGTTGATGCATTCCTCGCAGTTCCTCGTTCAATGAGCATGTCAGGTGAATTATCAGTACCTGAAAGCCCTATTAAAATCAAAGAAGCCGTTATGACTGAACCTGATGAAAACGGCAATCCAAGAGTAAAGATTACTATGGATGATTTTATCAAGTAAAATAATATTGTAAACGCATTAAATAAAT
>DCGK01000037.1:9379-11862 GCA_002315235.1 Ruminococcus sp. UBA1780
GTCATCGGATGTGCAAGGCAATAAAAATAAATTAAATATAGTGAATGCAGAATTATTTTCTGCGTTCACTATATTTAACATACGAATTATGACAGGTCTGTGAAATATCAGACCTGTTTTTTTGTTCTTCATACCATTTTCACACCAGGGAAACACTGATTAAATCACGTCCCGGACCTGACACACATTTGCCTGCATATTTCATGTCAGACTTAATCAGTGCTTTCCCTGATTTCAGCACACATCTTACTTCTGTTTTCTGCAGTAATTTTTATAATAGACGAATTTCATAATTTCAGTTCAAATTTATTTGTTATAATCATATATTTTTGATGGACATTTGATGGACCTGATGCCATACAATGTTATATATATAAGTAAAATAGCATGAGAAAACTCTTAAAATTATTTATGTTATTTTAACGGTTTATATGATAAGGTATTATTAAAGAAAAGGATCTGAAATGTTATGAAAATGATAAAAAATAGATCCAAAGGGGTAATAAAAAAGAAGAGGATGTCAAGGAGTATTATTCTCTCTGTTCTGTTCATGGCGATTATCGGAGTTTTTTCAATTCTCTATCTCTGCTACGGACTTAACGACATAACCTACCGGTACACACAGATGCTGGAACAGGAAAATAAAACTACCGACACTCTGAAATCTCTTGAGGATCAGCTTTACAGGCATCAGTTTTTTGTATTTGAACATGTTATCTCAACATCGCCGGATTTAAGGGAAAACCTTGAAAAGCAGACCAGTCAGCTGAAGTCCAGCATGTATTCTTCGCTTAACGGACTAAAAAAAGAAATGAAAGACACAAAATACGATATACGCTACAAGAGTCTTTCTGCCAACATCCGTGGTTATCTGTATGATGCGGATTCAATATTCGAATGGAGTCACACCGGTGAATACGACAAAGTTAATGAATTCATGGAGGATTCACTCGTTGACTATATAAACACAGTAAACAGCGATATTCAGAGTTTCAGTAATCTGTTCAGAGAAGACGTTATCACAGCACGAAAGGAACTCGAACAGAGAACCCGACTCATCTACTCAAGTGCCATTTTTCTGCTTATACTTCTCTTTATATGCAGTATTGTAAGCATTATTGTAAGCTGTGTTATTTCCAACGAACTCGTAAATATAGATCCTCTGACCGTGATTCCTAACTATGACTATTTTACAGATCACTGTCAGAAAAAGAAAATAAGAAGAGTTATTACTGACTATTCTGTTATATGCATCAATATAAAGGGATTTCAGTATTTTAACCAGCAGTTCGGAACTTCATTCGGCGATTCTGTTCTGACAGAATATGCCGCATATCTTAAAAATGCTGCTTCAAAAAAGCATGAAATTGTAGCCCGAATCAACGGTGATTCATTTGCGGCACTGATAAAAAAAGACAGAGTACCGGTTCTGGTTGATTATCTTAATCAGGTAACTCTTCTCATACACCAGAAAGACGGTGCCAGAAAAGCGGTTGTCAAGTCAAGATGCGGCATTTATGATATCGAGCCCGAAACAGATATTGCCGGCGCAATAAGCTTTGCTCAGACCGCACTTAAGCAGGCTAAGTCATCATCGTCCGCTGACTGTATCTGGTATACGAACGATATGACAGAAAAAGAAAAGAATGCCAAGGAAGTTCTTGCAAAATTCAGTGACGCAATTAAGCGTCATGAGTTTGTCGTTTACTATCAGCCAAAGGTAAATATGACAAACAACAGACTCTGCGGAAGCGAAGCACTTGTAAGATGGATCAAGGACGGCAAGATGATTCCTCCTTTCAGGTTCATCCCTGTACTTGAAGAAGAAGGCTATATAACCGAGCTTGACTTTTATGTTTTCGAACAGGTCTGCAAGGACATATCCAAATGGGTTTCAGAAGGAATAGAACCTGTAAGAGTATCATCAAACTTTTCAAAGCTTCATCTTAAAAACAAAAGATTTGCGGAAGATATCCTTGATATTATTGAAAAATATCATGTTGACAAAAAATACATCGAAATAGAACTTACCGAATCATCAGGATATGATGACTTTGAAGCAATGACAGTATTCGTAAACCGAATGAAAACAGAAAAAATCTACACTGCAATCGATGATTTCGGAACCGGATATTCTTCACTGTCACTTCTTAAAGATCTTGATATCGACGTCGTAAAGCTTGACAAATCATTCCTCAACGGTGCAGAAGATGATGCACACAGGAAGATGATTGAAAATGTCGTAAAAATGATTAATGATCTTCACAGAAAGGTTATATGTGAAGGCGTTGAAACAGAACAGCAGGCAGGATTTCTCAAGAGCGTTGAGTGTTTTCTCGCTCAGGGATATCTTTATGACAAGCCTCTTCCGCATGATGAATATCAGCAGAGACTTGTCAGTCCTGTATACAGCATGAACAAATAAAAACGGGGCTGTTAAGAAACTGCCTGAAAACTAAAAAAAGCAGCAAATCAGAGTACGT
>DCGK01000037.1:12037-12995 GCA_002315235.1 Ruminococcus sp. UBA1780
GTGTTGTTATATGAGAGACTTTTTTAACATTCCCTTTGATGTCAGCCAAGTAAAGCAAGAGTTTCTTCCGCCCAGCTGTACTGGGACATGTATTCATCAATCATGCGGACTTTTCTTATTCCGTTAAGATAATCGTAGTAGTCACAGATGCACGCATCCGGGTTTATTGAATAGCTGTTGCTGGTATGAATCACAAGATTATCAACCCCTGCTTCTTTCAGGTCAGAAATCAGTCCCCGAAGAATATTGTCTGCATATTTCTGACAGCTTCTGTCATAAACTCTGTCTTCAAACAATACTGCCGCAATCTGTTTTTTGGTACATGGTGTTCTTCTGTCGACCAGATATGCAAGTGCTTCACAGGATTTGCTTCTTTTAAACCTTACAGCATTTCCGTCAGCATACACTGCAAAATTACCAAATGCAGTTATTTTTACTTTAGGTACACTTCTGCAGAGTATTTTTACTGTCTCCGGAGTTATAAATTCTTCAAGCAGAGCAGCAGCAGTCATTATCGCTCTTAGACAATAGTGTCTTTTATCCTGTACATTTCCGCTTCCGGAAAAAGATTTAAGCATTTCCCTGCATATAATAGTGTCTGTGTCTGCTTCTTCCCTGAACCGTGATGTGAATTCCTGAATTTTTTCGTACATTTCCTTTTTGGGTTCAGCTCCCGGTTCTCCTGACGAATATGCAGCGCCAAGAACCATAAAAGCTCCGGTTACAGCACCGCAGACCTCGCCCATTCTCCCCATTCCTCCGCCGAATCCTGATGATACTGTAATCAGAGTTTCAAACGGTAAATTTATATCTCTGCTCCACGCTCCGGCTACTGCCTGGGAACAGTTGTAGCCTTTTCTGAAAAGTTCCGCTGCTTCAGCCGCCTTTGAACTGTTTGTTAAATCTGTCATCTCTGTTTTCCCTGAAAAGTAATGCTTCCTTAAGGAACCACTGATTA
>DCGK01000037.1:13080-17265 GCA_002315235.1 Ruminococcus sp. UBA1780
GACTTAATCAGTGTTTCCTTAAACAATTATAGTGAACGCAAAATTTCTTTCACGTTCACTATAACACTTAATCTGAATATATACCGACTGTGTCAGCAGTGTGCAGAATCAATTACTTCTTGAGTTCGTTCATGCACTTCTGGCAGATGCTCTTGCCCTTGAAATCGAGAAGATCTTCGTTATCTCCGCAGAGAACGCATGTTGACTTGAACTTCTTAAGAATGATAGCATCCTGATCCACGTAGATTTCAACGCTTTCTCTGTCATTAAGGCCAAGTGTTCTTCTGAGTTCCTTAGGTAAAACTATTCTTCCAAGCTCGTCAATCTTTCTAACAATACCTGTTGATTTCATTAATACATATCCTCCTGTGAAAATCAATTTATGTTTATATTATAAGTGATTTGTATGATTATGTCAATAATAACAGCTATAAATAACATGATAAAATTTTTCCTGTTAATTTTATGCACTTTTGCCATTCTGAACATTTATCATTACAGGGTGACGCATGAGCTTTACAATAAGCGGTATAACCATTACAACCCAGATAATCGGTTCAGCGAGAATTATTCCCATATAACCTATTGCCGGTGCAAGAAACATAACAACGAGAATTTTTCCAATCAGCTCTATACCGCTTGAAATAATCGGCACCCTGTGAACACCTATTCCCTGAAGGGAATTTCTGAAAACTGATATAACTGCAGTGACAAAATAAAGTATACAGTCTATCCTCAGATACAGGTCAGCCGTATTTATAATTTCCGGAATATCTGTTGAAGTTATTTTTCTGAGCATCGGCGGGGCTGCTGTATAAATAATAATAAAAAGAAAAATACACCATATCCAGCAGTATTCGACTGCTCTGAACACACCCTGTCTGATTCTGGTATATTTTCCTGCACCATAATTCTGCGCACAGTAGGCAGCCATTGTCATACCCATTACACCGAAAGGCATCATAAACAGACTTGTCAGTTTTCTGGCAGCAGTGTGGGCAACTATAATATTTGTACCGAATGTATTTATCGAGCTCTGAAGGGCAACAGTTCCGAACGCAACAAGACTGTTCATCATCCCCATCGACATTCCGCTTCCAAGAAGCCTTCTGGCCATAACTCCTGAAGGAATGCAGTCCTTTCTGCTGATATGAAGAAGCGGATACCTTAAATACATGTATACAGCACAGCATACAGCGGAAATGAACTGAGCTATCACTGTTGCATATGCGGCACCTTCAACACCTGTTCCTATTACTTTTATAAACAGCAGGTCAAGTCCTGCATTCAGCAGAGCCGAAACTATAAGAAAAATCAGCGGAGTAACGGTATCACCGACTGCTCTGAGCACGCTGGCACAGATATTGTATATCATTGAAAAAGTCATTCCAAGAAGAATAACGCGTGCATACGTAAACGAGGTTTCAAAATGTTCCGGTGGAATATTGAGCCAGTGAAGAATTGTATTCAGAAAGCTGACACTGAGAACTGTCAGCACAGCCGACACAATAAGTCCGAGCATAATAGTATGAGCCACAGCTTTCCTCATCTGACTGAAATCCTTTGCACCGAATTTCTGGGCAGTGATAACAGCAAATCCGTTTGTGAGTCCGATAAGGAACCCAACAATAAGATCATTCAGCGTCGAAGTTGCACCAACTGCGGCAAGCGCATTATTTCCGAGCGTACTTCCTGTTATCCAGACGTCAGCAAAGCTGTAGCACAGCTGAAAAACATTTCCAAGTGCAATCGGAAGCGCAAACATAAGAATAAGTTTTCCGGGTTTTCCGGATGTAAGATCTTTCATTTTAAATCACCGTTTACCATTATACCACAAGATGAGAGCTAAGGAAAGTATTGAAAAAAACATTGTTATAGTGTATACTTATAAAGTGACATTTAAGGATACACTGATTAAATCACGTCTTCGAACTGACGCACATTCTGACTGCATAATTTCCGCCAGACTGCGCATCATGTACGCCTGACTTTATCAGTACTTCCACAAGAAAGATATTAAAGAAAGGTTATTTATATATGTATAAAATCATGACAGCTGATGAAGCGGCCGGATTAATCTCTGATGGCGACGTAATCTGCCTTAATTCTTTTGTCGGTATCGAAAATCCGGTTGAGCTGCACGAAGCAATATACAGAAAATACAGCCGTACCGGTTCGCCGAACAATCTTACAATCATCTCAAGTGCAGGATTCGGTGAATGGGATGAAAACAGGAATGCCGAAAGCTATATCAGAGAAGGCGCAGTAAGTAAGCTTATATGCGGACATTTCGGCGCAATGCTAAGCACCAAGAAGCTTGTACTTCACGACAGATTCGAGGCATATAATCTTCCTCTGGGATGTATTTCACATGCTATACGCGCGCAGGCCGGCGGTATTCCCGGAGCACTCTCAAAGGTTGGTCTTGACATATTTGTTGATCCGCGAATTGACGGTCCGGGTATAAACAAAATTTCAAAGGATGATTCACTTATCAAGCTTGTTGAAGTTGATAATGAAGAATTTCTTTACTATAAGCTTCCTAAAATCAAGGTTGCTCTCATTAAGGGAACTGCCGCGGATATAAAGGGGAATATTTCATTTGATGACATGTATATGTCAGGAGATGCCCTGGCAATCTGTCAGGCTGTAAAGGCTAATCACGGAAAGGTAATCGTTCAGGTTGACAGAATCGTAAGTACTCCTGCGCGCCCGAGAAACACCATCATTCCGGGATGCATGGTAGACGCAATTGTTCAGGTTGATCCGGAACCAAGACACGCTGCATACGAATCACTTACAGGAAGCTTCGAAATTCCGTACTCACAGTGGACTGACTGGAGCGATATGCTTGCAAAGAGAACCGCTACAAAACCGGATAAAAATCCCGCAGCCAAGATTATCGGAAAACGTGCCGCAAAGGAATTAAAGCCGGATGATATTGTTAATATCGGTATCGGAATTCCGGAAAACGTTTCAAAATACGCAAGAAAAAGCGGTATGCTTGACCAGATTACACTCACTGTTGAATCAGGCGGTGTTGGCGGTTTCCCGGCATCAGGAAAAGTATTCGGTGCAATGATTGGCGCAGCTTCAATGAATGACATGGCCAACCAGTTTGACCTTTATGACAACGGAGGTCTTGACATTTGCTTTATGGGCGGACTTGAGGTTGACAGACACGGAAATGTAAATTCACACAGAGGTCCTGGTGCATTCTCAGGTATCGGTGGATTTGCAAATATTACTGCCAAAACTCCGGTTGTTGTCTTCTGCCTTTCCTTCAACACCAAGGGACTCGATGTATCAGAAGACGAGGAAAGCGGCAGAATATCAATTGCAAAGGAAGGATCAATACCGAAATTCGTAGAGAACGTTCACAGTATAAGCTTCTCGGCAAAGCGAGGGCTCGTAAACCGGCAGAGGGTTCTTTACGTTACTGAGAGATGTGTTTTTGAGCTCTGTGAAAAGGGTCTTAAACTTACTGAAGTTTATCCTGGTATCGATATGAAAACACAGATTCTTGACCTTCTTCCTTTTGAAGTTGAAATATCAGATGCTCTTAAGGAAACACTTAACAGATAAACACTTAAAGTCAACACCACAGATATGAGGTTATTTCATGATATACACTGAACTGACAAGCAAGGCTATGCGGATTGCATACGAAGCACATCACGGACAATATGACATTAACGGTGTTCCTTATGTATTCCATTCTTTTCATGTCGCTGAACAGATGACAAATGAATATTCAGTGTGTGCCGCTCTTCTCCATGATGTTGCCGAAGACACTGATATCACAGTTGAGGAACTGAAAAAAGATTTTCCGCCTGAAGTTACAGATGCTCTTGAACTTCTCACACATCAGAAAGGAACTGACTACTTCGAATATGTCAGAAAAATAAAATCAAATCCTGTAGCAAAAGAAGTAAAGCTTGCTGATATCGCTCATAATTCTGACCATAGCAGGATTATCTCACATACTCCGGAAGCTGAAGAAAAGAAGGCTAACTGGAAGCTCAAATACGAAAAGGCTTTAAAAATCCTTAATGAATAAAACAAAAACGCTGCCGAACGGCAGCGTTTTTTAATTTTACTGTTTCAAAGCTCTGCTTTTAACAAGCAGAGGCAATTCGAAGAATTGCTTTCGTTCAGTAGGAGATTGAACTCCTACTGAACGAG
>DCGK01000101.1:0-121 GCA_002315235.1 Ruminococcus sp. UBA1780
GGATATCCTCTGTGTTGTTATATTACAACGAAAAATGAATGCGCTATAGAAAGAAACTATAACCTACTATTCAGATATGATATTGGACAATTGAGGGCGTATGGGTTATAATATATTTACA
>DCGK01000101.1:143-7177 GCA_002315235.1 Ruminococcus sp. UBA1780
CAGAAAGAAATCACACCACTGATATCACGGTGGTGTATTCTTAAAAATCAATAGCCTACTATTTTGATAGACATTACAGGCGAATGAACCAGGGAGAGATCAGCATGGCCAATTCATACAAGGACCTTCAGAACTCACATCCGTGCTTCGGAGGACATAAAAACAACGCAGGAAGAATTCATCTGCCGGTAAGTCCGGGATGTAACATAGGATGCAGATTCTGTGACAGAACAATCAATGATGTTGAGGAACGTCCGGGTGTAACTTCAAAGATAATAACACCTGATGAGAGTATTGACATTATTGCAAAAGCTCTTGATGTCTGTCCTGATATAAGAGTTGCCGGAATTGCCGGACCTGGTGATACACTCGCTACAGACAATGCTCTTGAAACATTTAAGAAAATAAAGGAAAAGTTTCCGCAGCTCATCAAATGCATGAGTACAAACGGACTTCTTCTTGATGAAAGAGCAGACGAGATTATAGAAACGGGTATCGATTCACTTACAGTAACGGTAAATGCAGTTGATCCCGGGATTGAAGCAAAGCTTAACAAATATATAATCTGGCACGGTAAAAAGATTGAAGGCAGGGAAGCTGCCGAAATCCTTATAGAAAATCAGCTTAAGGGTATCAGAAAAATTGCCGCTGCCGGGATAACAGTTAAGATAAATACAGTTCTTGTTCCGGAAATAAACGGAGGTCATATTGAAGAGATTGCGAAAACTGTTGCTGAAGCAGGAGCAAAAATTTACAATATAATTCCTCTTATTCCGCAGTATGAGTTATCGGATGTCAAAGCTCCGGTCTGTGCTGAGATAGATGAGGCAAGAACTAAGGCAGGAAAATACATTGATGTTTTCCGTCACTGCCAGCACTGCAGAGCAGATGCGGTCGGCGTTCCGGGTAAGTCTGAGTTCGGTGATCAGATTTATCAGAGAAGAACTGGCGTAAAGGATACGTTTTCACATGGCTGAAAAAAAGTATCTCATAGCTGTTGCTTCCACCGACGGAATAGTTGTAAATCAGCATTTCGGAAGAGCAGACAGATTTCTTGTTTATCGTATTGAGGATGGAAAAATCACCGGAACTGATGAAACAAGAAATGTAAAACCGGTATGTTCAGGCGGAGATCATAATGAGGATGCAATGCTTGATAATATAAAAACAATTTCAGACTGCAGGTATGTTCTTGTAAGCCGGATAGGGCAGAGAGCAGCGATGCTTGTCGGACAGAACGGGATTATTCCTATGGAAATTCCGGGGATGATAGAAGAATCAATAGCAAAAATCACTGCATTTGATCAGATACAGGATTTATTCGAAAGGAACTGATAATCATGGGAGAATTAAGACAGATCGCGATATACGGTAAGGGAGGTATCGGTAAATCAACAACTACACAAAATCTTACAGCAGGTCTCTGCGAACACGGCAAGAAGGTCATGGTTGTAGGATGTGACCCTAAAGCAGACTCTACAAGACTTCTTCTCGGAGGACTTGCTCAGAAGACAGTTCTTGATACTATAAGAGATGAAGGCGAGGATATCGAACTCGACAGAATCATGAGAGACGGCTTCGGCGGTACAAAGTGCGTTGAATCAGGCGGACCGGAGCCGGGTGTCGGATGTGCCGGACGAGGAATCATCACTTCAATCAACATGCTTGAAAATCTTGGAGCATATACAGAAGATCTTGATTATGTTTTCTACGATGTACTCGGCGACGTTGTCTGCGGCGGTTTCGCAATGCCGATCCGCGAAGGCAAGGCAAAGGAAATCTACATTGTAGCCAGCGGTGAAATGATGGCACTTTATGCAGCCAACAATATTGCAAAGGGTATTAAGAGATATGCAAGAAGCGGTGGAGTAAGACTTGGCGGTATCATCTGCAACAGCAGAAACTGCGACAGAGAGCTTGATCTTCTCAGAGCATTTGCAAAGGAACTCGGTACACAGCTTCTTTATTTCGTACCTCGTGACAACATTGTACAGAGAGCTGAAATCAACAAGAAGACAGTAATTGAATACAAGCCTGATTCAAAGCAGGCACAGGAATACAGAAATCTTGCAGAAGCAGTTATTAACAACACTAAATTCGATATTCCGACACCAATGACACAGGAACGTCTTGAGGAAATTCTTCTCGAATACGGTCTTATGGATATGGCTGATGATTATCAGATTTAATGCGAAGGGTACAAGGGGCGGCCGCAAAGCCCCTTAAAAGCAGATTACAGCTGTTAAGTATGAGCTGAAAACGCGAAGGGTATAAGGGGCGACCGCAAAGCCCCTTAAAAGCAGATTACGGCTGTTAAGTATGAGCGGAAACGCGAAGGGTATAAGGGGCGACCGCAAAGCCCCTTAAAAAACAAATTTCTGCCGTTAAACAATGAGGAGAAAACAATGTCTAAAATATATAAATCAATCACCGAACTTGTGGGTCATACCCCGTTACTTGAAATAACAAACTATGAAAAAAAACATGACCTTAAAGCTAAAATACTCGTAAAAATAGAATACTTCAACCCTAACCAGAGCGTTAAGGACAGAACAGCCCTCGGCATGATTGAGGCAGCTGAAAAGGACGGACGCCTTAAGCCGGGAGATACCATCGTTGAAGTAACAAGCGGAAATACAGGCATAGGACTTGCAGCAATTGCTGCAGCCAAAGGCTATAAATTCCGTGTATATCTCCCTGATAACGCAAGTATCGAGCGTTTTAAGGCTATTCACGCACTTGGCGGACAGACAGTGAAAATGTCAGAAGTACCTGTTGCTGTAAAAACTCTTGAGGAAACAGGCGGTGACTTTATGGCTGCAGTAAAGGCTATAAAAGCGCAGGTGGAAGCAACGGAAACAGATATCTTTTTTACTGACCAGAGTACTAATACAGCAAATGCCGGCATACATGCCGCAACCACAGGTCCTGAAATCTGGGAAGACACTGACGGCGATGTGGATATACTTGTTGCAGGTGTAGGAACAGGCGGAACTATTTCCGGAACAGGAAGATACCTCAGATCAAAGAAGCCGGATTTAAAAATAGTTGCGATTCAGCCAGGCCCTGATTCCCTTCCTTCAGAAAAAAATCCTGAGCCGGATGAGATTGCAGGTGTACATCCGTTTGAAGGAGTACCAGAATCATTTGTACCTGCTTCAATGGATATGAGCATCTATGATGAAAAGTTCGAAGTGGAGAATTACGAAGCTTTTGCAGTATGCAGAGAACTGGCCAGACTTGAGGGTATACTTGTAGGTCCTTCATCAGGTGCAGCAGTTCATGCAGCAGCTGAAATTGCAAAGAGACCGGAAAATGCAGGAAAAACAATAGTTGCTGTTCTTCCTGATACAGGACTCAGATATCTTTCCACAAATCTTTTTGATTAATAAGGAGCGGTATTGTGAGTTATAAAATAGCAGTTGCAACTTCTGACGGAATAAATGTCGATGAGACTTTCGGGGCAGCGATGCGTTTTGTGATATATGAAGCAGAGAGCGGAAAATATCATATTTCTGAAGAACGTGCCGCAGGTTCAGAGTCTGTGTCTCAGTGCAGTTCTTCATCTGAAAAGAAGTGTGGAGGAAAAGGCGGAGGATGCTGCGGCGGTTCTGAAGAAGAATCTGAAAAAGTCAGACTGATATCAGACTGTCGCTGTGTTGTATGTACAAAGATAGGATTTCATGTACAGAAGCAGCTTCAGAGTAAGGCAATCTCCATGTTTGATGTACAGTGCAGTGTGTCAGAGGCTCTGGATAAGATAACAGGGTACTATAAGCGCATCGACAGGGACTGAAAATACAGAATAATATGAACAAATCAGTATAATATAGCTGATTATTTCAGCTGTAATATACTGCTTTTTGTTGTAAATTTCTATATATAGAAAAATTCTATAAGTTAATATAGATAATACGTATTTTACAAAACCTATAGGTATAGTGTATAATGATTTCAGGGATAAAGGTAATACAAAATCAGAAAGAGGTATGTACGATGATACGATTAAAAAAAGCAGTGGCACTTGGTATTTCAGCAGTTCTGGCGGTAGTTTCAATGGCAGGCTGCGGAAACAGCGGCGGAAAAGGAGAAGTCTTCAGAGTTGGTACAGCCAATGCATCACTTTGTCTTGCAGGACTTCACATGGCACAGGACAAGGGATATTTTGATGAGGAGTTCAAGGCAGCAGGAATTGAATACGAACTTGTAGAGATAGATGTTCAGCAGACAGCAGATCTTGTTGCATCAGGTAAGATTGATGCCTGTGTAGGTCTTGCAGGCGGACTTATTCCGCAGATAGACAACGGACTTGATATTTCATTTGTACTTGGAATGCATACGGGATGTACAAAATACTATGCACCTGCTGATTCAGATATAAAGAAAATTGAAGATGTAAAGGGTAAGCGAATCGGAGTACCGGGTATTTCAGATTCATCAGTAATTGCACTTAAAAGAAAGCTCTTCAGCCTTGGTATAGGTGTAAGTCCTGACAATATGGAAATAGAACTTGTTCCATACAACCTTCCGGATCTTCCTCTGGCACTTGCCAACGGAGCTGTTGATGCAATAGCACTTCATGACCCTGTTGCAACTGCAGCTGAACAGGAATACGGATTTACAAAAATTCTCGATACCACTGAGGATGAGCTTTTCAATGACGAGTACTGCTGTGCAGCTTTCGTAACAAATGAAGCAGCAAAGAAAAATCCTGAAGCATCCGCAGCATATACAAGAGCTCTTCTCAAGGGCTGTGCGTATGTTCAGGCACATCCTGATGAAGCGGTTAAGCTTCAGATAGAAAACGGTCACTGTTCAGGTGATCCTGATAACAACACAAAAATTCTTTCATCATTTAACTATCAGCCGTCAGTAAGCAAGATGGAATCAACTTTCAGAAATACATGTGATGATCTCAGCGAAATAGGTGATCTTAAGACAACCAGAGACCTTGACCAGTTCACAGCGGATCATTTTAAAAAGTTTGATAAGGTGCCGGATTCATATATTTACAATGAAGACGGTTCATTTACCGAAGCTGATTCCCATGATCTTTCAGTTGAAGTTTATTCAGAGCATCACAGTCTTTCAGTTGATGCCAAAAGCGGAGAAATGCCTTCATGCTGCGGATGAGTTACAGTGAAAGAAAAATAAACTGATTATCAGGTGGCCGGATATTTTAGTGAATTTCGGCCACTTTACTATTGTAAACGCATTTATTTAATGCGTTCACTATATATATGTTCGTGAGGAATGATAAAATGAAAAAACTGATAAAATTATTAAGGCTTCTGCTTCCGCTTATAGCAGCAGCACTGACGGTTATAACATATTATGTGATCCCTGACAGCGGAAAACAGAAACCAACGGAACATCCGTATTTTGTTTATACTGTGGCTGCAGCGGCTGCCGTTTATATTATTCTTGGTATCATATCCGCCTTTAATAAAAATCTTAAAAAGTATATCTTTGAACAGGCTCCGTTTATTACAGGGACAGTTCTGTTTCTGATGATTCTCAATGTTGTTACAACAAAAACAGAGCTTCTTCCGATACTGTATTTTCCTTCACCTGACAAGGTAACAGGGATACTTATTGAACAGAGAGTTTCTCTTCTACAGAATCTCGGCTCTTCACTCGGACTTCTTGTGACAGGATTTGCCGCAGGCGGAAGTGTCGGATTTTTAACAGGGCTTGCACTCGGGTATAACAAAAAAGTTGGGTACTGGCTAAATCCTGTAACAAAATTTATCGGACCAATACCGACAACTGCATGGATTCCGCTGGCTTTGAGTGTATTTCCGACAACACAGGGAGCTAATATTTTTCTTATAGCTTTTGCTGTATGGTTTCCGGTAACACTGATGACGAGCAGCGGTATACAGAGTACAAGTCAGGTTCATTTTGAGGTATCTTCAACACTTGGAGCGTCGACACTTTACCGAATAATACATGTAGCTATCCCAAATGCTATGCCGAGTATTTTTCTCGGAATTTTCTACGGAACAGTTTCTTCATTTGCAACTCTGATGGCAGTTGAGATGAACGGTAATTCAAGCGGCATAGGATGGTATATTAACTGGCAGAAGCAGGTTATGATGTACGACGGTGTATACGCAGGTCTGATTATAATTGCATTTCTCTGCACACTTATTCTTACAGTTTTATTCAAAGTAAGAGACAGGGTACTTATATGGCAGAAGGGAGTAATAAAATGGTAGGCAGCATTTCTATAGACAGTGTGAGAAAAGAGTTTAAATCAGCTGACGGCTCAGGTGAGACACTTACAGCACTGAATGATTTCACTCTTGATATTGAACCGGGTACATTTGTAAGTCTTATAGGTCCTTCGGGATGCGGAAAATCTACTCTTCTCAGAATGATAGGCGGTCTTGACAGACCAACTTCAGGAAAGATTACACTTAACGGAAAAGAGATAACTAAACCGGGAAGTGACAGAGGATTTGCTTTTCAGGGTTCAAATCTGTTTCCATGGCTTACTGTGGAACAGAATATTGCATTCGGCCTTAAGGCACGCGGTATTTTTAAGGAAAGAAAAAAGGATGTTCAGGAATTTATCGATATGATAGGTCTTAACGGATTTGAAAAATCCTATCCTCATCAGATTTCAGGAGGAATGAATCAGAGGGCTTCTCTGGCAAGAGCACTGGTAGGACATCCTGAGGTTCTGCTTCTTGATGAACCTCTCGGAGCACTTGATGCATTTACAAGAATGAATCTTCAGGATGAGATACTGAGGATATGGAAGGAATTCGGAATGACAATGATTATGGTAACTCATGATGTTGATGAAGCAATATACATGTCTGACAAGGTTGTTGTTATGTCAGCAAGACCTTCAAAGGTAGAGGCAGTAATTGATATTGATCTGCCGCGTCCGAGGGCAAGGTCACAGGACACATTTCAGGTGTACAGATCAAGGATACTTGATATTCTTAATCTCGGCGGACAGGTTGAGGAGCCAGAGTACAGTATATAATTCTTTTTGAGTTATAACAACACAGAGGATATCC
>DCGK01000101.1:7284-10488 GCA_002315235.1 Ruminococcus sp. UBA1780
TGTTAAAAGCAGAGCTTTGAAAATAAATTTCAATTTCAGTCGTCTGAACACAGGCTCAGAAAATATTCATATATCTTAATGCACTCATCAAGTTCCGGATGAAAAGCGAGAGCAATCTGATTTCCCTGTTTTGAGGCGACAATTTTTCCATCAGTTTCTGCAAGAATTTCTGCACCGGAACATTCTGTGATGTAAGGGGCACGGATGAAAGTCATGGGGACTTCACCGATGTATTTCATTTCTGAACTGGTATGGAAACTTCCGAGCTGTCTGCCGAATGCATTTCGCTTGACTGTAATATCCATTGTTCCGAAATGCACTGTATTATCATTTTCAATATTTTTGGCAAGAAGTATCATCCCGGCACAGGTAGCGAGAACGGGAAGACCGTCTGTTATTTTCTTTTTAAGTGGTTCAAACAGGTCTATCTCACGGAGGAGCTTGCCTATAACTGTGCTTTCACCGCCAGGAAGAATAAGTCCGTCAAATTTACGTTCAAGGTCTTTAAGCTGACGTATCTCAAAACATTCAGCACCGCATTCAGCAAGCTTTTGTTTGTGCTCAGCAAAATCACCCTGAAGTGCAAGAACACCTATCACCATTATTTGCCTCTTTCAGCCATGAGGAGTGATATTTCATTTTCATTTATGCCAACCATTGCTTCGCCGAGATCTTCAGAGAGTTCTGCAATCATCTTTGCATCGCTGTAGTTTGTAACAGCTTTTACAATTGCAGATGCACGTTTTTCAGGATTGCCTGATTTGAAAATACCTGATCCTACAAATACGCCTTCTGCGCCAAGCTGCATCATGAGTGCTGCGTCAGCAGGAGTTGCGACACCGCCTGCGGCAAAGTTTACAACAGGAATTCTTCCGTTTTCATGAACGTACTGAACAAGATCAAACGGTACCTGCAAAACCTTGGCTGCATTGTAAAGTTCATCTTCGTCCATAGACTGTAAACGGCGGATTTCAGAGTTCATCATTCTCATATGGCGAACAGCCTGAACAATGTCACCTGTGCCAGGTTCCCCCTTTGTACGAATCATGGATGCACCTTCGCTGATACGTCTGAGTGCTTCACCAAGGTCTTTGGCACCGCATACAAACGGTACATCAAAATTTCTTTTGTTGATGTGATAAACATCATCAGCAGGTGAGAGAACTTCGCTTTCATCGATATAGTCAATTTCAATAGCCTGTAAAATCTGAGCTTCAGCAAAGTGTCCGATTCTGCATTTAGCCATAACAGGAATAGAAACAGCATCCATGATTCCTTTAATCATTTTCGGGTCACTCATTCTTGAAACACCGCCTGCTGCTCTGATATCAGCTGGTATTCTTTCAAGAGCCATAACTGCACATGCACCTGCTGCCTCAGCGATTTTTGCCTGTTCCGGTGTAGTAACATCCATTATAACACCGCCCTTGAGCATCTGGGCAAGTTCCTTATTTAATTTGTAACGGTTATTTTCCATTCTAATCTCTCCTTGAAATATAAAATCTGGTATGCTATAATAATATCACTTAACTGGCGTACACACAAAGCTCAGTTTAATAATATTTGATAAGGTCGGTTCGGATGATTACTTTTGAGATTGATAAAGACAGCGGGATACCTGTATATCTTCAGATTTACAGTTATATCAGAGATGAAATCGAAACAGGAAAAATAAAGTCAGATGAGAAGCTTCCGTCTAAAAGAACACTGGCTTCACATATGAATGTAAGTATTGTAACTGTTGAAAATGCTTACGGTCAGCTTGTTGCCGAAGGGTATATACGTTCCGAGGCAGGCCGCGGATTTTTTGCTGAAAAATATGAAATATCCGTTGAAACTGAGGAAAAACCTAAAGTTTCTGAAACATATTCTGAAGTAAAATATAATTTCGGAACCAATGCAGCAGATACTTCTCTTTTTCCTTTTTCGGTATGGGCCAAGCTTTCAAGGGCAACACTTAATGAAAAAACAACTGACCTGCTCAATTCGTGCGATTTCAGAGGGCTAAGACAGCTTCGTGAAGAAATTTCACATCACCTCAGAAGATTTCGCGGAATGGATGTTTCGCCTGACAGGATTGTTATTGGTGCAGGTTCAGAATATCTTATAGGAATGATTATCAAACTTCTTGGGCGCGATATGGCTTACGGTGTTGAAAATCCAGGTTACAGAAAAATATACGATGTGTTCAGCATAAACTCATCAAGAGTTTTCCCGGTTCCTGTTGATGAGCAGGGAGCAAGTGTTTCAGCAATTTCAGGTTTTGGTATAAATGTTCTGCATGTAACTCCATCCCATCACTTTCCTCTCGGAGTAACGATGCCGGTAACCAGGAAACAGCAGCTGCTTAAATGGTCATATGAAAAGTCGGAAAGATATATTATTGAAGATGACTGTGACTGTGAGTTTAATTACGGAAGCCGTCCTTTGCCTGCTTTGCAGAGTTATGACAGACATGGAACTGTAATTTATCTTAACACATTTACACGAACTATCGCTCCGTCCGTCAGAATCGGATATATGATACTTCCTGAAAGGCTGATGGAAAAATATAATTCAAAACTTAGTTTTTACTCATGTCCTGTACCTGTTTTCGAACAGTTTACACTTGCAAAATTTATATCTGAAGGATATTTTGAACGTCATATTAACCGCCTGAAAAAAGTTTTCCGTCAGCGCAGAGATACTCTTGTAAACTGTATAAAAAACAGTCCTCTTGCCGGAGTATCGCAGATTTTCGGAGATAATTCAGGTATTCATATTTTACTTAAAATATCAAACGGAATGTCACAGAGTGAATTAATTGAAACAGCCCTGAAATCAGGTATAAAAATTCATGGTATATCCGAATACTACTCTTTTCCTGTTTATGATATTCCTGAAAATGCAGTTATATTAGGTTTTTCAGGAATAGGCTGTGATGATATAGCTGAAGCTGTTGAAATTTTAAGTGAAATATGGAAATCAGAAGATTAAAAGGAGTTGTTTAATATGAAAACAGAACCAGTATCAGCCAGTGATGCACGTGAACTGCTTGATATTTATGCTTATTATGTAAATGAGACAGCAGTTTCATTTGAATAAGATTTGGTGAGTGGAGAAGAACAGTATAGTATTATTCGCTGGCGGCGGATATTTTTTTGTTTGTTATAGGGGCTGTTAAAAAAAGTCTCTCATATAAAGAAAGCAGCAAATCAAAGATAC
>DCGK01000101.1:10528-14950 GCA_002315235.1 Ruminococcus sp. UBA1780
TTTTTTAGTTTTCAGGCAGTTTATTAACAGCCCCTATAATTCCTGCTTAAGTTATAGGCAGAATTTATAGAACGCTATAGAAAAACAGTACTTTACAAAACCTATCGGATTGGTATATAATAAAGATACAGAAAACCGATTGAGGAGGTAGGAAATGAAAATATCGACACGAGGAAGATATGCTATCAGGTTTATGCTTGATCTTGCAGATCACAGTACAGGTTCTCCGGTTAAGCTTAAGGATATCGCTGACAGACAGAATATCTCAGTAAAGTATCTGGAACATATTGCTTCAACGCTTCACAGGGCATCGCTCGTAACAAGTGTAAAGGGTGCGGGAGGCGGATATCTTCTTTCAGGATCACCTTCAGGTTTTACAGTTGGCCAGATACTGAAAGCGACCGAAGGCAGCATGGCGCCGGCTGAATGCGTAGGTGCAGGCGGTACTGAATGTCAGAGAAAAAGCACATGCGTAAGCTTCCGTATCTGGGACAGACTTAACACAGCGATTGACACCACGCTTGAAGGAATTACCCTCGGTGATTTGATATCATGGCAGGATGAACTTAAAACGGAATCAGAATATGTTATCTGATGTACCGGTTTCAATATGATGAAAGAAGGAAGATTAGATGAAGAAAATAATTTATCTTGATAATGCAGCGACAACAAAGGTGAGTGATGAGGTTCTTAAGGAAATGCTCCCTTACTTTACTGATGTATACAGCAATCCGTCAGCGGTTTACAGCTTTGCTTCAGAGGGAAAAAAGGCCGTAATGGAAGCAAGAAACAGGGCAGCAGCACTTATCGGTGCAAAGCCTGAGGAGATATATTTCACAGGCGGCGGAAGTGAGTCAGACAACTGGGCACTTAAGGCGACAGCTGAAGCGTACGCTTCAAAGGGCAAGCATATTATCACAACAAAGATTGAGCATCACGCAATTCTTCATACCTGTGAATACCTTGAAAAGCAGGGCTACGAAATCACATATCTCGATGTTGACAGTGACGGTAAAATCAGCCTTGAGGAGCTTGAAAAGGCAATCAGACCTGATACGATCCTTGTTTCAGTAATGACAGCAAACAACGAAATCGGTACAATTGAACCGGTTGCCGAGATAGGCAGAATAGCTCATGAAAAGGGAACACTTTTCCACACGGATGCTGTTCAGGCATTCGGACATATTCCGATAAATGTTGATGAAATGAACATTGACATGCTTTCAGCAAGCGGTCACAAATTTAACGGACCAAAGGGTATCGGACTTATGTACATACGCAAGGGAATCAAAATCCGTTCATTTATCCACGGCGGTTCACAGGAAAGAGGAAGAAGAGCCGGTACTTCAAACACTCCCGGCATAGTAGGTACAGGTAAGGCTGCAGAGCTTGCAGGACTTACAATGCAGGAGAGAGTAAAGAAGGAAACAGAGCTCAGGGATTATCTCATCAGCCGTATTGAAGCTGAGATTCCGTACGCAAAGCTTAACGGACACAGAACTGACAGACTTCCTAACAACGTTAATTTCTGCTTCAGATTTATAGAAGGCGAATCACTTCTCATTCTTCTTGACCAGCAGGGAATCTGCGCATCAAGCGGTTCAGCCTGCACATCAGGCTCACTTGATCCTTCACATGTTCTTCTTGCAATCGGACTTCCTCATGAAATAGCACACGGTTCTCTCAGAATTACAATTTCTGAGGAAACGACTAAGGAAGAAGCTGATTTTGTCGTTGACGAGCTCAAAAAGATAGTTGAAAGACTTCGCAGCATGTCACCGCTTTATGAGGATTTTATTAAGAAAAACGAAAAGTAATAAATGAGAGAGGTAAACATATATGTACAGCGAAAAGGTAATGGATCATTTCACAAATCCGCGTAATGTTGGTGAAATAGAAAATGCAAGCGGTGTCGGTACTGTCGGCAATGCCAAGTGCGGAGACATCATGAGAATATATTTTGATATCGATGAAAATCAGGTAATTAAGGATGTTAAGTTCAAGACATTCGGATGCGGTGCTGCTGTTGCAACAAGCAGTATGGCTACTGAGCTTGTAAAGGGAAAAACAATCTACGAGGCTCTTGAGGTTACAAACAAAGCAGTTATGGAAGCACTTGACGGACTTCCGCCGGTAAAGGTTCACTGTTCACTTCTTGCAGAGGAAGCAATTCATGCTGCTCTCTGGGATTATGCAGAGAAGAACGGCATTGTAATTGAAGGGCTCAGCAAGCCGGTTGATGATATAGGAGAAACTTTAGAAGAGGAAGAGTATTAATATGGCAGGAGTTCAGTATTCAGGAGTTCGTGAGAGCAGATCAAACAGATTCAATGATCTTGGAACAACAGGAAAAGAAGTTGAGGAAAATTTTAAAAAGGGATGTCTTAAGAGAGCTGACAGAAGTTTTGCTCAGGGTCTGCAGTGTCAGCAGATAAACAGTATGGCTGCGCTTATGTCACTTGAGGATGCTGTATTTATCTCACATTCTCCTCAGGGGTGTATCGGCTGTACCATAATGGCTGTTGATATGTACCGTGTCGGACAGGCCCACAGAGGAATAAAAAATATAAAAAATCCGAGAATTATTGTAACAAATCTTGATCAGAAGAGCGTTGTATTCGGCGGAGAACAGAAGCTGAGAGAATCAGTTAAAAAGGCGGTTGAAAGATACAGTCCGAAGGTTGCGTTTATATATTCATCATGTGCTTCCGGTATCATTGGTGATGACATTGATGCTATTGCAGGAGATCTTCAGGATGAATATCCTGACACAGTAATGGTTCCTATCCACTGTGAAGGCTTCAAGTCAAAGATATGTGCTTCAGGCTTTGATGCAGCTTTCCTTGCAATAAACAAATATATTCTCAGAAAAAAGAAGATAGAAAAGGAAGCAGGTCTTGTAAATCTTTTCGCTCCGACAACAGTCAGCTACGCTGACCAGAAGGAGATGGAGAGAATGCTCGGACTTCTCGGCGCAAAGGTAAACTATATACCTTTCTACAGTTCACTTGAGAAGATTAAGCGTATTCCTGCAGCTGAAGCTTCAACTTCTATCTGTAAGGTATTTGCAGATGAGTTTATGAAGACGCTTGAGGAAGACTATGATATTCCTTATTCACATACAGTAATGCCTATCGGTATCAGAAACACTGACAAGTGGTACAGAGGTATAGCTTCCGTTATCGGTAAGGAAAAGGAAGTTGAGGAGATTATTGCAAAGGAACATGAGAGAATAGAGCCTCTTGTAGCAAGACTCAGAGAGAGACTTCAGGGTAAGAGAGTATTTATCTGCGGCGGTACAGGAAGATCATTTGCTGCTGCAGCTCTTATCGATGACTTCGGAATGGAACTCGCTGGCCTTGAGACTCCTACGTATGACGCAGATGCACAGGTTGATATAGAATATCTTAACGGCATTCACAAGGATTTCGTAGTTGATATTGCAAACATGCAGCCTTTTGAACAGGTCAACCTTGTAAACAAACTCAGACCGGACGCATTTATCGGTGTTCCTGAGTGGGCTGCTAAGCTTGGAATTCCTACAACTCACGTTCTCGACGGAAAGAGACCGACAATGGGTTATGACGGACTGCTTTATTTAGGCAACAAGATAGCTGACCAGCTTCAGAATCCTGGCTTTAACGTAAAACTTTCACAGCACGTAAAACTTCCGTACAGGGATTCATGGTACGGGGAAGACGCATTTAAGTATATTATGAAATGAGGAAAATAAAATGTCACAGGTATTGGAAAATCCGAGAGGCGGATGTGTATTAGCAGGTGTAAATTCAGTTCTCGGAGCACTTGACAAAGTCTGTCCGGTTTATCATTCAGGTCCCGGCTGCTGCATGCAGACAACAGCTGCAGACCAGGGCCAGTCAGGTCATAAAAATTCATGCTTTGTAAGCAGTGTTTCTCTCCCTTCCAGTAACATGCTTGAAAAGGAAGTTGTATTCGGCGGTATCGAAAAGCTTCGTACTACTGTTCAGGGTGCGATTGATATAATTGATGCGGATGCTTATTTTATTCTTACAGGTTGTACTGCAGGTATCATAGGCGAGGATGTTGAGAGTGTAGCCGAGGATTTCAGAAACAAGGGCCATGAGGTTTATGCTGTTGATACTCCGGGATTTGCAGGAGACAGTAATCTTGGATATGAAGTAATATGGAATACATTTATTGATCAGGTTATTGAGGAGGATGTTCCAAAGGACGACAAGCTTGTAAACATCTTCGGTGTCATTCCGTATCACGATCCTTTCTGGTGCGGAACTCTTGAAGAAATTGACCGTATTCTTTCACGCCTAGGTCTTAAGGTTAATACATTCTTTACGAAGCATCAGGGCATAGAAACGGTTAAAAAAAGTTCAGGTGCTGCACTCAATATCATTATCAACCCATGGATATTCAAAGGCCCTGCAA
>DCGK01000107.1:0-5914 GCA_002315235.1 Ruminococcus sp. UBA1780
GAGGCTGAGCCTGAGGGTTCTGAGCACTGTACTGCTGATAAGCGTTTCCTGGAGTGAATGTATCTTCAAGAACCGGAGCAGCTACATCGCTGAGGCCTGCAGTTTTCTTTTCCGGAATGTATGCTGTGTCCTCAAGAACCGGAGCCTGTATGTCATCAAGTGAACGACTAACGGTTCTGGAAGGATCGTATGTAGTTTCTTCAAGGGTTGGTGCCTGAATACCGTCAAGGTTGTGATTGTTTTCAGCCATCTTTCTTACCTCTCAAAATTATATATTTATAATTATTCTCTGATAATCTGCTGTGCTCTGTCAGGACCTACGCCGATCATGCAGATAGGGCATTCGCAGAGTTCTTCAAGTCTGTTGATATAAGCCTTGCATGCATCAGGAAGTTCTTCGAAAGTTCTGCAGCCTGAAATATCTTCGCTGAAACCAGGAAGTGTTTCATAAACAGGCTTGCATCCGTTAAGCTCTTCAAGCGCAGCAGGGAAGTGTTCAATTATTGTTCCGTCAGGCTTTTCGTACGCTGTACAAACCTTAAGATCACCGAGACCGCTTAATGTATCGAGCTTGTTGAGAGCGATGCCGTCAAGACCGTTTACACGTACTGAATGACGAACGATAACTGCATCGAACCAGCCTGTTCTTCTTGGACGTCCTGTTGTTGTACCGAATTCGCCGCCGACATTTCTGATTGTTTCACCGATTTCATCATCAAGTTCTGTCGGGAAAGGTCCCTTACCAACTCTTGTTGTGTAAGCCTTTGCAACACCGATGATTCTGTCAATCATCTTAGGACCAACACCTGTACCTACACAGACACCGCCTGATACAGGATGTGAAGATGTAACATAAGGATATGTACCGAAGTCAATATCAAGAAGTGTAGCCTGTGCGCCTTCGAACATGATTGTCTTGCCTGCCTTGTGAGCTTCGTAGCAGAGAACTGATACGTCATCAACAAAAGAAGCAAGCTGCTTTCCGTATTCAGTGTATTCAGCGATTACAGCTTCAAGATCAAAAGCCTTTCCGCCGTATACTTCTGTGATAATCCTGTTCTTGAGTGTACCTGTAGCCATTGCCTTTTCTCTGAGAATTTCAGGGTGAATAAGGTCGTACATTCTGATACCGCAGCGTTCATACTTGTCCATGTATGTAGGACCGATACCGCGCTTTGTTGTACCGATATCACTGTTTCCTCTGAATTCTTCAGAAAGACCGTCGAGTGCGATATGCCATGGCATTACAACGTGTGTACGAGGATCTATTTTAAGATTTTTTGTTGAAATATTCTTGTCGCTTAACATCTTGAGTTCTTCAAGAAAACTCTTAGGATCTATAACAACGCCCGCACCGATAAGGCAGAGTGTGTCCGGATAGAGAATACCTGATGGAACAACGTGGAGCTTATATGTAACACCATTGTTTACAACTGTGTGACCTGCATTGTTACCGCCCTGTGAACGAACAACTACTTCAGCCTGTGACGCAAGAATGTCGATAACTTTACCTTTTCCTTCGTCGCCCCACTGGCTTCCGATTACAATACTACTTGGCATGTTCTAATTCCTCATTTCAAAAATATTGGTTTTCACGTCCGCCGTGAAAACATCCGTATATATTATATCAATTTTCATGTTAACATGCAAGAGGAAACATGCAATTTATTATAGTGAACGCAGAATAATTTTCAGTGTTTACCGTAAACAGAGTCAGCACAATAATATTTTACCGTTTTTCATGAATAAAAACAGGACAGGCAATAAACCTGTCCTGTACATATATTTATAGTGAACGTCAAAATAAATCTGACGTTCACTATAACAACACAGAGGATATCCCCCGCCTCTATAGGCGGCGGGGTCTATTCTCTCGTTCAGTAGGAGTTCAATCTCCTACTGAACGAAAGCAATTCTTCGAATTGCCTCTGCTTGTTAAAAGCAGAGCTTTGAATCATCTTGAAACTGTGCTTTACTTGATTTTCCAGATGTTTTCAGCGTAGTCAGCAATTGTTCTGTCAGAGCTGAACTTGCCTGAGTTACACATGTTAAGCCACATTTTTCTGCCGAATGCAGCTGAGTCTCTGTAATCACTGTTGCATCTGAGCTTAGCTTCAACATAACTTTCAAGATCACCGAGGAGATAGTAGTTGTCCGGAGTATGCCAGCTTGCGCCATCGAGAAGTGATGTGTAGAGCTCTCTGAAGTCACCGCTGCCACCGTCACTGAATGTGCCGTCAACAAGAGTTTCAATAACTCTTCTGATCTTTTCATTTGAAGCAGCGAGCTTTCGGCTGCTGTATTCCGGCATAATCTTTTCGAGTTCCTCTACTGTAGCACCGAAGATGTAGTTGTTTTCAGCACCTGCTTCTTCTACGATTTCGATGTTTGCCCCGTCAAGTGTACCAAGTGTAACGGCACCGTTTGCCATGAGCTTCATGTTTCCTGTACCGGATGCTTCTGTGCCGGCTGTTGAAATCTGTTCGGACACTTCTGCAGCTGCAATGAGTTTTTCTGCATATGAAACGTTGTAGTTGGATACAAACACGACCTTGATAAGACTGTTTACCTCATCGTCCTTTTCAATCATTGCAGCTATTTCATTGATGAATTTGATGATTGCCTTGGCACGTCTGTAGCCCGGAGCAGACTTGGCACCGAAAAGGAATGTTGTAGGTGTGAAATTCTTTATGCTTCCGTCCTTGATGCCGAAGTAGATATAAAGAATTGAGAAAGCGTTGAGCAGCTGTCTTTTGTATTCGTGAAGTCTCTTAATCTGGATATCAAAAATACTGTCAGCGTCAATGCTGATACCTTCCCTGTTAAGAATAAAATCTGCAAGCTGCTTTTTCTTTGTCTTCTTGATGTCCAGGAATCTGCTTATCACAGCACTGTCATCTGCGTATGATGTAAGCTTTCTGAGTTCTGAAAGGTCTGTGACCCAGCTGCTGCTGCCAAGAAGTTCAGTGATAAGTTCGGAAAGCTCCTGGTTGCAGAGCGCAAGCCATCTTCTCTGAGTAATACCGTTTGTCTTGTTCTGGAATCTTTCAGGGTAAACCTCATACCATTCATGAAGAGTAGAGGCTTTGAGTATTTCAGTGTGAATCTGTGCAACGCCGTTTACATATGATGAGCAGTATGTAGCCATATTTGCCATGTGAACCTGACTGCCTTTGATAATCTTCATTTTTTCGATGTTTTCAGGTTTGATATCGGACTTGTACATGTCAGCCATGAAGTTTTCGTTAATCATGAAAATGATGTTATATATTTCAGGAAGAAGTTCTCTGATAAGGTCAACATCCCATTTTTCAAGAGCTTCAGGCATGATTGTATGATTTGTGTAGTTAAATATCTTCTTAGCCTGAGCAAATGCTTCGTCATAAGTCATTCCTTCATTTACGGTCAGAAGTCTGATGAGTTCAGGAACAGATATAACAGGATGAGTATCGTTGAGCTGGATTGTAACGTAGTCACAGAGAGTCTTTATATCTCCGTGTACTCTTTTGTGCTTTTTGATTATATCATTAAGCGAAGCACTGCAGAAGAAGTACTGCTGCTTGAGTCTGAGCTTCTTGCCGTCTCTTGTATCGTCGTTAGGATAGAGAACTCTTGAAATATCTTCAGCGAGAATTCTTTCTCTGTTTGCTTCGATGTATTTCTGGTCATTGAAGAGCTTAAAGTCAAAATCTTCAAAAGCTTCACTCTGCCACAGACGGAGTGTGCCGATATTGTCAAGTTCATATCCGATTACAGGAATATCATACGGAACAGCAAGGACTTTCTGGTCACTGAAGCTGATTTCAACAGCATCCTCATCGTGTCTTACAGACCATGAGTCACCATATTTAGTCCAGTTGTCTGCTTCTTCTGTCTGGAAGCCGTTTTCGATTTTCTGCTTAAAGAGACCGTATTTGTATCTGATTCCGTATCCGTCAAGCGGAAGATTTAGTGTGGCAGCACTGTCGAGAAAGCATGCTGCAAGACGTCCGAGTCCGCCGTTTCCGAGTGCTGCGTCTTCCGTAGCTTCGAGATCTGCAAGTGAAAAACCGCATTCACTGAAAATCTTTTCTGTTTCTTTATAGATTCCAAGGCAGAGAAGATTGTTGTATACTGATCTGCCGATAAGAAATTCCATTGAAAAATAGCATGCACGTCTTTTGGCAAGATGATTTTTTTTGCTTTCCTTCCAGTTCCCTGAAAGATTTTTCATTATAGTATCTGTTAATACATTGTGAAGAACATGAGGAGATGTAACTCCTTCTGCTCTGAGGTGTTCAAGTTCATTCTTCAGTTGTGTCTGAAATGTCTGTTTGTTCATTATTATTTTCCCTTTCCCTTTTAATAACTGGTTCGCTGCATCTGTTATAAAGCGTATTGAGTCTGAGTATTTCTGATTTCAGCTTTTCAGTGAAATCAGCTGAGCTGGCACGGTAGGTCCAGTTTCCTGACAGAGTCGACGGAATGTTCATTCTGCATTCAGTGCCTGCGCCGGTAAAATCCTGAAACTGAGCAACCGCTGCGTCAGAAATTCCTGACCATACAAGCCTCAGCATTGCAGCCGGTATATCCCTGTCACTTTCCGTATTGAGATAGTCACGGCAGAAATCAAGCGACTCGCTGTCAAGGCTTCTGTACCAGCCCGCAAGTGTGTCATTGTCATGAGTACCTGTGTATGCATAGTTGTTTGTATCAGTATAGTTATGCGGCAGATAGTCATTCTGACTGTCTGAGAAGCCGAATTCAACTACTTTCATTCCAGGATATCCGACTTCATCAAGCATTTTCTGGACTTCCGGAGTAATAAATCCGAGGTTTTCTGCAATTATGTTCAGAGGACCAAGCTCTTCCTCGGCTTTTTTGAAAAGCGAAGCTCCGGGTCCCTTCTGCCAGATGCCGACTTCAGCGGTTTCATTTCCGTATGGTATACAGTAATAACCTTCAAAGCCTCTGAAATGATCAATACGTATTATATCATATATATCGGATGCATTCCTGATTCTTTTAATCCACCAGTCAAAAGAAGTTTTTTTATGATATTTCCAGTTGTAAAGAGGATTTCCCCACAGCTGACCTGTCGGTGAAAAGCAGTCCGGCGGACATCCTGCAACAGCAACCGGGGTTTTTGCTTCATCAAGATCAAAAAGCTCAGGCATTGTCCATACTTCAGCACTGTCGTATGATACATAAATAGGTATATCGCCGATAATGCTGATGCCCTTTTCATTCGCATATTCCTTGAGACTCATCCACTGCTTTCTGAAAATGAACTGAATGAATTTGTGAAATCTGATTTCTTCATCAAGTTCAGTTCTGGCCCGTGAAACAGCCTCCTTTTCATACATTGCAAGCTCATGAGGCCATTTATACCATGGCTTTCCGTTGTAACGGAATTTAAGACTCATGAAAAGAGCATAGTCATCAAGCCAGTCTCTGCTTATCATTTCAAACAGTCTGTATTCAGGGGAGACAGTAAAACGCGAAAAGGCTTTTCTGAGTACTTTGTATACATTGTTGTAAAGAAACTCGTAATCAATCTTTCTGCTGTTTTGTTCCCATTTTATATCAGCATATTCACTTCTGGCAAGAAGCTTTTCTTCTTCAAGAGTTTCAAAGTCTATGAAATACGGATTTCCGGCAAATGCTGAAAAGCTCTGATACGGGGAATCTCCGTAGCTTGTAGGGGAAAGGGGGAGTATCTGCCAGAGTGCTGTTCTTGTTTCCTCAAGAAAATCAGCAAATCTGCGGGCTTCCTTACCCATTTTACCTATTCCGTATCTGGACGGAAGACTGGAAATATGCAGAAGTATACCACTTTTTCTCATAGTTTTTCCTTTCTGTATTTTTATATTGAAAGTCATAATGTGTTTGTATGACAGTATGTGCTGTATATAGTGAACGTCAAAATATTTTG
>DCGK01000107.1:6044-9643 GCA_002315235.1 Ruminococcus sp. UBA1780
GCTTGTTAAAAGCAGAGCTTTGAATTCAGCTGTTCCATATTCCCGGGCCAAGAGAGTTGATGAACTGAGTAAGTTCACATGCCATTTCCTCCTGCTCCGGTATGCGCGGGTGTCCCGGAGTAGCGGTACCGTTGCGCCTGAAACGGAAGCGAAGAACTCTGCGTGAATTAATTTCCGAAACAATTTCATCAATAGCACGGTCCCATTCCGGATTGTGCATAAGAATAGTTGTGGAAAGAATAAATGTTGCATCCGGGTATTTATCAAGCAGGTCTGAAAGAATCCTTAAATATACAGATTTCCACTTGTTCCTGAACTCAGGATCGTTTATATCATTGTCAGGAAAATCTTCTCTGTGCGGATCGTTCTGACCGACTGCGAATACAACAACATGCGGTATGTAACTTCTGAAATCCCAGCGGCTTTCCGGGTAATAGCTCATATACTGAAGGCTGCTGAAGATTCTTTCAAGCCCTGGATATTCAGGAGGGAAACAGTATCCTGTTCCGTTAAGAAGAGCCATTCCGCCCTGAGCGATATTGTGTATCTGTGCGTTAAGCAGTCTGGCAGTAATCATTGAGAAACTGTGCCAGGAATTATTGTATTCACCGTTGTTCGGCGGATCATCTCTGCCGATATAATCAAGAGCTTCGCAGACAGAACCGCAGCAAACGCTGTCACCGTAGAATTCAATTTTTCTTGGAGGCAGCGGAGGCTGATCCGTCAGACTGCTGTTCTCATCTATGAACAGACCTTCAAATGTCATAAGGTGAGCACCGCCCATCCTTTTAAAAAGCGTGAATTCATGAATGGTTCTGTCATCCGAAACAGGTATTTCGAACTCAGCAGATGCAAGTCTTCTGTTAAAGGAAATGTCACAAAGCCCGCTGTTATCTGTGAATTCGGTCAGGCGTTCTTTTTCTATAAGAATGGTTTCTTCTTTTCCGTCTATAAGATAACCGATTCTGATATCACTGTCAAAAGAAAAACTGCTGACAATAACAGAAAGATGGGAGCCGGTAAATCTGAAAGTCAGACATGAACCTGCATAAATAAGCATAGGACTTTTGGCGTATGAAAAATCAATGCGTCCCATATAGTTTATCTTTCTGCTGTCAGCAGATATAAATTTTTGTCTTATCATAAAAATATTCACCAAACCCCTGAATCTTAATATTGTATATTATAGCATTTTAGTGATGCAAATTTCAAGCTTTATTTGTAAAAATGAAAGTTTTCACAAATAAAACGTATAATATTCATTGATTATGATCAAATAAAAAGCGCTGTACACATGAGAATGTACAGCGCAGAGTTCCATAATAAATAATGAGTGTCGTAACAAAACAAACATTCACAATGAAACAGATTATTTCTTTTCCTTAAGAAGATCTCTGATTTCTGTAAGAAGGAGTTCTTCCTTTGTAGGTTCAGGAGGAGCAGCAGGTGCTTCTTCTTCCTTTTTCTTACCGAGAGCCATTGCGGAGTTTACAGCCTTTACCATGATAAAGAGAACAAGAGCCATGATAAGGAAGTTGATGACAGCTGAAACAAATGAGCCGTAGTTGAATTCGACACCGTTGATTGTGAACTGGCCGCCGATAATCATTGGATTGCCTTCTTCATCATACTTGATACCACCGGTGATAAGAGCGATAAGAGGATTAATGAAGCTGTTTGTAAGCGCTGTTACGATAGCCTGGAAAGCGCCGCCGATGATAACACCGACTGCAAGATTCATTACATTGCCTTTTGAAATGAATTCTTTGAATTCACCGATAAGACCCTTTTTTGCAATAATTGCGTCCTTGATTGATTTTTCGTTTGCCATAAAAATTTCCCCCTGAATTATATAAAGTATAATACTATAATTATAACTTATTATTTGAAATTTTTCACTTGACAATATAAACGAAAAATATAGTCAGAAATGATACAAATGTAGTTTTTCCGTTTTCTGAAGGAAGGTGAGAAAATATAATATAAATAGTATAAAGCAAAAATGTTCACAAAAAATTTACAATTAAGTTTCGTAAAAAATCTTGCAAAAAATTTGTGATTATGATATAATAAACAAGCAGTCAGATGACTGTGGATGATATGCGATGAAGCGAAAGGTTGCTGTCGGTATGACAGGGAATTTTCGTGGAGTATGTCCGATTTTAAACCGGGCGATTGTAATAACGAACACTGTGTGTGATTATGACGGATTCTCGTATACCCGAGTTGCGTATAGAGGACTGTCTGATCGTATGTGTTGTGTTACGAAGCTTGGAGACATATTTGTTTCACAGGCTTTTTTTAATGCAGTAGAGGGCGATACACACGGCTAAGTGTTACGAATGAAAACAATGCCCCCCCTAAAATTTTTAAGGAGGCGAAAACAATGGCTGAAAAGGAAAAGATCAGAATCAAGATCAAGGGTTATGAACACGCTGTAGTTGACGCAGCAGCTGCTAAGATAGTTGATGCTGCAAAGAGAAGCGGCGCAAGAGTTTCAGGACCTATTCCGCTGCCGACTGATAAGGAGATAGTTACTATTCTTCGTGCCGTACACAAGTACAAGGATAGCCGTGAACAGTTCGAAATGAGAACTCACAAGAGACTTATCGACATCATCAGACCGACAAACAAAACAATGGAAACTCTCAGCAATCTTGAGATTCCAGCTGGTGTACTCATCGAAATGTCAGAAAAGTAATTTCGTCAGAGTACCAAAGTCATGTTGACAGTATGTCAACCAATAACTTAGGAGGATTTTTAAATGCAGAAATCTATTATCGGTAAGAAAATCGGTATGACACAGATTTTCGACGAAACAGGAAAAGTAATTCCTGTAACAGTAATCGAAGCAGGTCCATGCGTAGTTGTTCAGAAGAAGACTATCGAAAATGATGGTTATGAATCAGTACAGCTCGGTTTCGGAGATGTTAAGATTAAAAACGTAACAAAGCCATTACAGGGTCACTTCAAGAAGGCTGATGTTGCATGCAAGAGAACACTTAAGGAATTCAGACTCGCTGACTGCAGCGCAGTAAACGTAGGCGATGTACTTAAGGCTGATGTATTTGCAGTAGGCGACGCAGTTGATGTAAGCGGTACAAGCAAAGGTAAGGGCTTCCAGGGTACAATCAAGCGTAACAATCAGCACAGACTTAAGATGACTCACGGTACTGGTCCTGTTCACAGACATGCTGGTTCTATGGGCGCATGTTCATCACCTTCACGTATCTACAAGGGCAAGGTTCTTCCTGGTCACATGGGTGCTGAAAAGGTAACAGTTCAGAATCTTGAAGTTGTAAAGATTGACGTTGAAAATAATCTTATCGCACTCAAGGGTGCTGTTCCGGGTCCTAAGGGCGGAATAGTTTGCATCGTTGATAGTGTAAAGGCTTAATGAAAGGAGGAAGCATAAATGTCTAAAGTTTCAGTATTTGATATGAACGGTAAGCAGGTTGCAGAAACTGAGCTTTCCGATGCTATTTTCGGAATTGAGCCAAACGAAGCTGTTATGCACGCAATGGTAGTAAACTACCTCGCAAACCAGCGTCAGGGTACACAGTCTACACTTACACGTACAGAAGTACGCGGAGGCGGCA
>DCGK01000087.1:0-1410 GCA_002315235.1 Ruminococcus sp. UBA1780
GGATATCCTCTGTGTTGTTATATAATGCGTTTACCAATATAAAGATATTGTATCACAGGACGTTAAATAATACAAGTATTTTCGCACTATTTTACTGATATTATCTTTACGTTATGCACAAACAGCTTCTGTATACAGAAGAACCGGGAGACACCATGCATCTGCACTGTGTCTCCCGGGGAAATCAAAGCAAACGACCATCCCACTGCCGTTTACCATATATATTCAATTGTCCTGTTCCACAGATAAATGTCAGACGTGTTCAGCGGTTTCTGTAAAGGAATGTCTGAAGTATTTCCGCAAAGCTCTTGCGGTCATTTTTTCTTGAAAGAATTTTCCGGCAGAGCGACGGATTGTCCGTGATTATGCTGTCAACATCAAGACCCTTCATTCTGTTTATAAGAGGTTTGGTGTTCACTGTCCAGACATGCACTTCCTTACCTGCCTGATGAGCCGACCGTACAAAGTTTTCCGTAACCACAACATATTTTACGCTGAAGAAATCCGCATACTCCAGTGAGGCTGCCTCACCGAAAAGCATGTTGGATATATAGCCGGTTCTGATTCCCGGCTCCTTTTCCTTGATCATTTTCAGATATGAATATTCGGTGGATGTAATTACACACTGTTCTTTCATTTCATACCTGTTTATAAGTTCAAGCACTTCGTTTACTATAAGCTTCGGATTTCTTGATTTTTTAATCTCAATGTTAAGGTTGATACGGCTCTTGCATGCTGCAAGAACTTCGTCCAGTGTAGGAATGTATGCATCTGAATATTTGCTGTCAAACCAGCTTCCCGCATCAAGCTTCGAGAGCTCCTCATAGGTGAGATTGTATGCGAGCCTGTTGGAGCCTGTAGTTCTTTTCAGATTGTCATCATGAAGCAGAAAAACCACTCCGTCAGATGAAAGCTGAACGTCAATTTCGATATAGTCTGCACCGGATTTTATTGCGTACTCTACTCCGTACATCGTATTTTCCGGGACATATTTTGCACCGCCTCTGTGTGCTGTAACCCTGGTACCTATAAAAATATCCTCCAGTACGTGTGAACCGTTTATAATGTATCCTGCTGCTGTGTTAATATCTGATAAGGAAACAATCAGAATAAGAACGGTCACCAGTTTTCGCCTAAAGCTTTTTTTCTTTTTTGCAAGCCTGCTGTTTTCCTTTGGCTGTTTGTTGTGAAATGCAAACATAAGAGCTATATTTGAAATCACACCCATTGCACCCGCAAGAAATGCGAGTATATAGTAAATTACATTTTCAACTCTGATCAGATATACCAGCGCATATTTTTCACTGCTGACAAATCTCAGAAAAACCGCTGCCAGAAGCACCAGCAGCAGATAAAGAACAATGAGAACCAGCGCAGTCAGTGCATTTAAAACAACAAGATGAAGCGTTC
>DCGK01000087.1:1441-2814 GCA_002315235.1 Ruminococcus sp. UBA1780
GTCGTTCTCCTGAAAAAATATTTCAGTCCGTTTTCACCGTCGGATATTGTCTTGCCGAATTTCTGGGTGGCCGCTGAAAAAAGCAGTACTGCTGCAGCTGCGGAAATAATTCCGAGATTTTTCAGCTGTATTCCCCTGAAAAGATATCTGACACAGTTCTCAAGGATATCAAGACGCTTGAGAAGAATAACACTCATATGAAAAAAAAGCATCGGTGTTATCGCTGCCATCTGAAGATAGATACGGAACCCGTACCTGCGGCTTGTTTTCTTAAGGTGGCCATATCCGTCCGTAAACATATCCGTAACGGTCATCCTGACACCATTCCTGTAATTGTAAAAGCATGACCAGAGACAGCATACTTCGTAATACGAAATACATATAAATATCATGAGCATGACTGCGGTCAGCATAAGCATAACGGGATTTCTCATCAGCATGGCAACGTTTCGCGTTGTAATATACGTAATGCCTGCATTGTTGGTTGCTATGTTCATAAGCTGAACAATAAGCGGAACAAACAGTATAAAGGCAGATGACTTAAAAACAAATTCAAAGCATGCAAGAGTGAAGAAATTATCCTTTATCAGCCGGAAGACATATCCGCCTGTTTTTTTCAATCATATCCTCCTCTGAATTACAGGAAACAATGTTTAAATCAAGCCTTCGAATCAGCGTTCAGTCTGTCTGCAGACTTAATCATTGTTCCTTTAAATTTACAGCAAACGCAATAAAAACTGCGTTTACTATAATTATATCACAAGTGCATTTCAAAAGCAATGTAAAACGTCTTCCGGTACGTGCACGGATTTACAGCGGACGTCAGAGTAAATCTGATCAAGTCTGGCAGGATATAAAAAAATTCGTTTAATATTGTACGATTATGCAGTTGTTTTATTTTCGATAATATGCTACAATGTATACAGAGATATTTTCACTTTACCGGAAAAAACAACAACATTAGTACGAATTGAAAGGAATCAGATATATGAAAAAAATTCTCTTTGCAGCTTCCGAATGCGTTCCGTTCATAAAGACAGGCGGACTGGCAGATGTTGTGGGTACTCTTCCTAAAACATTTGACCGTACAAAATATGAAGCCGCAGTTATTATGCCGTACTATACTTTTATTCCTCATGAATACAGAGACAAATTTCAGTATATTCATCATTTTTATATGGACTACGGCAAGAGAAAAGGAAACTTTCATGTTGGTATCATGAAATACGAACTTGACGGAATCACATATTATTTCGTTGACAACGAATACTACTTCGGAGGTGACAGACCTTACTCGGATCCGAAGTTTGACATCGAACGCTTTACATTTTTCTGCAAGGCAGTTCTTGCTATCATGCCTGTTATCAACTTCA
>DCGK01000087.1:2845-9027 GCA_002315235.1 Ruminococcus sp. UBA1780
TATCATTCACTGTCACGACTGGCAGGCAGGTCTCATACCTGTATTTCTCCATTCTCTTTATGCCGAAAATCCTTTCTACTTCGGCACCAAGACAATCATGACAATTCACAATCTCAAGTTCCAGGGTATCTGGGATATCAAGACATTTGAATACAACACTGACCTTCCGGGTTACATGTTCACACCGGACAAGCTCGAATTCAAGAAGGATGCGAACATGCTCAAGGGCGGCATGGTTTACGCCGACTACATCACAACAGTCAGCGAAACGTATGCAAACGAAATTCAGAACGAATACTACGGTGAAGGACTTGACGGTCTCCTCAGAGCCAGAAACAATTCACTATGCGGAATCATTAACGGTATTGACTACAGTATCTACAACCCTGAAACAGACGGGGAAATTTTCAAAAAATACTCAGCATCAAATTTCAGAGCCGGCAAGGATGCAAACAAGATGGAGCTTCAGAGAGAGCTCGGACTTCCTGTTGACAAGGACAAGTTCATGATCGCAATCATCTCAAGACTTACTGACCAGAAGGGTCTTGACCTTGTAAACTGGGTTCTCGACAGAATCGTTGACGAAAACACTCAGCTCGTTGTTCTCGGTACCGGCGAACAGAGATACGAAAACACATTCAGACACTATCAGGGAATCAAACCTGAAAGATGCTCTGCAAACATTTTCTTCTCTGAAAACCGTGCTCACAAGATTTATGCTGCTGCCGACGCAATGCTGGTTCCTTCACGTTTTGAACCATGCGGACTCACACAGCTTATCTCGCTCAAGTACGGTACTGTTCCGATTGTTCGTGAAACAGGCGGTCTCAAGGACAGTGTTGAGCCTTACAACGAATACTACAACACAGGTACAGGCTTCTCGTTCACAAACTACAACGCGGACGAAATGCTTGGTATTATAAACTATGCAAAGCACGTTTACTTTGACATGCCTAAGGGCTGGTCAGATATTGTAAAACGCGGCATGAAAGCGAACTTCTCATGGGACAGCTCAGCACGCAGATACGAAGAGCTTTATGACAAAGTTCTCGGATGGTAATACAGTAATAATAATTTTCAGAAAACCGGCTTGAAAAAGTCGGTTTTTTTATGGATAAATGAAACTAATTTCAGTATCCGTACGTGTTATATACAGAAGCGCTTCAAAGCTTCTGTAGTTTAAACGATATCATAAAATACAGGAGAATAACAATGGAGAAAAAATATATTCCTGACTTTGCTCAGACAGTAGAAAAGTACAGTGATAATATATACCGGATTGCTCTGGTTCACACATCAAATGAATCGGATGCAAAGGATGTTGTTCAGGATACATTTCTGAAATATGTAACGTATTTAAAAAAAGGCGGAACTTTTAACAGTGATGAGCACGAAAAGGCATGGCTGATAAGAGTAACTCTGAACAGATGTACAGACCTCAAAAGATCATGGGTTTCAAAGTCCTCCGAGATAAGCGATGAAATCCTTCCTCCGGTTGAATTCAGGTCAAGTGACAATGATGTACTCGATGCTGTAAACAAACTTCCGGAAAAATACAAAAACGTCATTCACCTCTTCTACTTTGAAGATTACAGTCTGAATGAAATCTGTGTAATTCTTAAAATGAATCTGAATACGGTAAAAACAAATTTATCACGCGGAAGATCAATACTGAGAAAGTCTCTCGGAGAGGAGTTCAGATATGAATATTAAGGAAAAATATATGACTGATATGAACAAGGAAAAGCTTGATTCTGAATTCAAGGAAAATCTGATCAGGGCTATGCAGCAGAAATACGAATCAGATGAAGAAGATTTTTCCGTGGATTTTGATGAAAGTGTAGATTTCCGTGATTTTGAGTTTACTGCTGATTCTGAACCGGATATCAGACCTGATATCATTCATTCTGAAAAACGGAGAAGCTTTACTGTTTTTAAATATATTGCTTCATCAGCAGCCGTGCTTGCACTGGCAGCATCATCCATACTGTTTTTCAGAGACAGCCTTCCTGACCGCAATCTGACTCAGGAAGCAGAGATTACAGACCCGGGAATCACAGAAGCAGCCGTTACTGAAACATCTGACTCTGTGGCTGAAATTACTGCTGTGTCTTCATTGTCAGAAACAGCGCAGTCAGTTACTCAGCTGACAACAGCTGCAGAATCATCTGCGTTATCTTCACAAACAGTCACTGATGAAACACAGAAAAAACAGAACGCGGAAACACATCCGGCAACAGCACCTGCAGCAGCTTCATCCGGAAGCCAGAGTCAGGCCGGAAGAGAAACAAAACCTCCTGTAACTACCATACAGGAAAATACAAAGAAGGAATATCTGGAATTCTATGTTGAAAGAACTGAAGACATGGGTGACGGATACTATGATGTATATTTCGGATGCAAATCAACTCTGACTCTCAGCAGCTTTGTATTTTATCCTGAATATGACTCAGATATTTTTGAATTTGTTTCGGCTGAAAAATGTATCAAAGACCGTTACTTCACAGGAAACACTACAATTGATAAAAAAGTTGTAATGTTCTTTGACTCTGCATTAAGCAATCATGAATTTAACGGAACGACACTGGTACGCTATACGCTGAAAGCGAGAAACCAGGTCACTGACGGCAGTTATAAAATAGGATTTACCTATGATGAACTTGCGGCTTCAGCAAATCATGTAAACAGGGATGGAGACGGAATGATAATCCCTGTCTCTTCCGCTGATACAGTATACACTCCGGGCTATATAAATGTAACCGGAAGCGAACAGTGGAAAACAGAAGGAGAACCGGAATCCGGTGATGAAGAGCATATTTTTGTAGCTAAGTTCGCTCCGCCTATATACAACGATGACGGTACAATCTCAGTTTATCTTGACTGTGATTCAGACTGTACAATTAATGAATTTTTATTAAATATAATCTATGATCACCAGAATCTCACACTTATTAATTCTGAAATAATTGCTGATGATAAATACAGAAAAAATCTTTTTACTGATTCTTCCCGCATATTTTTCAGTTCAGCAGAATCAGATTCAGAAGCATTCACCGGCGGAATAATTGCAAGATTTGATTTCAGACCGGCTGATAATTCCGAAGATGAATCTGCCGAAATAAACATCGTCATGGAGACCAATATTTTCGGTACCGATAACAGGGATAACTCAATAGTAATTCCTGCTGACAAAGCGGTTATTGGCGATACAAAGGCTGAACTCAGATAAGCAGACATTTAAACACTTATAAAAAAAACAGTGAACACAGAATCCGTTTCTGCGTTCACTGTTTTTTATATTTTACCGCACCGGAAGGAACATTGTTATCCTTGTTCCTGCATCCGGATAGCTTTTCACTTCAAAGTATCCGCCGTGCCTGTCAGCAATCCACTTTGCTATTGAAAGTCCCAGTCCGGTTCCGCCTGTCTTCCTGTTCCTTGCATCATCGGCTCTGTAAAATCTTTCAAATATTTTCGCAACGTCCTCAGATGCTATTCCTATTCCGGTATCCTGAATTTCGAAGGCAGGGATACCGCTGTCACTGATGTAGGCAGACATGAATATCTCATTTCCTTCAGGTGTGTATTTGGCCGCATTGTCAGCAATTATTCTGGCTGCCTGCTTTATCATGGCATAGTCTCCGTACGCCATTACTCTCTCATCAGGCATATTTTTCAGAATGTAGCGATGCTTCTCATCAACCATTAAGTATTCGTCATATATTTCCTCAGTCATTGCGCGAAGATCAATCTCTTCCATGTTAAGCTGATTTCTGCCGTTGTCTCCTCTGGCGAGAAAGAGCAGCTGTTCAACAAGTCTGCTCATATTTTCAGACTCTGTTTTTATTGCGGTAATGGATTCATCCAGAACCCTTTCGTCTTCCTTTCCCCAGCGGTCAAGCATATTTGCATATCCCTGGATAACAGAGATAGGGGTACGAAGCTCATGCGAGGCATCAGACACGAAACGGGCCTGCTGTTCGTAGGACCTTTTCATTCTGCCGATAAGATTGTTTATAGCCGACTCAATTCCCTGAAGCTCGGAGTTTCCCGTTGAAATACGGCAGTCAGTCTGGCTGGCATCAATATTCTCCAGCGCAGCCTCAAGATCACGAAAGCTGTCTCCCTCAAAAGAAGCAGAGCTTATCATCTGTGCTGTTGCCGCAAGCCTGTCAAGAGGCAGAAGCTTTTTTCTTACATGTCTGCCTCCGCCGATAAATCCGGTTACAAGCCAGAACAGCTCTGCAGCAGACATAACGGCCGTTACAGCCAGTGTTTCAACAGCCATTGATACAGCAGAAATGCTTTCCCTGATTTCAGGAATATAGTATCTCAGCCCGAGAAGCAGCTCAGCCGGGTCATCTGTTTCCGGAATAACGAAATGCCCCTCAGGGGTGAAGTTTTCCGTTTCAAAAATACTTATTCCCAGTGCGTCAGCTTCGGCAAAAACTCTCCACAGTTCAACTCTGAAAACAATAAATATTATGTCCAGAAGCAGAAAAACAAACAGCAGTCTGAAATTAAAGTCAGCTGATATTCTTCTGGCAATGGAGTTCATTTTTACACTGCTTTTTCCTGATGATTTTGCCATGAATCAGTCCCTTATTACATATCCGACGCCTCTTACGGTCTGAATTATTTTCACACCGAACACGTCGTCTATTTTGCTTCGTATGTATCTGATGTACACGTCAACTATATTGGTCTCTCCCATATAGTCAAAGCCCCACACGTCCTCAAGAAGTGTTTCACGTGAAAGGACAACTGACCTGTTCTCAAGAAGTTTTTTCAGCAGTCCGAACTCCTTGTTTGTGAGTTCAATGTTCTTTCCGGCATAGCTCACTGTATGGGCTGAAGTATCAAGTGAAAGCTCTCCGTGAACAAGGACCTGTGATGAAACAGTATGCGTGCTCTTCTTTCTGAGTGCTGCTCTGATTCGGGCCAGAAGCTCCTCAATGTCAAACGGCTTTGTGATGTAGTCATCCGCACCGGTATCAAGTCCCGAAACCTTGTCCATCACTGAATCCCTTGCCGTAAGCAGGATTACAGGCACATCAGAAGTTTTTCTTATTCTTCTCAGTACTTCTATACCGTTAAGTCCCGGAAGCATTATATCAAGAAGAATGAGGTCGTACTCACCTGTTTCAGCCATTTCAAGACCGGTTCTTCCGTCAAATGCCTTTGCAGTTTCGTACCCTTCATGCATAAGCTCAAGCTCGGTGAAACGGGCAAGTTTTTCCTCATCCTCAACCAAAAGTATTTTCATAATGATTTCCCTCGTAAATTTATAGTGAATATCAAACTTAATCTGACTTCACTGTATTTTTTCATGTATTTATCTTATCAGATTTTTTATGTTTTTTCAAGGGAAAACAGCATGTGTTCATTACTTTCTGTCATCTATTTCAATGTCAGACTCTGATTTTCTGCCTCCTGTGAATTTAATCTTTGACATGAATGAGTTCACTTTTTCAGTACCAAGATCCGGTCCCTCAAATGAAAATGAGCATCCGCGGAAGAACGCTATAACAAGACCAATCAGTACTACTGTTATGAAGCCTGTAAAAAGTGAAATCACAAGGAGCACTGTCAGAACTGTAACAGGCATACCGAAGATTTCACGGCCGTCCTTTCCGTGCATGAGCATTCTGTTGTCCATTCCCGTAACAGCAAGCTTCTTAACCCAGCTGAAAAATCTTTTCATTACATCCTTAAAGCTTTCAGGTTCATCAGTGCTTCTTATGTTCTCTATCTCTTCGCTGATATCCTGCTTAGTGGAATGGGATGACGTTGATGCTGACCTGATTTTTCCTTCCTTTTCAAGTGCAATAAGCGCATCAAGGAGATTCCAGTTTACACTTTCGAGTACACCTTTGCCTTCCTCAAAAGTTACGTCCGCCTTTTCCATAAGTTTTTCAATCATTTCAATGTTTTCCATAATGATGTTCCTTTCATTTTCTTTGTCTTTATATTTTACTCGTTTTGCTGTGGCTTTCTCTCTTCCACTGACTATATTGTACCCTAAGTGTTTTAAAATAAAATATAAGAAAAATTAAAATAAGATTAAAATATTCATTATGGTTTTTAAGTTTTGTTCAGAACTATTGTAAACGACAAAATATTTTTACGTTCACTATAATTTAAAGTGTTTTTTAACTCAGTAAGTCATATCTTTAACTTAG
>DCGK01000087.1:9100-10210 GCA_002315235.1 Ruminococcus sp. UBA1780
CGTTCTGCGTTTTGACCCCTTCGCCGCCGTGCAGCGGTGGCGAAGGGGTGGCCAAAGGACGCTATGCCATTACGGAAGGCTTTATCTTAGGTTACTGATTTAAAAACACTTTAACTCAATACGCCCTGAACAGTCACATCTGCCGCTGAACCAGTGTATCCGTATATTGTTATGTTTATTGGTTTAAAAAAGCCAAATAATAAACCATCTATAGCTGCAACACTCTTTGGAATCGTTATACTTTCAAGACTGCTACATCCACTAAATGCCCATTCACCTATACTTGTAACTCCATCTGGCATTGTAATACTTTCAAGGTTATTACATTCAGAAAAAGCATAACTTCCTATACTTGTAACTTTATATCCATCAATCTCTGAAGGTATCACAACCTCAGCTGCTTCACCTTTATATTCTGTTATTGTAACCTCTCCGTTTTCAGTTACTTCATAGCTGAAATCTTCATAAGTAAGTGCTTCAGCGTTTACTGTTACAACTGAATTGCTTAAAGAATCCGCATGGTATCCACTGAAAACAACATTTCCGACCAGTGACACTGCACAGATAAACGCAATTATTTTCTTTGATTTCATACCAAAATCTCCTTCTGTTAATCAATAATATTTTATCTAATAAATAGACACTTTTATTCTATCATTAAAAAAAACGCAAGTTTATATTAAGTTAATTATATGCGCAGAAACAAGGACGGCGAAAGCCTCCTTGTTTAAAATGGTAAAAATATGCGCCGAAGGCGCAAAAAAAGCAACCGCATACAGATTATGTAATCCATATGCGGTTGCTGTATTTTCACAGCTAATTATTACCTGATTATTTTCCTGCAGCTACAGCTATCCGATCCTCCGGTATTCCGTATTCGCGTGCCAGCGCAGCAAGACTGTCGGCTCTGTTTTTCTCTGTATTTCGTCCTGCTTCAGCCTCATCTGCCCTGATTTCTGCTTCGTCAGCTCTGAGTTTCTCAGCTTCTCGTCCTGCTTCAGCTTCATCTGCTCTTGCTTCAGCCTCATCTGTTCTCTTTTTGAATCTCTCCAGCTCTATCTCATGAAGCTCATCCACATATTCCTGTGTATACTCTTCAAGACACATGCT
>DCGK01000077.1:0-9390 GCA_002315235.1 Ruminococcus sp. UBA1780
AAATAATTATAGTGAACGTAAAATTTTTTTTTGCGTTCACTATATTTATTGCGTTTACTGTACTGGTTTCACTGACTGTAAACTGTACGGAAATGAATACCGGAATTACTTCTGCTTTTCTTCAACTTCCTTAACAAGCTTTGCAACGATATCGTCAACAGGAACATCAGGAAGTTCGCCTTCCTTACGTGAACGTACTGTAACAGTGCCGTTTTCCGTTTCCTTGTCACCGATAACGAATGTATACGGAATTCTCTCAAGTCTTGAAGCCTTGATCTTAGGTCCGATATTGTCATCTCTGCTGTCAACGGTAACTCTCATTCCGAGAGCTGTAAGTCTGTCAGCTATGCCCTGGGCATATTCAACGTGCTGCTGTCCGATAGGAAGAAGTCTTACCTGTTCAGGAGCAAGCCAGAGTGGAAGAACACCTGCAAATCTTTCAATCATATATGCAAGAGTTCTCTCATAGCATCCAAGTGATGTTCTGTGAATAATATAAGGAAGCTTCTTCTGTCCGTCCTTGTCAATATAGTGCATTCCGAACTTTTCAGCAAGAAGCATGTCAATCTGAATAGTAACGATTGTGTCTTCCTTGCCGAATACGTTCTTGTACTGGATGTCGAGCTTAGGGCCGTAGAAAGCAGCCTCGTCAATACCAACTTCGTATTCAAGACCGAGATTGTCAAGAATCTGGCCCATTACGCGCTGAGCTTCCTCCCACTGTTCCTTTGTACCTTCGTACTTGTTCTTTGGATTTTCAGGATCCCACTGTGAAAATCTGAATGTACAGTCTTCAAGAAGACCAACTGTATCAAGACAGTATTTTGCAAGTTCAAGACAGCCTCTGAATTCTTCTTCGAGCTGATCAGGTCTTAAAATATAGTGGCCCTCTGAAATTGTGAACTGACGCACACGGATAAGCCCGTGCATTTCGCCTGAATCTTCATTTCTGAAAAGTGTTGATGTTTCTGTGAGACGCATAGGAAGATCACGGTATGATCTCTGACGGTTAAGATAAACCTGATACTGGAAAGGACATGTCATAGGACGAAGTGCAAAGCATTCCTTTGTTTCGTCATAAGGATCGCCGAGAACAAACATACCGTCAAGATAGTGATCCCAGTGTCCTGAAATTCTGTAGAGATCTCTCTTTGCCATAAGAGGTGTCTTTGTAAGCATACAGCCTCTCTTCTGTTCCTCGTCTTCAATCCATCTCTGGAGAAGCTGGATAACTCTTGATCCCTTTGGAAGAAGAACAGGAAGTCCCTGTCCGACATAGTCAACTGTTGTGAAATATTCGAGCTCACGTCCGAGCTTGTTGTGGTCACGGAGCTTTGCTTCCTCAAGCTTCTTAAGATGTTCCTCAAGCTCTGAAGCCTTTGGAAATGCTACTGCATAAATTCTTGTGAGCATCTTGTTCTTTTCGTTGCCTCTCCAGTAAGCACCTGTGCATGAGAGAAGCTTGAATGCCTTTACGCCTGAAGTTGAGAGAAGATGAGGTCCGGCACAGAGATCTGTAAATTCACCCTGTCTGTAGAAGGAAATAGGCTCGCCCTTGTCAGCGTGTTCCTCACAGAGCTCAACCTTGTATGGTTCATCCTGTTCCTTAAGAAAAGCAATCGCGTCAGCCGGTGACATTTCAAACTGTTCGAGCTTAATGCCTTCCTTTACGATCTTCTTCATCTCAGCTTCAATCTTAAGGAGCTCGTCTGCTGAGAAAGGCTTCTCAACGTCAAAGTCATAGTAGAAACCTGTGTCAATGGCAGGTCCGATTGCAAGCTTAACATCAGGATAAAGGCGCTTTACTGCCTGTGCAAGTATATGTGATGCTGTATGCCAGAAAGTTTTTCTGCCGTCGGGTGAATCAAAAGTCATTACTTCAAATTCACAGTCACTGTCAATAACAGTTCTGATGTCTTTGATTTCTCCGTTGATTTTTACACAGCATGCAGCCTTGAGAAGTCCTGCCCCGATACCCTTGATGATATCTGCAGCTGACTGTCCGCTTTCAGTTTCTCTGACGCTTCCGTCTTTTAATGTCAGTTTTAACATAATAAAAAATCCTTTCGTAAAAAAATAAAAAATCCCCTCAGGAAAGAAAACTCTCCCAAGGGGCATAATAATGCGGTTCCACCCTTTTTTCACAGTCAGACGGCAGTAAGCCGGAAACTGCATCTCAGGTGTTCATATAACGGTGAACAGCCGGCGTTTATTGGACGCACTCAGAGGACGGTATCCATGTCAGTGAATCATGTTTTTTCTCTCAGCAGGTGAAAAAACTCTCTGGAATGACTGCCTTACCGGCACGGCTTTCCTCATCATCGTTTTGTGATTTATATTATGATTATAACCGAAAAAATAAATAAAGTCAATAATTACAGACAAATTCTTCTATTGACATTTAAGCCAAAAAGATATACAATAGTAGTATTGCATTTATTTATTATTGTAAAAGCAATTATAGTAAACTACAAATGAAACTGTCGTTTACTATTAGCCGCTATGCACGAAGCTAACGCAGTCAGCAAATGTGCAGGGCAATAAAAATTCAAACGCTGTCTGACGTCAAATATATTTTTTTAATCTTACATAAACACATTAATTTCTAAAAATATATAATACTTAAAATTTTTACATATCTTTATTTTATTTATTTTTAATATTTTTGTACACAGTACAGTTTAAAACTGAATATTTTTGACTTTTACAGGTAAGCGTTTCCAGAAACTACTTAATATTTTACCGGTGAAAGGAGGAAATAATTTCCCATGAGCGCTCCAATAGTAATAATTATTGCAATTGTTTGTCTCGTAGCGGGCGCAGCTGTTTCAGGAAGCATAGCCTTTAAAAAGGGTATTGCATACAGACAGCAGCAGGCAGAGGCAGCTATCGGTTCTGCTGAACAGGAAGCAGAACGCATCAAAAAGGAAGCTAACAAATTAATTGAACGTGCCCGGGTTGAGAGCGAAAACCAGAAAAAATCTGCTCTCGTTGAAGCCAAGGACGAAATCTACAGACTCAAATCCGAAGCTGACAAGGAAATCAAGGACAGAAGAGGTGAGATTTCCCGTCAGGAAAGAAGAATCCAGCAGAAAGAGGAAAACCTCGACAAGAAGAATGACAACCTCGAGAAGAAGGAAGAAATTCTCCAGAGCAAGATTAAGTCTGCTGAAGAAAAGCTCAGTGAAGCTGAACAGATCAAGAAGAGCCAGATGGATATTCTTGAAAAGATTTCAGAGTTCACAAGAGAACAGGCCAAGGATTATATCATCTCACAGCTTGAAACTGAACTTGTTCATGAAAAGGCTCTCAAGATCGCCTCATACGAACAGCAGATCAAGGATAACTGTGATGAAAAGGCAAGAAACCTTATTTCACTTGCCATTGCAAAATGTGCAGCTGATCAGGTTTCCGAGTCGTCAATTTCCGTTGTAGCTCTTCCTAATGACGAAATGAAGGGCCGTATAATCGGACGTGAAGGACGTAACATCAGAACACTTGAAACACTTACGGGTGTTGATCTTATTATTGATGATACTCCTGAAGCAATCACACTTTCATGTTTTGACCAGGTAAGACGTGAAGTTGCAAGAATTGCTCTTGAAAAACTTATTTCTGACGGTCGTATCCATCCTACACGCATTGAGGAAATGGTAGACAAGGCAAGACGTGAGGTTGAACACAAGATCAAGCAGGAAGGTGAACGTGCCCTCCTCGAAACAAATGTTCACAACATCAACCACGAGCTTGTAAAGCTCATCGGACGTCTCAAGTTCCGTACAAGCTATCGTCAGAATGTTCTCAATCATTCAATTGAAGTTGCACAGCTCGCCGGCATACTTGCTTCAGAGCTTGGCGTTGATGCCAATGTCGCAAGACGTGCAGGTCTTCTTCACGATATCGGTAAGGCTCTTACCTCCGAAATCGAAGGCTCACACGTACAGATTGGCGTTGACGTATGTAAGAAGTACAAGGAGAGCGCCGAAGTTATTCACGCAGTTGAAGCACACCACAATGATGTTGAACCACAGACAGTTATCGCTTGCATAGTTCAGGCCGCTGACGCTATTTCAGCTGCAAGACCTGCCGCAAGATGTGAAAACTACGAAAGCTACATAAAGAGACTTGAAAAGCTTGAGGAAATCTGTTCATCATACGACGGTGTTGAAAAATGCTTCGCAGTTCAGGCCGGACGTGAGGTTCGTATTATGGTTCTTCCTGAAGTTATCAATGACGAAAAGATGATTCTCGTTGCAAGAGACATTGTTAAGCGCATTGAAGACGAAATGGAATACCCTGGCCAGATCAAAGTCAACCTTATCCGCGAAAGCAGAACAGTTGAATACGCAAAATAAGATTACACGCTGCCCTGCTCGCATGAGCAGGGCAGCTCTGTATACAAGGATTTTCTGAAAGGAATTTATTTCATATGGCCAAAACTCATAAAACCATATTCGGAACCACCGAAAAATCCAACTTTATTCTGAATATGACCAGTGACCAGTTCAGCAAAACCGCATCTGTTCTTTTTATAATCGGATTCGCAGCGGTTTTCATATCATCTGCAGCTGCTGAAATTTTATCAAATCAGATTTTAAACGAAGCAAACTATGACTGGAAGATCATTCCTTCCGTTGGTCTTGCTATTGCCGGTATTCTGTCGGTGAGCATTTTCATTATTGCTTTTATCAAGCAGACTCTTACAAAAAAACAGATTGCTGCCGCTTTAATCGGACTTGCTCTCGCTGTTTTCATGTACATCTCATACATTAACGGAATCTCCACCATAGCGGACTACTCCCCGTTTCTCGGCTACAGATACGGAAGATACGAAGGGCTTATGGTTCCCCTGAGCTACCTTTTCATCTTCCTTGGCAGTATTTCACTGAACAGGGAAAAGACCGTGAACACAGTATTCCGCTTTTTCTCCCTGATTATGCTTCTTGAAAGCATCTGGGCAGCTCTTCAGTTTATTCCTTCATTTCCGGGACACTACTACAGAATACCTTACATTGTAAACCCGGTAATGCTCCCAAGCGGAACTGCCGGAAGCCCTGCATTTCTGGCTGTACTTATGGCTGCCGGTCTTACGGTTTCAGTTTTCGGTGCAATGCATGACAAAGCTCCGGGATTTTCCGCAGTTTACACTGCTGCAGTGCTTCCTGCCTCATTTTTCCTAGTAAAGACACAGACACTGACCGGATATATAAGCTCCGCGGTTATTCTCGCAGCGGTACTCAGCGACTGTTTCAGAAACAGAAAAAACGGAAAAAAAGGCAGCCTCCCTATCACTCTTATGATTACCGGCTTTGCTGCCGCTTACGGGTTCATCCTTATAAAGGGATTTGCTGTTTATGACGGTGAAATAATCTGGCACGACGGCTGCGGACGTCTCGGCGCTTTCGGACAGTATTCAGCCAATGTTGAAGGTACGTTCAACATTCACAGCATCGGAGACATTTATCCGTTCCTCTGGAACAAAGCTGAGGAAATTATCAGACATTTCCCTGTTACAGGCATAGGTCCTGACGCATTTCTGTTTTCACAGACATCCGGCCCGTTAAACGATGTCCCTCTCAGTGTCGACCGTCCGTACAGCGAATATCTGTTCTACGCAGCATCATTCGGTATTCCTGCAGCAGTATCCCTCGCGGCTCTTTTCTTCTATTCAGCTGCAAACGGCGTGATTTCAGCAGCAGGAAACAAAAGCTGGGTTTTCAAAGCATCAATGACCGTCGCAGTTCTCTACACTGCAGCTGCGGTTATAACAAACAGCACCGCCACAGTAACACCGTTTATATGGTTTATTTTCGGCACATGCTGCTGTACATTCAAAGAAGATTAAGGAAATACCTGTTAAACAAAAACTCCCGTTCCGGCGGGAGTTTTTTTATCTCCTGCTGATTACGGTGATTCAGTGAAGCACTGTCGGACCGGTTTTTCTGAAATCTGTCCTGCCTCAAAAAAATATTACAATTAATGCTTCTGATTTTTTATCATTTGTTACAATAACATCACTTCACCCAATAAATTAGTTTTTCACCGTTGATTTTTGTTGAACTTTATGATATAATATTATAAATAAAACACTATTTGCGATCGGGCAAATTTATGGGGAAAGGGGAATCTTCCATGAAATACAGAATTCTGATCAATTCAAAACACGCCAGTGTAATAAGCGACTTTTTCAAAAAGACTTCGCAGGTTTTCGACTGTCTCAGCACTTCGGACTGCCTTGACGATATAGCTAATCATTTCAAGCTTTTCAGACCTGAAGCTTATGTCTGCTTTAACGAAGGCGCACAGTGCGGACCGCTTGTAACACAGATGAGAGCACTTAAAAGCAGTCATGACTTCGGCAATGTTCCGATAGTTGTTGTCGGAGATGAAACGCTCTGCAAAATGCTTGAAAGGCTGCTGCAGAAGCCGGATCTGATAATATGCAGCGAAACACCTGTTGAAAAGATAATATCAGAAATAACAAGGATTATACAGAACAGTAAAACAGCCGCACCTTCCGCTCACCAGAGCTCAGCCGTTCCGGGACCGAAACAGATATCCGTTATATCAAAGCCGGCTCCGAAACCGGCTCCGGCTGAAGAAGCTGCTCCTGCAGACAAACCTGTAAAGGCAGTTCCGGAACCGGAAAAAGCTCAGGAAAAGAGTCCGGAGCCTGAACCGGCAAAAGAATCCGAACCCGTAAAGGCGCCTGAAACTGCGGATGAAACCGCGGAAGTAAAGAAGGAAACAAGACGCGGACAGAAACCGCCGTGGCCTGTTCCGGAACCGAAGATTATAGATGAGCCTGAAGAGGAAAGCTCAAAGCCAAACATTCTTGTTATTGACGATGACAGAAACATTCTTCGCCTGATAAAGAGCGCCTGCAGCGACTATTTCAACATTACGACAATGCTTAACGCAGACCTCATTGACAAATATTTTGAAAACAAAACAGTTGACCTTATTCTCCTCGACTACGAAATGCCCGGCGAAAACGGTCCTCAGGTATTCCAGCGTCTCAGAAAAATTCCTAACGCAATGAATACACCTATAGTATTTCTCACAGGCGTTTCAGACCGTGCAAAAATTCAGGAGGTTCTGTCACTCAAACCTCAGGGGTATATTCTGAAACCTATAAACATGGAAAAACTGTTTTCCAATATTTACGGTCTTATCAGATAAGAGGAGAAAGGGGATTTAATTAAAAATGGAAGATATGTATCTTACCGACCTTATTGATATAGATGTTCTCCAGAAAATTCAGAATTCATTTTCCGCGCTTACAGGCATGGCAAGCATTATATCAGATCAGTACGGAGTAGCCGTTACAAACGGTTCAAACTTCTGCGACTTCTGTTCATCTCTTGTCAGAGTTTCACCTGAAGGCGCAAGGCGCTGCGAGAACTGTGATAAAACAGGGGCTGAAATGTCTCTTGAAAACAAAAGTGCATGCACATATTTATGCCATGCCGGTCTCATCGAATTTGCAGCTCCTATTATGGCAAACGGACAGATGGTAGGAAGCTTCGTAGGAGGACAGGTTCTTTCCTCCCCTCCTGATATTCCGCAGTTTGAAGCAACAGCTGCAGAACTTGGTCTGGATGCGGACGACTGTGTGCGTGCCGTAAAAAAAGTAAAGGTTATTCCGCAGGAACAGATTGACAATGCTGCTCTTGCACTTAATACAATTGCGGAAGTTCTTTCAACTATCGCCGGCAACAGCTACAACATGCTCGTTAACAATGCTGAAGTTGAAAAGAGTGCAAAGCTCAAATCAGACTTCCTTGCAAACATGAGCCATGAAATCAGAACGCCTATGAACGCTGTACTTGGCATGGCTGAGATGGCTCTGCGTGAAGATATGTCACCTACCGCACGTGATTTTATACACCAGATACGTGCATCAGGCAAAAATCTTCTTACAATTATCAATGATATTCTTGACTTCTCAAAGATTGAATCAGGCAAAATGGAAATCATTGAGGTTGCATATGAACCGCTTTCAATGATTAACGATATCGCCAGTATGATCAACAGCCGAATCGGCGACAAAAACATTGAATTCACCGTTGATGCTCCTCCTGAAATTCCTCACAAGCTCTTCGGCGACAATATCAGAATTCAGCAGATTATTATAAATCTCCTTACCAACGCCATTAAGTTCACAAAACAGGGACAGGTTCAGCTTAAACTCAAATTCAAGAAAAAAGGCCCTGACGACGGTACTCTCAAGGTACTCGTAAGTGACACGGGAAGCGGTATCAAGGAAGAAAACCTGGACAAGATTTTCGAATCCTTCCAGCAGGTTGACAGCAAGAGAAACAGAAACATTGAAGGTACAGGCCTTGGTCTTGCCATCACTCAGCAGCTTCTTGCTCTCATGGGCGGATTTATCGATGTTGAAAGTGAATACAACGTAGGAAGTACATTTGCCTTCTTCATTCCTCAGAAAATTGTAAGCAAGGAACCGTCGGTACCTAAAGCTGACAAAAGTATTTCTGTCGCAGTTATTTCACAGAATATGTATATCTGTGCACAGCTTGTAAAGGACCTTTCGCGTCTCAACGCATCATATACCGTTCTGACAAAGGAAAACTACATGGATTCGCTTGATTTTGACTTCCTGTTCATTGAGGAAAATCTTTTCTCAAAGGAAATCCAGGAATTCGTTACAAACAACCCGAAACTTCAGTGTGTTGTAATTGAAAACAGAAAGAGTCTCAAGCGATTCAATGTTGTCAATATCCGGACAATCAGAAAACCTATCTACGTACTTTCTCTCTACTCCATACTTGGAATAGGAAACGACTATGCTGCCTTTGCTGACTTTGAAGGAGATGACTTCCCGTTCACAGCTCCGGAAGCACAGATTCTTATCGTAGACGACAATACAATCAACCTTACTGTTGCCGAAGGTCTCCTCGAGCCTCTTAACATGAAGATTGACACGGCAACAGGTGCCAAGGACGCAATCAACAAGATTAAGAAGCAGAAATACGATCTTATTTTCATGGATCACATGATGCCTGAAATCGACGGTGTTGAAGCTACCCATATGATTCGTGCAACATTCCCTGACTATGAGGATACGCCTATTATTGCACTTACTGCAAATGCAGTTGCAAATGCCAAGGATATGTTCCTCAGTGAAGGTATGAACGACTTCGTAGCAAAGCCTATTGAAATCAAGGACATCGTTTCAAAGCTCAAGAAGTGGCTGCCTCATGAAAAGATAGTTGCTGCCGACACACCACAGCAGGAACAGCCTGAGGACGATATTCCTATTAATGGTCCGTTCTTCAGAGAGGTTGAAGTTGAATCTGCAAGCTTTGTTTCCGAAGAACCTGATTCTTCTCTGACTCCGGATTCAACTCCTGCTCCTGCTCCTGC
>DCGK01000077.1:9500-16656 GCA_002315235.1 Ruminococcus sp. UBA1780
CTGCCCCTGCTCCTGCTCCTGCTCCTGCTCCTGAAAAAAGAACCGGACCTCTGCAGATTGAAGGCCTTAACGTAAAGCTCGCACTTTCACTTCTCGGAACAGAAAAACTGTTCCTTACAGTTCTTAAGCAGTACTTCTGCTCAATTGAACAGAAAGCACGTTCAATTGAAACTCACTATAACAATGAAGACTGGAAAAACTATACCATCGAAGTACACGCTCTCAAGAGTACATCAAAGCAGATTGGTGCTGAACACGTTTCTGCAGTTGCCGCTGACATGGAACGTGCCGGAAACGAAGGAAACATAGATGCAATCCGTCAGCATACAGGTCCTATGCTTGAAGAATACAGAAACTACAGAAAAACTCTTAAGTATCTGTTCCCGGATGTACCTGATGAAGACGAAGAAAAGGAAGCAGACAACGGTCAGATCAGTGAAATGCTTGACAAACTCACAGGAGCCATTGAAGACTTCGATTCACTCACAATGGATGAAGTTATCGAGGATCTTGGAAAGTTCAGACTCACTGATGAACATTCTTCGTTCTTTAACGAGCTTAAGGAAGCTGTATCATCCTCAGAACTTGACAAATGTTCCGCAGTTATAGGAAAGTGGAAAGAAATACTATAATTACAGAAGAGTTTTGAAAAAAAGCACACCAAAGCAAATGTAAACGCTTTGATGTGCTTTTTCTGTCTTCATCCGGTGAAACACTTCAAAGCTCTGTGTTGTTATAAGTCTGGCATGCATAATTTTCATAAGACGTGATTTAATCAGTATTTTCCCGGATATACGAAAAACGGCGGCCGCAGCCGCCGTCTGTTTATTATTTTGTGTTTGAAATATTCCACTTAAAGTTACAGAGTTTCTTGGCTCTTGTCCCGTCAAGAACGTTGTTGTTCATATACGTATCAAGATCATTGTAACGGTAATTGGTTTTAATGTCATTGCGGTTTGTAATCTTACCCAGCTTTGCCTTCATGAGGTCTTTGGTAAGATTGCGCTGCAGTGCCGGACCATAGGTTTTGCGTTCCCTTGCATACTGGATAATCTCTCGTGCTGAACATATATCGTTGTCAGCAACATTGTAGAGTCCTGTATATGTTCTGTCATCAGCATACTTGCAGAAACAGAGTATAAACTCGACAAGATTGTGCAGGCAGCAGAACTGAAATCCGTAGTCACCTGAAAAATAAACAAACAGACCGTTGGTTTCAGGATCATATATCCTGGCAAGAAGATTATCTGAAAAATCGCTTGTATAAACCGGTGCCACTCTGAGCGCCGCTGCAATGATTTCCTGATTGTTCTTTACCGCTTCGGAAAGCTTTATCTCCGATGCTCTCTTGAGCTTTGCATAGTTTGAGTCAAGTTTCAGCTTGTCACTTTCCCTGATTGGTTCTCTTGTCTTCGGAAAATCATAAACCTGACTTGTACTGATAAGAATCAGTTTCTTTACTCCGGATGACACGGAAAGTGTGTAGATGTAGTCATCATAAACCGCACTTTCGCTGATATCATCCTCTGTGATGGTTCCGTTAAGATCATTGTCCGCCGTGCATGCACAGTGAACAACCATATCTATTTCCTCATCCTTAAAAAGCTGTTCAAAAACAGAACGGTCACGTCCTGTTGCTTTTACAAATCTGTAGTTATCCTTACCTTCATTGTATTCACTTGATCTGAGGTCAGTACCGATTACTTCATTTTCTCTTTTAAGAAGGCCTGAACAGATCTTCTCACCGACCAGTCCGCAGGCTCCGGTTACCAGAATCTTTGCCATCCCATATTCCCCCTTTATACCGGTATTGATTATTAATTGTATTTGCTGTATAATAAGAAAAAAACAATAAAAAATCATACTATTATTCACTATTAGTATAACATATACTTTACACAAAATCAATAGATTGAACATAAATTTCCATACTGCACAAAATCAAAGGTGGCAAAATGAACAAATTCATTATAGAAAAAGACAACAAGAGATATTTCACCCAGAACAGATATCTAAGAAGCATATTCGGCTGCAAAACCATAAAGCTTTCACTCAATGCAGGTATGAGCTGCCCGAACCGGGACGGAAGCTGCGGAACCGGAGGATGCATCTACTGCTCGCCTATGCTCAGCGGTGATTTTTCCGGTGACAGTCTCCTTTCCGTTACGGAACAGATGAAACAGCAGACAGAACTCCTGTCATCAAAATGGCAGAGCTCAGCATACATCGCATACTTTCAGGCCGGTTCAAACACCTATGCACCAACTGAAAGACTCCGAAGTCTCTACAGTGAAGCTCTGGCATTTCCGGGGACAAAAGGACTGACAATTGCCACAAGAGCAGACTGTATCACCCCGGAAACGCTGAATTATCTCACAGAACTTTCTTCTGAAACATTTCTCACTGTCGAGCTGGGACTGCAGACAGTTCATGACAGAACGTCAGAACTCATTAACCGTGGACATTCCTTCAGTACATTTCTCAGTACATTTAAGGCGCTGAAGGAAGCCGGGATAAATACATGTGTTCATATCATTAACGGTCTCCCCGGAGAAAACCGTGAAATGATGATGGAAACAGCTAAAACTGTAAGTGAGCTGCATCCGAAAGGCATGAAAATTCACATGCTTCATATTATAAAAGGAACGAAACTCGCCCGGTTATATTCTGAAAATCCGTTTCATCTTCTGACAAAAGAAGAATACATCTCCCTGGTATGCGACCAGATTGAAAACATACTGCCGGATATAGTGATTGAACGCGTGACAGGAGACGGAAGCAAGGCTACGCTTGCAGCTCCGCTCTGGATCTGTGACAAACGTTCAGTACTTAACGGCATAGACATGGAGCTTTCACGACGCGGCACATGGCAGGGAAAAAACAAAGAGACAGCCGGACTTTAATCCGTCTGTCTCTTTGTTTTCAGAGCTATGCGTTTATCATCAGCTGCTTTATGATTTTCCGTTGTTTGCGTCACCGATAAGTGCATCAACCACATCGTAGCAGGCACCAACTGTTTCGGACCATGGCGTACCTGCCTGGAGCGAACCTCTGATACCTGTTTCAGCGCTGTCAAGTATACTTGTTACATCCTTGCTTACGCCTATATAATAATCAAATACAGGATTTTCATTGGCCATCTCTGTCATTTTATCCCTCATCGCTACCATCTCAGGTGTCCAGCCATAAGTCTTGATCATCATATCCTCGCCGATATTTCTTAGACTTTCATTAAGCATAACTGCCCTCTTGCAGTCGGCAAACTTAGCAACACCCTCAGGATTCTTACAGCCTGAAACCATCATGAAGCCTTCAACAGTAGCCGGAATGTAGTACTTGTCAGCCTTAGGATCCTTAGGCATAGGAACAAAGAACATATCCTCGCCGAAGGTCTTTTTCCATTCCTCAGCAGGCTTGTATGCAGCCCAGAGACCGCACGGATAGAAGAGCTCCTTTCCTTCACCGATGAAGTTAGGCTTCTCATTCCAGTCGAACAGTTCCTTGTTGAGTACGCATCCGTCGTCATGAAGCTCAGTCATAAAATTCTGCACTCTTTCAACTGCCGGATTTTTAAGATTGTTTACGAGCTTTCCGTTTTCAAGACCTACATAAGGAACACCTGTTGTCATTGAAAGTGCTGCTTCAGTCCAGTATCCGTCAATACCGTAAAGTCCGTTTTCAGGATCTACGAAGTCGTCAAGCAGCTTCTTGAATGTATCCCATGTCCATTCTCCCTTTGCAAAAAGCTCTGCAGGATCCTCAAGTCCGTATTCATCAATAGTTTTTCTGTTATAGAAAACAGCCGTATTGGCGCCGCTGAGATCAGTGCATATTACATAATGCTTTCCGTTCCAGAGGAACATGTCATTGTCATCCTTGACATCTATCCAGAGCTCGGAATCAAAGTCAATATAATCATCAACAGGAACAAACATTGATTTTATGGCACCCTTAGGAAAAGCATCCGTATCCCCTGCAGGGAAAAAGTCAATGCCTTCATCGCCGTTTATCGCTGTCGCAAGCTTGTCATATCTTACTTCCCAGTCTATAATTACAGGTTCAATCCGGCCGCCGTATCTTTCCTGAAACACAACATAGTTTGTATCCTTTTCAGTTGAAAAGCCCCAGTTTGCCATCCATTTTATTGTCTTGTTTTCGAGTTCACCAGTAAGTCTCTCATCCTTTGCAGCAATCTTTGCAAGTTCTTCTCTGGTTGCTGTATCCAGCTTGTCAGTCTTTTCATTCTGACCGCCTGAACCGCATGACACAACTGAAGCTGCAAGAAGAACAGAAACTGCAGCTGCAATAAACTGTTTTGCTTTTTTCATAACCGTTTTCCTTTCATATATGCTCCCGGCGTACATCTGCTGCCGGACCCGTAGTTACAGTAAACGCAGATCTGTTCTGCCGTTTACCGCAATATATCACTCTGTTACGTGCTCTATTCCCTGATTAAGCATTGTCTGCACATGAGCATCAGCAAGCGAGTAAAAAACTGTCTTTCCTTCTCTCCGGAACTTGACAAGTCTGGCCTGCTTAAGCACTCTGAGCTGGTGTGAAATAGCACTCTGCTGCATACCGGCAAGCTGTGCAATATCACAGACACACATTTCCTGCTTAAGAAGCATAAACAGTATCCTGACTCTTGTCGGATCTCCGAATATTTTAAAAAGCTCAGCTAAATCATTTACAATGTCAGCATCCGGCATCGCACATTCACCGTGTACTGAATGCTCAGCATGACTGTGACAGTGTTCATTTTCCATAGTTATCTCCTGTAAATCATCTGCAGGTCAGATAGCCTGCTGTTCTTTGAGTACAGACCTGTTTTTCATTTTCTTTCTTGAATACAGGTCTCTGTCCGCGCCTGACATAAGCTGGTCTATTGATTCACCGCTGAATGTGTCAAACATGTAAACACCCATACTTATACCGACATTGTACGGTTTGTCACTCAGCCTGTTGAATTCACACGCTGTTCTGCGCACGCGCTCCCGTATGTCATCAATCTGATTGCTGTCTATGTCCATAACCAGAGCAACAAACTCGTCTCCTCCGACACGGCCGATAACATCAGTGTCTCTCAGACTTCCGACAAGAATATCGGAAGCTTTTCTGATTGCAAAGTCACCTTCCCGGTGACCGAAAGTATCATTTATTACTTTGAGGCAGTCAAGGTCAGCGTAGATTACAGCACCGGAGCAGTGAACTCCGTTATATTTTCTCAGCTGCTTTTCAGATTCACTTATAAAGCCTCGTCTGTTGTATATTCCTGTAAGCTGATCCGAAACAGACTCTGCGCTGAGAAGTCTGTTTGCCCTGCGTACATCCTCGAGGGCACCCTCAAGCTGATTCATGAACTGCGAAAGCTTGATTGAAGTACATATCTGCTTTGATATGTTCATTATCTCAAAAAGAAGACCTATTTCACTTTCGAGAAGAATGATTCCGTACTGTTCAGTATTGAAATAAAGTGCCTGAAGCACCATGGTTCTTCGTCTGCCGTAAGGCATCATCCTGTTTGTGAAAAAGCTGTCATATTCTATCCTCTGGTCACGCGGCTGCGGAAACCCGAATCTGTCGTGATCAAAAAACGCCTTGAGATACAGGTTATCCGGCCTCTTCCAGTTCTGAATATCTTCAGCATTGTTCTGCAGATAGCTGAGAATCGACTGATGATAGAGATAAAGATAACAGCTGTTTACATGAAGCATGCTGATATCGTTCATAAGATGCTTCATTGCCTGACCTTCGTCACTGCCGCTGGCCATCATATCATCGGCTATTCGCGAAAAGACGAATCTGTCGGTAATCATTCTGTCCTCTATGCTGTGACTTTTTTCCGCAAACTGAAGACCTATACTTCTGAAAACACTTTCAAATGTGGCAAAAACGCTTTCCCTGTTGTCACCGAACATACTGCCTTCAAGTGCAAGCTTCTTAAGCGCAAACATAACTGCATTGATGGAATCGAAGGTCAGAAAATCAAGGTTTTTTGAACTCATGAGTTCCGAAACCATATCGGAAATCTCCTGCGTGCTGAAGCCGTAACCGTCTTTTATACGGTCATAGACACTTCCGATAAACTTTCTGAGCGCATCAATCTGAGTGCGCGGGATAATATCAAGAGATGATTTTTTTACTGTATACTCTATAATATTCTGAATAAGCTCTTCCCGCGGATACTTCATGCTTATATTCTGTGTTTCAGTTTCACGCACTTCTTCAGGCGAACATCCGCATGACTGGCGAAGAATAAGGTTGGTTCTTACGCTTACCGGCTCGAACACACCGGTTCTGTGATAGTTTACCGCACTGTGAACAGCCTGATATCCCATAGTCATTATATTCGACTTGACTGTTGTAAGAGGCGGCACCATAACACTTGCAAATGCCGCGTCATCATACCCGGCAACAAGGAAATCAGAACCCAGCCTGATACCTCGTGCGTCGCAGACGTTTTTTACAGACTTTACCATTGTATCATTGGCACAGATAAGCACCTCCGGCATATCTCCGCCAAATCCGTCAAAAAACTTCTCAACCATCCGGTCACAGTAGTCCGTAAAATCACCGTATCCGATATACTTCTCATCAGGTTCTATGCCGTTCTCTCTGAGAACCTCCCTGAAAATCTGAAGACGTTCATTTGCGACCATATTGTTTGAAGGTCCGCTGAAAAAAGCGATCTTTCTTTTGTTATGAACCTTTATAAAATGCTCTATCTCTTCCCTTAAACCGTCTGAATTAAAAAGAATTGAAGGATAACCGTCAACCTCTGATTCAAGTACGATCACCTTCATACCTTTGTATCTGGAAAGGAAATTTTTTCTTTCCTCATCATCAAGGAAAAAGCCTACCGTCCCCATGGAAACAATAAGCACATCAACAGTACATGAAGTGATAAACGAATAAAGAACATTACTCTGATTTTCAAATCTGTTTATAGCTATATTGTCCCACTCGGCGTTTACTTCTCTGCCCGGAACAATGAGAAGATTGGCATCAAGCTCTTCGGCAGCTATTGCCGCACCCTGACACATAAGCGTTGAATAGTCATTCTGAAGACTGTTTACAAACAGTCCTATGTTTATACGCCTTTCGTTCTTCATTCAGTTCATCCTCCTTTCATGTTTTCAAAGCTCTGCTTTTAACA
>DCGK01000127.1 GCA_002315235.1 Ruminococcus sp. UBA1780
CAGAGGCAATTCGAAGAATTGCTTTGTTCATTCACAATTATTACAGCAGAACCCCGGATTTCCCGGCTTGCTGAAATCAGACAGGATGGTATTCAGAATACTATGAAAGTTGTTATAATCGGAAGCGGAAAGGTTGGAAGCAATATTTCCAATGCTCTTTCGAAGGAAGGTCATGACGTTACAGTTATTGACACAAACAAAACGGCTCTTGAAAAGATTCAGGATGTTCAGGATGTTATGTGTATTGAAGGTGACGGTGCGGATCTGAATGTGCTTAAGGAGGCTGACGTCGGTAAGTCAGGCCTGTTTATCGCAACCACCCCGCATGACGAGCTTAATCTTCTCTGCTGTCTTTTCGCCAAAAAACTTGGTGCCGGACGAACCATGTCAAGAGTACGCAACCCTATGTATTTTTCACAGGTTGACATGCTTAAGGAGGACGTAGGTCTTTCCATGGTTATTAACCCTGAGCTTATCACATCTGACGAAATAATGCGAATTCTTGTTTTCCCGTCAGCTGCAAAGCTGGAGGTTTTTTCAAGAGGACGTATAGAGCTGGTTGAGCACAGGCTCAGTGAAAATTCCGAACTTGACGGCATGACTCTTGCCGAGATATACAAAAAGCACAAGATCAAATATCTCATAGGTGCTGTTGAGAGAGATTCGCAGATTTTTATTCCCGGCGGTGATTTTATACTTCACTCGGGGGATATTATCAATATAGCTGCTTCGCACCGTAATCTTGAAGGCTTCTTCAAGGCTATCGGTTCAATGAGAACAAAAATCAGAACAGTAATGATTGTCGGAGGCGGAAAGGTATGCAGTTACCTTGTCAGACAGCTTCTGGCAGCGCATATGACAGTTAAGGTTATAGAGATAGACAGGGAAAAATGCAATGAACTTGCCGTTGCGTTTCCGAAGGCCAATATTATTCATGCCGACGGTACGGACCAGGAGGTTCTCGTTGAGCAGGGAATAAAGCATGCGGACGCATTTATTTCGATGACAGGTATAGATGAGGAAAACATTATCATGTCACTGTTCGCGATTAAGAACTCAAATGCAAAGGTTATCACCAAGATTAACCGTGAAAGCTACCGTGAGATTGCAGGACAGGTCGGTCTTGACTGCCTTATTTCTCCAAAGCTTCAGACAGAATCAGTTGTTCTCAGTTATGTGCGTTCCATGAAAAATACTTCAGGAAGCAATATCGAAGCGCTTTATCATCTGGTTGACAACAAGGCAGAGGCTATTGAATTCAGAATCAAAAGACATATTGAAGGTATTGTCGGCATTCCGCTGAGAAATATCAATCTGAAAAAGAATATTCTTATCTGCGGTATTATCCGCAGGCGTTCAGTAATTATACCGAACGGTGATGACGTGATTGAAACTGATGACTCTGTTATTATCATTTCAAAGGATCATCATTTTTCGGATATTACCGATATTCTGGAAGAGTGAGGTGGCTGAATGAACAAACTGGCTGTTGCACACTACCTCTGCAGGATTACGGTAAGCGGTTCGCTTCTGTTTCTTATTCCTGCGATTGTAAGTGCTGTATACGGAGAATGGGATTCGGTCAGGGTTTTTCTTGAGGTAGCTGCCGGAGTTGCTCTTGTTTCAGCTCCGATGGCAGTAATAAAGCCGAAGGATACGGACATGTTTGCAAAGGAAGGACTGGTTGTTGTTGCTCTGCTCTGGGTTATTTATCCTGTGGCGGGTGCGCTTCCTTTCTGGCTTTCAGGTCAGATTCCGTCATTTATTGACGCTGTTTTTGAAAGCGTTTCAGGATTTACTACCACCGGTTCCACGATTCTTACTGACATAGAATCACTTTCACACGGAATGCTTTTCTGGAGAAGCTTTACGCACTGGGTTGGCGGCATGGGCGTACTTGTCCTTGCAATTGCCATACTTCCTGCCAACAAGGGTACCATGCATCTTATGAGGGCAGAGTGTGCCGGACCGCAGGTCGGTAAGCTGACCCCTAAGGGCAGAACCTCCGCACGAACTCTGTATATCATTTACGGAGTAATGACAATAGTTCTTACTGTTCTCCTTGTTCTTGGAGGCATGCCGCTTTTTGACAGTATCTGTCATGCGATGGGTACAGCAGGAACAGGAGGATTCGGTATAAAAAATACAGGTATTGCATTTTACAACTCAAGGTACATCGAATATGTTCTTACTGCGGGTATGGCAGCCTTCGGTGTTAATTTCAGTATTTTTTATCTTGCGCTCACAGGACACATAAGAACGGCCCTGAGAAATACAGAGCTTCGGGTTTATCTGATAATAATGGCTGTTGCTACAGTACTGATTATGGCTGCAAACCGCGGGATTCACAGTGAGTTTTCTGAAAATTTCAGATATGCGGTTTTTCAGGTTTCATCCATTATGACATCGACCGGATTCGGAACAGATGACTATGCACTCTGGCCTGAATTTTCCCAGATGGTTCTGTTTATTCTTATGTTCATAGGTGCGTGTGCCGGTTCAACAGGTGGCGGACTCAAGGTTCAGAGAGTAATAATCATGTTCAGAAGCGTCAAAAAATTCGTCAGACAGACACTCAGTCCGAAGTGCGTTTATGTACTTAAGGGTGAGGACAAGAGCATGGATACCACAACGGTTCACGGTGTTCAGACATATTTTATTCTGTATATCGGACTGATGCTTATCTCACTTCTGCTGGTTTCTGTGGACAATTTTGATTTTGCCACATCATTTTCATCGGTTGTAACATGTATCAACAATATCGGACCGGGTCTTAACAGGGTTGGTCCTTCGGAAAACTTCCATATGTTCTCCGGTTTTGTAAAGATTGTTCTTTCATTTGACATGCTTTTCGGACGACTTGAATGTCTGCCGATTATCATTATGCTTTCACCTTCAGTGTGGAGAAGTAAGTTCTGATCCTATTGAAATTCCTGAAGAAATTTGGTATAATGTAATTTGATGTTTATTTATTGATGACTTATGTTTTATTAGTTTTATTAAAGTAGATTTATGATGAAAAAAGGAGTAGGAAATGAAATATTCAAAGAGAATTATTAGTTTTTTAGCTGCACTTGCTGTTTCTGTTTCATTTACATCCTGTAAGGAAAAGGAAGAGCCTGAAAAAAATACTGAAGAAGAAATTCCTGAAGTAACAGAACAGGAACCTGTACAGGAGCCTGAGGAAAAGGGAAATGAATACAAGCTTACAAGCTATTATGAGGAAATACCTCTTGCAAATATGAGCAGTCTCACCGGAGAAATTACAGATATTCTTTACGGCGGAAACCAGATGTATGCTATTACTGATGATACTGCATATACAAGCGGTTCAGGGCTTATGATGTGTAACATCGATCTTACTACAATGAAGAGAAGTGAGATTTACAATGCTCCGACCGGTTATTTCTATGCGTCTGATGACATCTCCAAGCTTCCTGAAGGGGTTGAACTCGGTGAGAACGACAGACTTTTCACTGTATTTACAGACAGAGTAATTTACGGCAATGAAAAGGGCGTATGTGTTAAGGATTTCAAGACAGGTCTTGAAAGAGTAATAGAACTTGCAGGAACAACAGACATGGATGTTCTCGGCGCATTCTGCGACGGTAAAAAGTACGTTCTCGTATATCAGGAAAAGGCACAGACACTCAAGCATTTTTATGCTGCAAGTGCTGAAGGTGAAGTTATCGAGGAAACAAAGATGACTCTCGGATATGACGGAAACATCGAAAAGGCATATGTAAACAGTGCCGGTGACCTTTATTTCACAAAGGTTGAGCGTTCAAAGGAAACAACTGTTGTTTCAGCAACTGAAACAAAGACAACCGAATACACAAAGATTGAGCTTTACAGAATGAAGCCGGACGGCTCACTCAGCAGACAGGTCGGCGGTGAAAAGCTTCCGTATGAAATTAAGATAAACGACTTCTTTGTATCAGGAGAAGGTGATATTTACATTCAGGAAAGCGATCCTGTAAAGGGAAGCACAATTCAGCAGTTTGACTGCTACGGAATACGTACAGCCACATATAACATAGACCCTGAAGCAAATGCAAAGTATTTCGCCAGCGGTTCAGAGCTCTGGGCGGCGTTTACTGATGAAGACGGTTCTGTAGGAATTGCTCCTGTGGATGAAACAGGTGTAATCCAGACAGCTCAGAAAATTTATACAGATGCAGGTACTGATTACAAGCTTCTCGCAGGAGACGCAGTTTATGATGCATATCTTTCCGATGCGGCTTCAGTTTACGGAATCAGATTCTCCGAAAGAACAATTGAAGAGGTTATGCAGTGGGCTGATGCTGATATTGATATCAAGGATCGCAACTGTATCGGTATAAAGGATGCAGGCGACATTTACTGTCTTACGAAGCAGACACTTGAGATTATGATTGAAGAGTCTGCCGCAGCTGATGATATTATGGCTGCTGAAAATGAAACTGCTGCAGCTGAGGGAGAAGAAAAGACTGATTCTGAGGAAGATGCAGACGAGGATCAGGATGAAGCTGACTCTGAAGAAGAATCTGAAGATGAAGATTCAGATGACGAGGATTCAGAAGAAGATTCTGAAGATGAAGAAGACGAAGAAAACGAAGAAGATGAGGAAGATTCTGAAGAAACAGATGAGGATGATGACGAATCTGAACCGGATGCAGCAAAGCCTTCAGAAACATCTGCTGAAGCAAAGCCGAAAACAAGAACCGAGGAATATCTCAGACCTATACGTCTTGCAAAGGCAAGCGAGCAGCGTCTTGAGGAACTCAACAGCAGAAGAATAATCACTGTTGCCGGAGATATCTATACAACATTTAATGTATACGGTGAAGAGTACAGTGTTCCTGAACTTATCAAGGAATTCAACAGGAACAACGACAAGTACTTTATCCATCCGAAGAACTACAACAGAGGAGCTGTTTCGGCTGACGGTGCGGAAAACGGACTTGAGAAGCTTGAAAAGGAAATGGAAGAAGGCTTCACACCTGACTTTATCATCTATAACCCGGCTGACAATGACTTCAGCAGTTATGCAAAGGAAGGAAAGTTCGCCGAAATACGTGATCTTATGGCCGGCGATCCTGAGGTTAAGGAAGATGATCTCATGTCCAACATCGCGGAGTTCTGTACAGTTGACAATGTAATGTACAGAATCTTCCCGTTCTTCACAGGAAGAACATACTTTGCAAATGAGTCTGCAACAGACGGCAAGGGCAAGTGGAAGATGAGCGATTTCCTTGAGGAGGCAACTGTTTACAATACAGTATATCCTCACGAGGAGGCAGCTCTTGAAGATATTCTTTCAGTATATGCCTCAGTAAATACTGATTTTGAAGAAAAAACATGTAAGTTTGATACGGAAGAGTTCAGAGATGTTCTCAGATGGGCTGATGCATTTGATCCTGTTGAGGGTGCAGGTCCTGCAGGTGACAAGGTTTATGACATTCGTTTTGAAAAGCTTTCAACACCGGCAAGACTTAACTATGAAGAAACAGTTACTCAGGAGGAACAGATTGCCAAGGGTATTCCTTCAGGCGGTGAAGCTGAACTTGAAATAACACCGGGAATCTGCTTCTCAGTTCTGAAGACATCTGACTGCAAGGATGTTTCATGGAGTTTCATCCGTCAGTTCTTTACTGACAATTTCTACAGCTGGGGAGAAAAGAGAGAACTGACAGAGAGCCAGATTAAGGCACGTATCAGTCCTGAGCTTCTTCCGGTAAGAACATCCGTTATGGAAAAACTCATTGCTGACAGCACATCAATGAAATACGAAAAGATGCTTAACGGTGATGATTACGCACCGACGGTTATTACAACATGGGGCGAGGAATACGATCTTCCGGATGTATCAGCTGCAACTGCTGAAAAGTTCAGAAAGGCAGTAAACGGAAATGCATACCTCAGCATCAGGGGAACAGAGTACTTTGACATTCTTATGGAAGAATCATCAAAGTATTTCACAGATCCTGAAATGACAGTTGAAGACGCTTCAGCAAATGTACAGAGAAGAGCTCTTGCATATCTTATGGCTCATTAAACAGACCAGCCGGATTAACGCAGGCTGCAGAGAATAAAAAAACAGAAGTTCTGTAAAGACAGTTAAGTCTTTGCAGAACTTTTTTGTTTGTAAAAACAGTAAAATAAATGTTGAATTATTTTGAATTATTTGTTATAATTATAAATGAACGTGAAAAGTTTTGTAAACGTTTAAAGTAAACCGTTTCAGATGTGTTTACGAATATGGTAGAAGGGAATTTCTCAAAAATGAAAAAAATTCTGGACTGGAACAGATATACAGAAAAGGCAGTACAGACAGTGTCGGAAGGCATTGTAATGCTTATTAATAAAAACAACGTTCTTCCTCTGAAAAAAGAAAAGGAAGTTGCTGTATTCGGACGAATTCAGCTTCATTACTACAAGAGCGGTACCGGCTCAGGCGGTATGGTAAATGTATCAAAGGTAACCGGCATCGTTGACGGACTCCGTGAAAGCGGAATAAAAATCAACGATGAGCTTTATTCGGTATATGAGGCATGGGATGAGAAAAATCCCTTCAATCCGGGTGCCGGATGGGGTACTGAGCCGTGGTCTCAGGAGGAAATGCCTCTCGGTGATGAGCTTGTAAAGAGAATTGCGTCACAGTGCAGCACTGCAGTCGTGATTATAGGAAGAACAGCCGGTGAAGAACAGGACAACAGAGCTGAAGACGGAGCGTTTTTCCTCAGTGATACTGAGAGAGAGATGGTTCGCAAGGTAAGAGCTGCCTTCCCTGAGATGATAGTTCTTCTTAATACCGGCGGACTTATGAATACGCTCTATATCGAGGAAAATAATCCGGATGCACTTCTCTATGTGTGGCAGGGAGGAATGACCGGCGGTACAGGAACAGCTGATGTGCTTACAGGAAAGGTGAGTCCGTCAGGAAAGCTTACTGATACTGTTGCGTACAGTATTTCCGATTATCCTGCAACTGATAATTTCGGTGACAGAGAGAGAAACTTCTATGCCGAGGACATATATGTCGGCTACAGATATTTTGAGACTTTTGCAAAGGACAGAGTTCACTATCCTTTCGGATTTGGTCTTTCATATACAACATTTACTCTCGGAAATATAAAGCTTGAAGGTATTCCGTATCATGATTATTCCGATTTCGGAGCGGATTTCACTGTAAGTGTTACAAACACAGGAAATTTCAGCGGCAAGGAAGTTGTCCAGGTTTACTGTGAGGCTCCTCAGGGCAGACTCGGAAAGCCTTCCAGAGTTCTCTGCGGTTTTGCAAAGACAAGGGAAATTGCACCGGGCGGAACAGATAAGGTACGAATCAGAGTAAAATTTGCAGATTTTGCCTCGTTTGATGATTCAGGAGTTACGGGAAACAAAAACTGTTTTGTTCTTGAACCTGGCGAATACAGATTTTATGTTGGAACCGATGTAAGAAATGCTGCTCTTATGGCTGCAGTAACGCTTCCTGAAAAAGATACGGTTGTTATCAGCAGACACAGTCAGTGCTGTGCTCCTGTGCTTCCGTTCAGGAGGATTAAGCCTGAGCTTCAGGATGACGGAACATTCAGAGTAACATACGAGGATGTGCCGCTTTCAGAGGTTGATGAGCAGGAAAGAAGAAAATCACTGATTCCGGCAGAGATTCCGTATACAGGAGACAGAGGAATCAAACTTGCTGATGTTGTGAACGGCAGCGGCACACCTGAGGAATTCATTGCTCAGCTTTCAGATGAGGATCTTGCATGTTTAAGCCGCGGGGAGGGTATGGGAAGTCCGAGAGTAACAGCCGGGACAGCTTCTGCATTCGGCGGGGTTACTGACAGACTCGGTGAATTCGGAATTCCGTGCGGATGCTGTGCTGACGGTCCGTCCGGAATGAGACTTGACTGCGGAATCAAGGCATTCAGCCTTCCTAACGGTACAATGATTGCATCAACGTTTAACCCTGAGCTTGTTACAGAGCTTTTTGAAATGACCGGAGCTGAGATGGCGGAAAACAAAGTTGACTGTCTGCTCGGACCGGGAATGAATATACACAGACATCCTCTGAACGGAAGAAACTTCGAATATTTTTCAGAGGATCCGTTCCTGACCGGAACCATGGCATGTGCAGAGCTTACAGGTATGCACAGAAGCGGTTCAGAGGGTACGATAAAGCATTTCTGCGGAAACAATCAGGAAACAGGAAGACTTGTTACTGATTCAGTCATTTCCGCAAGAGCACAGAGAGAAATTTATCTCAGGGGCTTTGAGATGGCTGTCAGACAGACAGGAGCGTCTTCTGTTATGAGTACTTACGGTGCACTTAACGGACTGTGGACAGCAGGAAACTTTGATCTGATTACAATGATTCTCAGAAATGAATGGGGATTTGACGGAATGGTTATGACTGACTGGTGGGCTTCTGTAAATGACCGGGGTCAGAAACAGAGCAAGTCAAATCTTGCAGCTATGGTAAGGGCACAGAATGATGTCTACATGGTTTGTTCAGACTGTGAGAACAATCCTGACAATATTATCGAATCACTTCAGAACGGTACTCTTCAGCGTGCGGAGCTTCAGAGAAATGCGTTAAATATATGCCGTTTCCTTATGAAGTCCAATGCCATGAAGCATATGATGAACACATATGAAAAAACAGAAATAATAAACCGTCCTGAGGAGGATGAAGGCAGTGATGCTCCGGTTGTGCTTTATGAACTTGACAGGGAAGCTGATATTTCGCTTGAGGATATCAGAACTGACAAGGGAAGTGCCTTCTGCTATGAGCTTACTATAACCACACCGGGATGCTACGAAATTACGATTACGGCAGCATCTGACCAGAGCGAAACAGCTCAGATTCCGGTTACATATTTCAACAACGGAACAGTCTGTGCTACGCTTACATTCAACGGAACAGGCGGAAAATATACAGAGCTTACAAAGGAAGTGTACATGTATTCGAGGTTTAACACGATTCGTTTCTATTTTGCACAGAGCGGACTTAAGCTCAGGAATATAAAATACAGATTTAAAGCTCCGCTTGACAGATAAATTCATTGACAGACATAAGGTGATACAAAATCATCGTTTTTTACGGAACAGGAGGAGACAGCATTGAAAATCACACTTAATACTGATGAGGAGATTGTAAAAACCATCAGGGAAGGCCTTAAGCGTACCGGAGGGTACTGCCCGTGCCGGAGAGAAAAGAAAGAAGAATACAGGTGTATGTGTGAAGAGTTTAAAGCACAGGCTGCAGATCCCGGATTTGAAGGATACTGTCACTGCATGCTTTACTATAAGTCTAAAGATTAATCATTGTTTTTCATTGGAAAAGAACGGAGGTAATTAAAATGGCAGAAGTAAATATTACACTTGAAAATTTTGAGGAAGAAGTTGAAAAATGCAGTATTCCCGTACTGCTTGATTTCTGGGCTGAATGGTGCGGACCATGCAGAATGCTTTCACCTGTTGTTGCGGAAATAGCTGAGCAGTATGACGGAAAAATTAAAGTCGGAAAGGTAAATGTTGACAAAGTTCCGGAGCTGGCCGATGAATACGGTGTTTCAAGTATTCCGATGCTTGTTGTGATGAAGGACGGAAAGACAGCAGCTGCCTGCGTCGGTTACCGTGACAAGGGACAGGTTGAAAAACTTTTTGAAGAATTTCTGTAAATTCTGTAAAAGCTCTCTGGTCAGATATGACCAGGGAGCTTTTTTGATACCGTTTACATTCAGAGAAAAAGGCTGAAACTGTAATTTAACAGATTTAATTATGCAATTCAAATAAAAAATTCACTTGATTTTTACAAAAATATATGCTATTATTAGTTTATGGATTTTTGGAATTGCATGGACAATTCCATGTGTAAAGGAGAAGTTGAATATGAAAATTTTCAAACGTGTAGTTTCTCTTGTTACTGCCGTTGGCCTCTGCGGAACATTTGCAGGCTATATGGGAACAGGAGAAAAGGTGACAGAAGCAGCGACTGTTGTATCGCTTTCACCTAATAACAAGTATGATATCAACAATGGTGTCTTTGAAGGATGGGGAACATCCCTCTGCTGGTGGGCAAACCGAGTAGGTTACTCAGATGAGCTTGCTTCCAAGACAGCAGAGCTTTTCTTCGGTGACTCAGGTCTCCGTATGAACATCGCCAGATTCAATATCGGCGGCGGTGATGATCCTTCACATAATCACATCACAAGAACAGACTCGAACATGCCTGGTTACTCCAAGCTTGTAAACGGCAAGGTTGTTTATGACTGGAATGCTGACTACAACCAGAGAAACGTTCTCAAAAAGTCAATCGCAGCCAACAAGGACCTTATCGTTGAGATGTTTTCAAACTCTCCTCCGTTCTACATGACACAGAGCGGATGTACAAGCGGTAACAAAAATGCCGGCCAGAACAACCTCAAGAACGAATGGTACGCAGGATTTGCTGACTATATGGCTGAGGTTTCTGCTCATTATGAGAAGGACTGGGGAATTCACGTTCAGAGTATTGAACCGTTCAATGAACCATATACAAACTTCTGGGGCGCATACAGCCCGAAGCAGGAAGGCTGTCACTTCGATATCGGCGACAGCGAATCAAAAATGATTATGGAAATGAAGCGTGCGATGGCAGCCAAGGGCCTGAACAACACAATGCTCGTAGCTTCAGACGAAACATCAATTGATACACAGATTGATGCGTTCAACAAGCTTTCAGGCGATGCAAAAAATGCTATTTCACGTATTGATACACACACATACGGCGGATGGAAGAGAACAGACCTTAAGAATCTTGCAATCAAGAACGGCAAGAACCTCTGGATGAGTGAGGTTGACGGCGGTGCCACAGCAGGTACAAATGCCGGTGAAATGGGCGGTGCTCTCTGGCTCGCTAACAGAATCAGAGACGACTGTAACGGACTTAACTGTTCAGCATGGATTCTCTGGCAGGCAATTGACAAGCACATTTCCAAGGACGGCTACATGGGCAAGAAGGACAGCGGTATGCCTGACATTAAAACAGGATTCTGGGGCCTTGCAGTTGCTGACCATGATAAGAAGAGCGTTATTTTAACTCAGAAATATTACGCTTTCGGACAGTTCTCAAGATATATCAGACCTGGATACACAATGCTCAAGACATCTGATTCAACAGTTGCAGCATACGATCCAAAGGGTAACAGACTCGTAATCGTAGCAGTAAACGACGGCAGCAATGCAAAGCAGCTTACATTCAATCTTTCAGAATTCGGTTCACTTGGTGACAGCGTTCAGGTTATCAGAACAAGCGGCAGTGTAAACGGCGGCGAAAGCTGGAAGGATGTCGGAAAGATTCCTGTAAACGGTACTGGATTTACAGCTGATTTAAAGGCTCAGTCAGTAACAACATACATTCTTGACAACGTTAAGGCTGTTGCTTTTGAAGGCACAAAGATTGATATTCCGGCATCACAGGTAACAGGAAGCAATCCGTGGAAAGACTCAGCAGACACTGCTCAGAAGGTATTTGACGGAAATACATCAACATTCTTTGACGGCGTAGGCAACGGCTGGGTTCAGGCTGACCTCGGCGGAACTTATGATATCTCAGCAGTCGGCTACTCACCTCGTTCAGGTTATGAATACCGTGCATACAACGGTGTGTTCTGGTCATCAGCTGACGGAAACACATGGCAGAAGATGTACACAATTGATTCCAAGCCTTCATTCGGTATGCATTATATAACTAAGCTTGAAAATACAAAGGGCGTAAGATACATCAAGTATCAGGTTCCTGAAGGAGCACCGTCTGATCCGAATATAAACAAGGACAATGTTTACTGCTGTAACATCGCCGAGATTGAAGTTTACGGTGAAAAGGCAGCTCCGGTTGTAACAGAGCCTCCTGTTACTGAACCGCCTGTAACAGAACCACCTGTGACAGAACCTCCGGTTACAACAACAGTTACAGAACCTCCGGTAACAACAGAAGCTCCTGCTCCTGAAAAGATTGCCGGTGACATCAACAGTGACGGTGTAATAAACAGCTTCGATATTACATCAATGATGAATTATCTTATAGGTCTTGAACCTGAGATTTCATCTGAAACAGCAGATATGAACAAGGACGGATCAGTAAGTATTCTCGACCTTATTCTTCTCAAGTCTGTTGTATCAAAATAATCAGCTGTAAAATGATTTTAAGTTCACAGTAATTACAAATAATCAGTACATATGGTGTTGTTAAGAAACACCTTTTGAAATGGAAATGGGCATCTCAGTGAGATGCCCATTACTATTAAAAAAAATAGCAGCATCGATTATGCAGCTATTTTTTTATAATCAGGTTGAGCTAAGAGTGGAAGTGCTTATAAAAAAGTATCTCATATAAAATAAACAGCGCAGCAAAGTTTTGTACATACATATCTTTGCTGCGCTGAGTTTTTATTATCAGGGT
>DCGK01000072.1:0-359 GCA_002315235.1 Ruminococcus sp. UBA1780
TAAAACAAGAGCATGAACACCTCTTTCAGCACGTTTCTTATTAATATACTCTAAGGACGAAACATTTAACTTCCACTCAGGTGAATCGTCTTTTGTAGCAATTGCTTTACCAACGCTTATTCCCGCTTTTGCACACTGCCCCTTAAACTCATCGCTGAAAATAAAGCCATTTGTTACATACTCTCTTGTATTTGTATAATTAAGCTTATTTGTCCATGTAGCAGCTCCGTTTTTATCAGAACTTCTTCCGAGAATTGTACGATAAAGCATATCTACAAATTCATCATTTTTAGTAATACGATTCTTGTATTCATTACTGAAAATGAATCCCTGTGCAATTTTTGTGCCTGTTGTTCCGT
>DCGK01000072.1:422-767 GCA_002315235.1 Ruminococcus sp. UBA1780
TACGTCCGAGACAGTTTTTATAAAGACGGTATACGAAATATGTACGCTCATAATTTTCATCACGAGCATAGTTTATCGGAATATTTCCAACAGTTATTCCATATTCTGCACAAAGTCCCTTAAATTCATTACTTCCTGCAAATCCTTTGCAAACAGCCATCGGTGTCATTCCGATATTAAGGCGTGAACCCCATGTATTTTTACCTGAAGCATCAGGATTTCTGTCAAGCATAGCGTTATAACAATCAGTAATTATCTGGTCATTCGACTTCTTTCTGCCCTTATATTCGTCCGAATTAAAAAATCCGTAAATCAAGTCTGATGCTGTTGCAGTATGATTATTAA
>DCGK01000072.1:870-18038 GCA_002315235.1 Ruminococcus sp. UBA1780
TACATTCTTGTTACAAAGCCTTCTGTATTTTTCTGATATTCTGCTGCACTTGTCTGTACTGAATTGAAATTTAAAACAGTATTTTTTACACCTGAACAAACCGGTGTAAAAGTCAGTAATGCTGCTGCAATAACAGCAGATAATCGTTTTTTTATCATAATAAAACTCCTAATTTTAATTTGTAATGATTTATACCGAAAGAACAATATCCTTTCCGCTTGGCTGATACTCATCAACAGCAACTCCACACTTCTTAAAAAGAATATACGAAGCCTTGACACTCTCAGTATCAGCATACTTGTTGCTGTAATACACTACCCTCTTTATTCCTGACTGTATTATCGCCTTTGCACACTCATTGCACGGGAAAAGAGTTACATATACAGTGCATCCGCTTAAATTGCCGATATTACTGTTAAGAATCGCATTAAGCTCCGCATGACACACAAACGGATACTTAGTATCGAGAGAAGAATCTCCTTCACGCTCCCACGGCATATCATCGTCAGAGCATCCTGTAGGCATACCGTTATAGCCCACTGAAACAATCTTATGCTCATTGTTAACGATACACGCTCCGACCTGAGTGGAATTATCCTTACTTCTCTGTGCGGAAAGTATCGCAATTCCCATAAAATATTCATCCCAGCTTATATAGTCACTTCGCTTCATATTTTCCTCCTCATCTTCTCAGTCGAGCTGCCTTTTCATCATACTGACACAGTTCCTTGATTACTTCACTCGCTATAATCAGCCCTGCAACTGACGGAACAAACGCATTTGAACCCGGAATGTCACGTCTTGTACCACTTTTCTGTGCATCAGCCAGACATTCGCTGTTGCTTTCTTCTTTAAGCGGACGAACCGCCTGCTCTGTTGAATATACAACCTTCAGTTTCTTTACTCCACGCTTTTTCAGTTCGTGACGCATTACCTTTGCAAGCGGACAAACTGAGGTCTTGTATATATCCGCAACCTCAAATAATGTAGGGTCTGTCTTGTTTCCTGCTCCCATTGAGCTTATTATGGGAGTGCCTGCTTTTTTAGCCTGCATTATTATTTCGAGCTTGCCTGTTACAGTGTCGATTGCATCAACAATATAGTCATATTGGGTAAAATCAAACTGGTCTGCTGTTTCGGGCATATAAAAGGTTCTGTAAGCATTAACCCTGCATTCTGGGTTAATATCGAGTATACGCTCCTTTGCCACATCAACCTTATACTTGCCGATTGTGCTTGTAAGTGCGATAATCTGCCTGTTTATATTGGTAAGGCTTACGGTGTCATTGTCAATAAGGTCAAGTTCTCCTACTCCTGAACGTGCAAGAGCCTCAACGGTGTAGCCTCCTACACCGCCGACTCCGAAAACTGCTACACGGGAACCCGAAAGCTTTTTCATTGCTTCTTCACCGAAAATAAGCTGTGTTCTTGAAAACTGGTTAAGCATTTGTTTCTCCTGATTATTCAGTAATTTTTCTTGCCTCAATGTAGAAACGCTTATCCTCTGCGTGTCCCATAGAGAATGTTTTTCTCGGAAGCGCTCCGTCCTTGATTACTGTCGGGAAAAGCTGTGACTTATCCATATCAGGAAGAACGAATGAAAGTCCGCTGTGCTTTTCAGCAAGAGACTTAACAGTATCAGCACCGTGAATGTAGTCGATTTTTCCGCCGTTTTCCTTAATATATCCGTCAAGGAAGTTCTGGAGCGAACCAACTGAGAGATTTGAAGTCTTATTATGAATATAAAGCTTCTTTTCCACACCATTGCATGAGCAGATTGTGTACTGGTCTGAAACCTCTGTTTCAGATGTACCAAGAGCCTTTGTAAGTTCGGCAAGGAGTTTTTCACAGTCAACATCATATACAAGACGGTGAATTGCCTCAAATTTGAGAGCATCACTGTGGAGGTTTACAATTTCAGCAAGTGCATATCTTGCAGGATGATTTGTCATATCCTTGTCAGGATTTGCCTTTTTAAGCTGTTCATAGAATTCCTTTGCAGTTGCAAGTGAATGATTTCCGTCACCCATTGCAAATACAAGAGGACTCTTTTCATTTAATGAATACTTAGTATTGAACTTTCCGATATCAGCAAGCTCATCAAGTGCAGCAAGAATATCTGCCTGTTCTTTTTCAGGAACAAGCCATCCCCTTGCTGAACCGCCCTTCTGCATAAGCCTGAAGTCATAAACCTTTTCAAATGAGGCAGACTTTGCTGCAAGAGGTTCAATTACCTTTCCTTCCGCATCATCAATAAGAATCATAATATGAGGAAGTTCAAGCTCAGCTCCGCGTCTGACTGCGATTCTCGGAGGAATTCTCTCAATAACAGTTGCTTCAGTTGCCCTTACAGGAGAAACCGAACCCTTTCTGTAGTCGTAGTCTTCAAGGTCGATGCATCCAACCAGACCGGCTCTTACCTTGCCGTCGTCCTGGACTCTTTCAAGATAAATCATTGCATTTTTATATTCCTTAAAAACACCTTTATCAAGAGCTGCCTTCATGGATGACTGAATCTTTGAAATTCTGTCACTGACATCACTGTCTTCAAGATAAACCTCGGGAAGAATAAAATTGTACGCTGACGGAGCTCCTGCTGAAATTCCGGCAGTTTCTTTCCAGTAATCAGGTTCACTTGTATACTGGTCGCACGCTACAACAGCCCATTTCTCCATATCTGCATCCGCAGGAAGAAGAATATCTGCATTTGTGAAAGTAGTCATAAACAAATCCTCTCAAACATCAGTTAAAATATACGTATTCGGTGTCAGGAGCAGTAGCTCTTTCAATTTTCTTTACCTGGAAAACCGGTGAAGGTTCATTCATACCCTCAGGCATGCAGTAGCCAACCTCAGCAGTTACTCTTACCCAGTCATTTTCCTTTATTTTCGGACAGCTCTCATCCACGCAGAGAAGCTTGAGGTATTCAAGATCATCCGCACAGCACTGCATTGCATAACGGTATACAAGAAAACTGTTGCCCGGATAACCGGCCGGTCTGGAAAACTGTCCCTTGAACTGAACTGTTTTTTTATTGTATCTTTCACAGTTTTCAAAAACATCAATAAACCATAAACCGAAGTCCATGTCTTCAATCTTAACAACAGGAGCATCAATGTTGAACGGAAGCTCATCAAGCTCCTCATCGGCTGTTCCGTCTGTCTTAATGAACATAAGCGAAGCCTCAGGGTTAACAACCTTAACTGCCGCTCTGAGCTTAAGCTTCTTTGTGTTTTCATCGCATCTGTTGAATACAACAACTGTGGCATATCTGAACTGTTCAGTCATTATCTGACGCATATTCTGCATCTGAGCGTCAAACTTTGATGCATCTATCATCGCAGAAATCTGAACAAGATCCCAGTTTGCAGGCCATTCCACATCCAGAACTTCATCAGCACTTACCATACAGTTGTTTTCAAGAAGAACTGCACCCGGATGATCCTTGTTCTCAACATCCGCAAGAAAATCAGAGGTAAAGTCTTCCTTGTCTTCAACCATATACAGAACTACATTGTCCGGAAGATTTTCATACTCAGTAAATCCGTCCTCACAGGCAATAACGACAACCTTTTCCTGTTCCCTGAAAAAATCCTGAGTAAGCCATCTCTGGATCATTGTGGTCTTTCCGCTCTCAACAAACCCGGTAAACATAAATACCGGAGTTGGTTCCATCTGTTCCATATTTCTATCGCTCCTTCAGAAATACAGTGAATGTCAGAAAAACCCGGCTTTCACTGTATTATTATATTTATACTGTGTGCTCAGTTTATTTCTTAAAACGCTTTGAGATTTCAGCCTCGTTAAGATCAGTGCCGATAACTACAATGTGTCCTGTAACATCCGCACTGCCGAAACGAACTTCGTACTCGTCAGGTACATAATCAAAGTGAATCCATTTGCTACCTTCCGATGAAGCAACTATTCCCTTGGCTCTGAGTACTGTACCATACTTTTCTTCATTTGAAAGATCAGAAAGAATATCACGCATTTCATCCTCGCCGAACTTTCTTACTGTTTCAAAACCGATACTTGAGAATACTTCATCAGCATGGTGATGATGATGTCCGCATGAGCATTCACCGTCTTCATGATGATGGTGGTGATGTTCCCCGTCGTCATCATGGTGGTGTCCGCAGCAGCATTCTTCACCATCCTCATGATGATGATGGTGGTGATGTTCCTCATCGTCGTCATCATGGTGATGTCCGCAGCAGCATTCTTCACCGTCCTCGTGATGATGATGGTGGTGATGTTCCTCATCGTCGTCATCATGATGGTGTCCGCAGCAGCATTCTTCACCGTCTTCATGGTGATGATGGTGGTGATGTTCCTCATCGTCGTCATCGTGATGATGTCCGCAGCAGCACTCTTCTTCGTCTTCATATCCGATTCCTTCGATATATTCATCTTCAAAATCAAGATCAAAACCGCTTTCCATTACTTCCTGAATCTGTTTTCCGTTTATTTCATCCCAGTCAGTTGTAATAATAAGTGCATTCGGATTGATTTCATTAAGAGCATCTGTACACTTTTCGAGTTCATTTTCATCTATATCCTTTGTACGGCTGAGTACAACAAGTCCTGCACTCTGAATCTGGTCAATAAAGAATTCACCGAAGAGCTTTATGTACTTGGCATATTTCTTGACATCAACAACTGCTGTGTATGAGTTGAGAATGATAGGTGTATCAGCAGCAACACCTTCAACTGCCTTGATTACATCAGAAAGCTTACCTACGCCTGATGGTTCAATGATAATTCTGTCAGGACTGTAGTCAGCAACTACCTTTCTGAGTGACTCGCCGAAATCACCCACGAGTGAACAGCAGATACAGCCTGAATTCATTTCTGTGATTTCAACTCCGGCATCCCTGAGAAATCCGCCGTCAATGCTGATTTCGCCGAATTCGTTTTCGATAAGAACAACCTTTTCGCCTGCGTATGCTTCAGCAATCATCTTTTTGATAAGTGTTGTTTTACCAGCGCCGAGAAAACCTGAATACACATCTACAGGAATCATGTTTTCCTCCTGCTCATCACACCATTTTTCAAATGCGTTGATTACATCATTAAGCTCCTGCTTGTCCTCAATGTTAATAAGTTCAATTTCGTTTTCCCTGTGCTCTGTAAATCCGTAAAGGAAAACATCTCCTTCAGTTTCAGGTTCTACAGGAACAAGTGCAAGATATTCCTTTTCGTTGCATTCGAACACTGTAAGAACATTGCATTCCATAATGCTGTCGTCTTCAAGTGTAAGTTTAATTGTGTCATGATGATGATGAATCATTTCTTCTTTGTTACTCATAATTTTCATAGGTCCTTTCTGGTAAATCATTTATAAACAGGGATGTATTCAAAACCTTCTCTGAGCGCATCCATTTTTGTATAAGCCATCGCAGTTCCCTTGGCAACACAGTAATCCGAATCCTGAGCAATTCTGCACTTCAGTCCGGTCTCTGCACCTATCAGCATATCAATTCTGCCAAGGTGTGCCCCTCCTCCGGTAAGAACAATTCCGTTATCATATATATCTCTGATAAGCTCCGGCGGCGTCTGTTCAAACACATATCGTATTGCCTCAGTAATGTCAGACAGATTTTCCTCCACGGCCAGATGCATGTCCAGCTCGCATATTTCAACTGACTCAGGCATACCTGTGTAAATGTTCTTTCCGCCGATTTTCATCCTGTGTCCTATTCCCGGATTATATACATTTGACATTTTCATTTTTATATTCTCAGCTGTACGTTCTCCGACCTGAAGCTTGTATCTGTTTGAAAGATACTTAATTACAGCCTGGTCAAATTTGTTTCCGGCAGTAGTTACCGAATGTGAAACGACAACACCGTTTAGTGAAACGACCGCAATATCAGTGGTTCCTCCGCCGATATCAACGACCATATTTCCGGACGGCTGTGAAATATCCACCCCGGCTCCGAGAAGTGCTGCAATCGGTTCCTGTATAAGGTAAACCTTTCTGGCGCCGGCACTGACAGCAGCTTCAATAACCGCCCTGCCCTCTATATCAGTAATAAATGACGGAACACATATTACGACACGTGGTCTGACAGGCTGATTTCCAAGCACTCTCAGAATAAATTCCTTAATCATGTATTCGGCCATTCCGTCATCTGATATTACACCGTCAGCAAGCGGCCTTACTATTGTTATATAGTCGGGAGTTCTGCCTATCATCCTGTATGCTTCATTTCCGACAGCTACAATTTCCTTTTTGTATCTGTGATAAGCAACAACGGAAGGCTCACTGAGTACAACACCGGCATCAGTTGTAACTACAAAATTAGTTGTTCCCAGATCTATTCCGATATCCATATACTTCAGTTTACCCTCCTTTCAGACTTCAGCTGATACAGAAAAAATTTTTCTGTATACACTTTGTTTATTTCAGTTTTGACTGTGCTGCAGCAGCAAGCAGAATACTGCCGCATCCGGATGATTTCAGCAGCTGAGCACACCTGTTTACTGTGCTTCCTGTAGTGATTACATCATCACACAGTATAATGTTCATCCCGTTAAGACTGGTTTTGTTTATTTTTATTGCCGTAATGTTTTTCATTCTTTCAGTACGCTTCAGATAATGCTGCGAGGACTGTGTATTGTTCTTGAAAAGAATGCCGCTGACAACAGGAATGCCAAGCGACTCGGATATTTCGGAAGCAATTACTTCAGCCTGATTGTATCCTCTTTTTCTCAACGAATAAGCTGACATAGGAACAGGAACAACACAGTCAAACCTGCAGCTTCTGAAATCATTTTTTATAATTTCCGCAAGCATTCGTCCGGTATAAATACCAAAATTTTTGTTGTTTCCTCTCTTAAGTGAAAGAATGCCTTCCCTGACAGGTCCTTCGTATCTCAGCGGTACTGCCGCCATATCATAAAACAGTTCCTCAGCACAGATACAGATTTCCTTGCCGCATTTTCTGCAAACCTTATCATAGACAGGAACAACTGCTCTGTGACATTTTCCGCAGACAAGCATATCCCATTTTATAAATCCGTCACAGCACGGACATCTGTTCGGGAATGCCAGATCAAGCAAGAACCGTGATACTGTGTTCGTTTTTGATTTCATGTTCTGTCATTTCCTTAAGACAAGTATATCTGCAGGTTTTTCTGGCATTGTCCACCATCTGATAAACCTTTTTCTGTGAGCCTACAACTATAATCATTCTCTTTGCACGTGTAACGGCAGTATAGAGAAGATTACGGTAATAAAGTTTTTCAAATCCCCCGAGAAGAGGAATGATAACCACTTCAAACTCACTTCCCTGACTCTTGTGAACAGTGATTGCATAAGCAAGTTCAATCTGTTCAAGAAGTTCAAATGTATATGTACAGATACGTCCGTCAAAATCAATCACTGCTATTCTGTCAGCCTTGTTGATTGCACGGATAGTACCGATATCACCGTTAAAAATACCCATTCCGTATTCATCATCGCGTTTCCACTCAAGATCATAGTTGTTTCTTGTCTGCATGACCTTGTCTCCGCTGCGGAATGTGTAAATCATGTTTCTTGTTTCAGTTTTATTCTTAGCCGGCGGATTAATCTCCTGCTGAAGACGTTTGTTAAGTTCAATTACGCCAAGCATACCCTTCCTTGACGGACACAGAATCTGAATATCTTCCACAGGCGAAAAACCGTATGCTTTCGGAAGTCTTGACGTACACAGATCCGCAACAAAATCAGATGCCTCTTCGAATCCAAGTCTCTGAAAAAAGAAAAAATCATTGTCTTTTTTTGTAAGATCCGGATATTCACCGTTTATTATCCTGTGAGCATTTGTGATAATACAGCTCTTCTGTGCCTGTCTGAAAACTTCCTTAAGCTCAACTACCGGAATCCTTCCGCTGTCAATCATATCCTTGAGTACATTTCCTGCACCTACGGAAGGAAGCTGGTCACTGTCCCCTACCATAACAAGACGACAGTTGATTCTGAGCGCACGAAGAAGACTTTCAAAAAGCAGGGTGTCAACCATCGACATCTCATCCACCACCAGCACGCTGCACTTGAGGGGATTGCTTTCATTATGCGCAAACCTGAGCTTTCCGTCCATATCATACTGAACTTCAAGCAGACGGTGAATAGTCTTGGCTTCATATCCGGTAAGATCAGATATTCTCTTGGCTGCTCTGCCTGTAGGCGCAGCAATGAATACCGTCTCGCCTTTTTTTTCATACATCGATATAATCGCGTTAAGTGTTGTGGTTTTTCCTGTACCAGGTCCGCCTGTAAGAATAAGAATACCCTTTGAAAGTGCCGCAGAAATAGCAGTTCTCTGCAGCCGCTCGTATTTTATTCCTGTCTCGGACTCCTTGTCTGTGATCATTTTATCATAGTCATACGTATCCGGTGAAGAAAAAGCCTGTATAACTCCGAGTCTGCCTGCAATATAGCACTCGGCGTTGTAGTAGTCTGCGAGGAATGAGTATTTTCTGCCTTTGCTTTCCTTGAAATACTCTGCAAGATTTCCGTCATCAAGTTCCTCTTTATAAGCCTTTTCAAAATCATCCCCGGAAATACCGAGATATCTGCAGACCGCAGACTGCAGTTTTTCAAGCGGAATGCAGGTATGTCCGCTGCCTGCATTTTCAAGAAGAACATAGGTTATTCCTGCTTTTATTCTCATAGGTGAATCCTGCGGGATTCCTACAGACAAAGCTACATTTTCAGCTTTTTCAAATTCGAGTTCAACACCGTATGAACACAGCATATATGGGTTGGCCTGTATAATCTCCATACTCTGAAAGCCCCATTTTTTAAATGCCTTCATAGCATACTTGGCCTTTATTTCGTATTTCTGAAGCCAGGCCATGAGCTTTCTGAGATTAAAAATCTGTTTGAGCTCATCAGTGATTGCCGAACATTTTTTTGGTGAAATTCCTTTTATATCCAGAAGCTTTTCAGGAGTATTTTCCATTACTTCAAGGGTTCTGTCCCCGAATTCAGCGACAATTTTCTTTGCAAGTGAAGGACCTATACCTTTGATAACCCCTGATGCAAGATACTTCTGAATATGAATCGCCGTTCCGGGCAGCATTCGCTCGCAGTATTCGGCCTGAAACTGGGGTCCGAACTTTGCATGGGTTACGTAGTTACCCTCAAGCTTCAGCTTTTCGCCCTCTTCGATGTCACCAAGCTCTCCTACGGCAGTAATCAGCTCTCCGCCTGCATCCAGGTCGAAGACAACATACCCGTTGTTCTGGTTTCTGAAAAGAACTGTTTCAACAACGCCTTCGATTGTAAGAGTTCTCTGTTCCAGAACTGACACCTCCCGAAAAAACACAGTGAACATTAAGGAAGCATATACGCCTGCGTCGCTTTTGTACAGCCTGACGAAAAAATCTGTCTGCGCATCATGTACGCCGGACTTAATCAGTGCTTCCTTAAAAATCTTTTTGCGTTTGCTATAATATGCAACCTTTTCTATTATACCAACTTTTATGCAAAAATGCAACAATTAAAAATTTCGGCCGAAAGCTGAATAAATTGGATACTGTTATTATTGCATTTTGGAACAAGTAATAGTATAATAATATACTGGTGTATAAAATACATCCATAATTCAGGAAACACTGATTATACCTTTTCCGCATACCGGACTGTATCAGTATTTCCCTAATCTTGATTTACGGAGGATTTTTATGAATATAACAGTACTGTGCGGCGGACTCAGCAGTGAGAGAGACGTATCACTCACTTCAGGTCTTAACTGTGCAAAAGCCCTGAGCAAAAAAGGTCACAACGTTTTCCTTCTCGACGTTTTCATGGGAACAGAAACACCTGCTGAAAGAGCTTTTGAAGAATGGATGGATTTTTCAGAAGTAACATCATCAATTGCAGCTGACGCTCCTGACCTTGAAGCAATAAAAAATATAAGAGGCGAAAGCCCTGACGGATTCTTCGGAAAGAATGTAATTGATATATGTAAAAAAGCTGATATCGTATTTATGGCTCTTCACGGTGCCAACGGCGAAGACGGAAGAATTCAGGCAACATTCGACCTCATGGGAATAAAATATACCGGTTCTGACTATCTCGGAAGTGCAAATGCCATGAACAAGAGCATAACAAGAAGACTCCTTATGGCAGACGGAGTAAAAATGGCTGAGGGCACACATTATACAAGCGCTGATTACAAATCAGGAAAAACAAATGAATGGAATTCATTTCCGTGCATCGTAAAGCCATGCTGCGGCGGCTCAAGCCTCGGTGTTTCAAAGGCAAACAATAAGGACGAATTTGATGCTGCTCTTAAAAACTGCTTTAAATTCGAAGACGAAGCAGTAATCGAGGAATTTATTTCAGGCCGTGAGTTCTCTGTTGGCGTAATTGACGGAAAGGCACTCCCTGTAATTGAAATTATTGCTGACGGATTCTATGACTACAAAAACAAGTATTCAGGAAAAACACGTGAGGTATGCCCTGCGGAAGCTGACGAAGTTTCAACATCAAAGCTTCATAGAGCAGCGGAAAAAGCATTTGCTTCACTTAAGCTCAATGTTTATGCAAGAATTGACTTTATTCTTAACAGTGCTGACGGAGAACCGTACTGTCTTGAAGCAAATACTCTTCCGGGAATGACTCCTGCTTCACTTCTTCCTCAGGAAGCAAGAGCAGTCGGTATAGAATATCCTGACCTCTGTGAACTTATAATCAACAAGAGTCTTGAAAGATTCTAAGGAGGAACTGAATTTGAAAGCTATGACATTAAGAGAAATAGCCGATGCATGCGGCGGAAAGCTTATTTCTCCTGATAACGCAGAAAATCTTACAGTTACTGACATTACAATAGACAGCCGTACCGCGGGAGAAGGTTCATTATACATTCCGATAAAAGGACAGAGATTTGACGGACACGACTTTATCGGTTCTGTTTTCGGAAACGGAGCTGTGTGTACTCTTACTGAAAGGCCCGACGACTCACTCCGTAAGCCGCAGATTGTCGTTGAATCAACAGCTGCTGCTCTTCAGGATATTGCTGCGTACTACAGAAGCCGGTTTAAAAATCTTAAGGTTATAGGGGTAACAGGAAGTTCCGGAAAAACTTCAACCAAGGAAATGATTTATTCAGTTCTTTCTGAACATTTTAATGTACTGAAAACAGAAGGAAATCTTAACAACGAAATCGGCGTACCTAAAACACTCTTCAGAATTAATGAGGAGCATGAAGTTGCTATCGTTGAAATGGGTATAAATCACTTCGGTGAAATGACCCGCCTTGCCAGGATGGTTCGCCCTGACATTGCTGTTATCACCAATATCGGAACAGCTCACCTTGAGTTTCTTGAAACCCGTGACGGAATTCTTAAAGCCAAAACAGAAATGCTTCCGTACCTTGCTGAAAACGGCACTGCTGTTCTCAACGGAGATGATGATAAGCTCTGTACAGTAAATTCTGTGAAAACAAGCTTTTTCGGATTTGGAAAAACCAACGATATCAAAGCTGAAAACCTGGTTCAGAACGGTATTGAAGGCACATCATTCACTATTGTTACAGACGATATCAGGCTTAATGCATTTGTTCCTGCACTCGGAAATCATATGGTTATGAATGCGATTGCTGCATTCAGAATTTCAGAACTTCTCGGAATGCCTGCAGAAAAAGCAGTAACAGGAATAAGAAACTTCAAAAATATAGACGGTAGATTCAATGTAATTAAAACAGATTATTTCACACTTATAAACGACTGCTATAACGCTAACCCTGACTCTGTAAAGGCTTCTCTCAAAGTTGTAGGATCACTTAAGGGCAGAAAAGCCGCTGTTCTTGCTGATATGAAGGAGCTTGGTGATATCTCGGAAAAAATGCACCGCGAAGTCGGCGCAGCTGCCGCTGAAAACCTTGATACTCTTATCTGTATCGGACCTGAAGCCAGATTTATAAAGGAAGCAGCAGAATCAGCCGGAAACGGTATAAAAGCAGTTCATTTTGCAGACAACGAAGAAGCAAAAGCCAATATATACAACTGGCTTGAAAAAGATGATACAGTCCTGATTAAAGGTTCCCACTCTATGAATCTATCTGAAATCACTTCATTTTTAAAAGAAAAGAAATTTTAAACCTGTTGAATTATGTGCAGTATGCACAAATTTCAATTTTGGTATTGACAAATGAGTCAGATTAGGATATCATAGAAACATCAAATAAATTAATTGAAACAATGGCGTTTCAATTTCATCAAATATAAAACATATAAAGTTTTTGTATCGGATGAAATTGAAGCGCTTTTTTATTTTTAAGGAGGACATTTAAAATGAAAAATGCAGAAGCATCATTTGCATGTAACGTATTCAACCAGCAGGTAATGAGAGAAAGATTACCAAAGGATGTTTACAAGAAAGTAATGCAGACAAAGAAAATGGGTACATCACTCAGCAGCGATGTTGCAGGTGTAGTTGCTAATGCCATGAAGGACTGGGCAGTTGAAAAGGGTGCTACACACTTCACACACTGGTTCCACCCAATGACAGGTGTTACTGCTGAAAAGCACGATGCATTCCTCTCACCAAACTCAGACGGTACAGTAATTCTTGAATTCTCAGGCAAGGAACTTGTAAAGGGCGAACCTGATGCTTCATCATTCCCTTCAGGCGGTCTCCGTGCTACATTCGAAGCAAGAGGCTATACAGCATGGGACCCTACATCAGACGCTTTCATCAAGGATGGTACATTATACATTCCTACAGCTTTCTGTTCATACACAGGTGAAATCCTTGACAAGAAGACTCCTCTTCTCCGTTCAATGGACGTATTAAGTGAACAGGCACTCAGAATTCTCAGACTTTTCGGAAATACAACAGCTACAAGAGTTCTTTCAACAGCAGGTGCTGAACAGGAATACTTCCTTGTTGACAAGAAGCTCTACGACCAGCGTGAAGACCTCATCATCACAGGAAGAACACTTTTCGGTGCAAAGCCTCCTAAGGGACAGGAACTTGAAGACCACTACTTTGGTAACATCAAGGAAAGAATTTCAGCATACATGCATGAACTTGATGAAGAACTCTGGAAGCTCGGAATTCCTGCAAAGACAAAGCACAACGAAGTTGCTCCTGCACAGCACGAACTTGCTCCTGTTTTCGAAACAGCAAATATAGCTTCTGACCACAACCAGCTTACAATGGAACTTATGAAGAAGATTGCTCTCAAGCACGGTCTTGTTTGTCTCCTCCACGAAAAGCCATTCGCAGGTGTAAACGGTTCAGGTAAGCACAACAACTGGTCAATCGCTTCAAATGATGGTCAGAACCTTCTCGATCCTGGCGATACACCAACAGAAAACACACAGTTCCTTACATTCCTCGTAGCATTTATCAAGGCTGTAAACAAGTACTCAGATCTTCTCAGACTTTCAGCAGCAAGTGCCGGCAATGACCACCGTCTCGGTGCTAACGAAGCTCCTCCTGCTATCGTATCCATGTTTATCGGTGATGAGCTTCAGGCTCTTCTTGATGCACTTGAAAATGATACAAAGGCAGATATCAAGTCAAACGTTAAGTTTGAAATCGGCGTAGATGCTCTCCCTTCATTCAAGAAGGACAACACAGACAGAAACAGAACTTCACCAATGGCATTCACAGGCAACAAGTTCGAATTCAGAATGCTCGGTTCTGCTGATTCTATCTCATGTACAAACGTAATGATGAACACAACAATCGCTGATGTTCTCTGTGAATTCGCTGATGAACTCGAAGGAGCAAAGGACTTCAACGCTAAACTTAAGGAAATCCTCGTTAAGACATACAAGGAAAACAAGAACATTATCTTCAACGGCAACGGTTACTCAGATGAATGGGTAAAGGAAGCTACAGAGGTAAGAGGTCTTCCTAACTATACTTCAACTGTTGACTGTCTCCCTACATACCTTGCTGACAAGAACGTTGCAATGTTTGAAAAGTTCAAGGTTTACTCAAAGGTTGAAATCGCTTCAAGAACAGAAATCCTTCTCGAAAACTACACAAAGGTTATCAATATTGAAGCTCTTACAATGGTTGACATGGCTAAGAAGCAGATTTATCCTGCAGTTATGGAATACACAAAGGAAGTTTGCAGTGTTCTCGCTTCAATGAAGTCTGTAGGCATCGAAAATGCAACACAGGAAAAGCTTGCTAACAAGCTCTCATCTTCACTCAAGTGCCTCGACAGCGCTGTAACAGACCTCGAACAGGCTCTTATCGCTGCAAAGGATTCAGCAGATGATGTTTACAAGCACTCAAGATTCTACAGAGATGAAGTATTCTCAAAGATGCAGTCTCTCAGAGCTGTTGCTGATGAACTTGAAACTATCGTTGCTGAAAAATACTGGCCATTCCCTGTATACTCAGATCTCCTTTTCAGAGTATAATTTAAAGATTATAAGTTTTTACCTCACAATAAAACTGATCTCCCCGGAGAATACTCCGGGGAGATTTTAGTTTTCCGGAAACACTATTACTAACTATTACCAAAAGTGGTCTGCGATTTTTCAGATAAAAAACAAACAGCACATCAAATTTACGTAAAATACGTATCTTCGATGTGCTGATTTCTGTTTTGAAAACAGTTTTATGAAATTATTTCTCAGTCGGATTGTTTACTGTACCGATAAATACCGGTGTTCCGTTTCTGTCGGAAATATAGTAAACAAACGGTCTGTCAGCCGTAAAACTGTAAGGCGGCGGTGCACATTCTTCAGTAACGGAAATCATTGTATATGCTGATGCTTCACATCCTTCCTCATTAACATCGATAACTGCTTCATGAGTAATTTCATCAACATAAGGACAATCCAGACTGTTTTTTGACGGATCAATAAGAGACCATATATCAGCTTCAGTAAAAATCCTGCTTACACCTGATTTTTCAAGTGTATCAATGAGATCAAATTTTGATTCCGCTGAAAATTTTGGTATACTTGCAGTTACATTATATGTGCTTCCTGAGGTGTCATTAAACATCCGGCTCATTGTATCACTGTCAGAAAGAAGCTGATCAGCAGTCATTCCGTCTGCAGGAAGTACAAAATTCATATAGTAGCCGTCATCAAACTCCTTGGTATATTTAATATATTTTTCATTTTCTGATATAGCGGCATGCTCCGTCGACTTCATAAAAGTACAGGAAACGTCTCCTTCTCTGCCATGAAAAATGTCCTCTGCCGTCTGATCAAATCTGTGATGCCACTTTTCCCTGAATGTTACAGTGTTGATAAGTTTAAACACGGAATCAACATCAGGCTGTATTTCAGGACTGAATTTTCCTGAAGTATTCTGATATATCCATTTTGTAATTTCGCCGCAGTCTTTTTCAGAAGCAAGATTTCGTGCAAAAGAAGAAGTATAATAATTATCGGCAAGATTTTTCAGAGTATCCTCCTCGCATGTATAACTGTCACTGATCCACAGTGAATTGCTTATACGGCAGTATTTTTCAAACTCATTAAAATAAAGCGATTCGAACAGCTCTTTGTTTATTTTTCTGAGTTTCTCCTTATCGGATACATCAAGTAAAGCAAGCAGTTCATCAAGACTCTGGTCTTCACAGCATTCAGCAAGCATGGAAACTGCCATATATACGCTTACAGGAGAGTATACTCTGTTGCATCCTGATTTTTCATCCTCAGTTTCCAGCAGTATAGTATGACTGAAATCAGCAGCAAAATTTTTATATCCTGACTTTTTCACGGTCTCTCCCGTACTGCGTGCAATATTCATATCAGGAATCGCAAGCGGCGTAATATTCAGATTGCTGCTGCTTCCTCCGTTAAGAATACTGTACTTCATATGAATAAGATCAAGAATGTTTATATTTCCGTCGTGGCTGGTATCGGCAACAACCCTGACCGTATCTGAATCCGGTTCAAGCTGACCTGTGATAAACTGCATTTCAGCTACCAGGTCTGCTGCGCCAATCTTACCGTTATTATCTATATCTCCTGATAAAACAAACTCATTTCCGTTTTTTTCTGCAAAGAATTCTGCATAGGAATTCATGTTACCCACAACAGTATAGTTTTTATCGAGTTTCCAGATATTCGTTACACTGTCCGGAATGTACAGTCCTTTGAGTGACGGACATTTTTCAAAAGCATCCCGGTCAATTATTACACATTCATCAGGAATAATCATGTATTCCGTACTGCTGCTCTGAATCTCACCAAGCAGTTTTACTGTGTACTCGTCCAGCGAACCCGGTACTGCTATTATTTTTCTGTCAGAAATAATCTTTCCTTCAATACCTCTGCTGTGTTCACTGTCATCAGACCAGTTTACCATTGTTCTGAACAGTGTCATGTCCACATCATCGTTTACAATGTCCAGTCCCTCTCCGTATCCTGAAACAATGCCGGACATGGAAGCAGAAAGTATGAATGCTGTGACCAGTGCAGTTATTTTTCTCGTTTTCATAATAGTAACCTCCCTTTTTTTACCGTTCTTCAGCAGCAAGACCTGCCGAAACAAGATCTTCCAGAGTCAGTATTTTTTCTTCGGCTGAAAGTATTTCATCAAGTGTATATTTTTTTTCTGTTTTAAACAGAAAATCGCCTTTACTCAGAAAATCAAAGTAATCATAGTCATATACTATGATATCATATACAAATACAGTATATGCATCAGGTGATTCAACCGTACAGCTGAGTTCACCGTCACTGAAGACTTTACTGCGGTTATCTGTCCTGTCAGCATTGAATTCAAGACAGAAAATCTTATCCCTGTAACCCGGAACAAGTCTGAAATCTGTTTTAAATGATTCAGGGATTACTGCAGTTACAGGTTCGTCTGTCACTTCCGGTGCTGATGTTATTTCAGGTACAGATTCCGAAGACGCAGTTTCATCCGGTGTTTTTTCTGATTTTTCGGCTGATTCAGTTTTTATGATTTCATTTTCTGACTGTCCTGTATACTGGTTATAACCGGATACAGCTGCATACGAAAACACTGTAACCGGACTCTCAGTAACTGATGCGGATATTTCAGTTACTGATGAATTTTCAGTTTCATAAGCCGAAGCAGAAGTTAAAGCAGCTTCCGTACAGGAAGATGTACTGTATACCGTCTGCTGAACAGTCTGTGATACAGAAAAGTTATCAGCCTCAGGCTTGTTTTCGCTTCTTACCCTTCCTGAATACATATTTAATGTAATAACTGCCGGTAA
>DCGK01000072.1:18064-20628 GCA_002315235.1 Ruminococcus sp. UBA1780
CAGCAGCTGCCGCTGCGCATTTCAGAAATACGAAACCTTTTTTACTGTCTCTGTAAATTATTTCGGCTCTTAAGCTTTCTGACTCCTCAGATATATCCCTGCATATTTTATCAAAGCTGTCAGATGCCAGCCCAGAACACTCATTTTGTATCTGTGAAAGAATTTTGTCTTCATTCATCAGCATTCACCTCCGGATAATTCAGAGAGTTTTTTTATAGCCCTGCTGTACTTCCAGCGTACTGTGGCAGCCGGTCTGCCGGTTATTCGTCCGGTTTCCTCATGTGAAAAACCCTGGGCATGCAGCATGACTATTTCTCTCTCACTGTTATTTAGATGCTTCAGCATACTTTCAAGCATTACAGAGTCACACAGCCTGTCATGGAAATCAGCTGCAGCAAAATTCTCATCAAGTTCCGTTCCTCTTTTCTGCCTTTTAATATATGTTAAAGAAATGTTTCTTGCAATTTTCATAATCCATGATTTCGGTCCTCCCGGTCTGTAACTGCCGGCATTTTTCCACACTGAGAGAAAGGTATCATGAACAATATCATCAGCATCACTGTACGATTCAGTATACATCAGCGCCAGACCAAATACGCTGTCCTTCATACACCTGTACAAAAGTCCAAGCGCCTCCATGTCTCCCTGACCTGTCCGTTGGATTAAACCGTTAAGTTCATCTGTATCTATAGGAATCACCTGCCTGAATGAAAGCTTTCATTTATTATAACATTTATCATCATAAAAATGTTTGCGGCCCAAATACAGTTTGTAGGAATTAACAAATGAGCATCTGAAAAAATATATATTTTAAACAATTCATTGTTTTGTATTCAAAGCCTTGAAACCGGCGTAAAAATACGGTATAATAGTCATTGACTAATATTGTGAAAGCATATTTATAAAGGAGCAGATACAATGAGCATACTCAATGTTGAACACGTAACACACGGCTTCGGCGCAAGACAGATTCTTGATGATTCATCCTTCCGACTTCTTAAGGGCGAACACGTCGGACTCGTAGGTGCCAACGGCGAAGGAAAATCAACATTTCTTAATATTATAACAGGAAAACTCATGCCTGACGAAGGTAAGATTGAATGGTGCAAGCACATCACAACCGGTTACCTCGATCAGTACAGCACACTTACTCCGGGAAAAACAATCCGTGAGGTTCTCAGAGAAGCGTTCCAGCACCTTTCAGACCTTGAACAGGAAATGCTCGGTCTTTATGAAAAGATGGGCGATGCCAGTGAAGAAGAAATGGCTGAAATGATGGAGGATGTCGGTGAAATACAGGAAATTCTCGATCAGAGCGGTTACTACACAATTGACAGCAAGATAACCGAATATGCAAACGGTCTCGGTCTTGGTGAAATCGGTCTTGACCATGATGTTACCGAGCTCTCAGGCGGACAGAGAATGAAAGTTCTCCTTACAAAGCTTCTTCTTGAAAACCCGATGATTCTCATCCTTGATGAGCCTACAAACTTCCTCGATGAAAACCACATAGCATGGCTTCAGAACTTCCTTCAGAATTATGAAAATGCTTTTATCCTCGTTTCACACGATGTTCCTTTTATGAATTCTGTTGTAAACGTAATATACAATATTGAACATGCTGTGCTTACCAGATATACAGGAAACTATGATGACTTTAAGAGAATGTATGAACTCAAGAAGCGTCAGAACGAACAGGCCTATGAAAAGCAGCAGAAGGAAATTGCACACCTTCAGGAGTTTATCGCCAAAAACAAAGCCAGAGCAGCTACAGCTACAATGGCAAGGTCACGTCAGAAAAAGCTTGAAGGAATGGAAATCATTACTATTGACAAGGAAAAGGTTAAACCATCCTTCGGATTCAAATCAGCAAGAACTCCGGGCAAGGTTGTAATTGAAGGCAGAGATATTATTATCGGCTATGACGAACCGCTTACCAGAGCAGTAGACTTTCAGGTTGAAAGAAACCAGAAAATCGCAATAAAGGGTGTAAACGGTCTCGGAAAATCAACGCTTATCAAGACGATGCTCGGTATACTCAAACCTATTCAGGGAACAGTTGAACATGACCAGTTTGTTCAGTACGGTTACTTCCAGCAGGAGGAAAATGCTTCTGACAAAACTGCCCTTCAGGAAATCTGGGATGAGTTTCCTGCTATGACCAATGCGGAAGTACGTGCCGCTCTTGCAAGATGCGGACTTACAAACGATCACATCACTTCCCAGATGAGAGTGCTCTCAGGTGGTGAAAATGCGAAGGTGCGTCTGTGCAGACTTATGCTTAACGAGTTCAATCTCCTTGTACTTGACGAACCTACAAACCATCTTGATGTACTTGCTAAAGAATCTCTCCGTGAAGCAATTGACAAGTTCAAGGGTACCGTTATCCTTGTAAGTCATGAACCTGAGTTCTACGAAGGTATCGTAACTGATGTCTGGAACCTTGAAAACTGGACAACAAAAATTATCTGATAAACATAAAAGGTCTGTCAGAAAACAGACTCAAAAATAAAGTGAACGCAATTTATAGTAAACGACAAAAATATTTTGTCGTTTACTATTAG
>DCGK01000078.1 GCA_002315235.1 Ruminococcus sp. UBA1780
CGGACCTGCAGATTCCTCCAGGAGCTATCTCAATATAGAAGCCATTATTTCAGCATGTATGATTACAGGTGCAGATGCAGTTCATCCGGGTTTTGGATTTCTTTCTGAAAATTCAAAATTTGCGAGAATCTGTGAAAAGTGCGGTATCACATTTATCGGACCTTCACCTGAATCAATCGATATGCTTGGTGACAAGGCAAATGCAAAGAAGACAATGGAAGAAGCAGGCGTACCTGTAATTCCGGGCTCAAAAGGCGAAATAAAAACACTTGAAGAGGCAAGGGAGCTTGCAGAAAAAATCGGCTATCCTGTACTTATAAAGGCTGCTGCCGGCGGCGGCGGACGCGGTATCAGAGTAGTAAACAGCAGTGAGGAGCTTGAAGCCCAGATTACTGCTGCAAAGCAGGAATCTCTCAGTTTCTTCAGTGATGATGCGGTATATCTTGAAAAATTCATCGAACGTCCGCGCCATGTTGAAATACAGATTGCAGCAGACAAGGCCGGCCATGTTGTTCATCTCGGTGAACGTGACTGTTCACTTCAGAGAAGACACCAGAAGGTGCTTGAAGAAAGTCCGAGCCCTGTTATGACTGATGAACTCCGCGCCAGGATGGGCGCAGCTGCTGTTACTGCAGCAAAGGTAAGCAATTACTACAATGTCGGAACAATCGAATTCCTTGTTGACAAGAACAATGATTTCTATTTTATGGAAATGAATACAAGAATTCAGGTTGAGCACCCTGTAACCGAATTTGTTACAGGTATGGATCTTGTAAAGACACAGATTAAGATTGCCAACGGTGAAGATCTTGAAGTTACACAGGATGATATCAGACTCAGAGGACATGCTATCGAATGCCGTATCAATGCTGAATGTCCTGAAAAGAACTTCAGACCATGTCCGGGTGAAATCACAGCTCTCTATACTCCGGGCGGTCCCGGCGTAAGAGTTGACAGTTCAGTATACCAGGGCTACACAATAACTCCTTACTATGATTCCATGATTTCAAAGCTTATTGTATACGGAAACACACGTGAGGAAGCAATAAGAAAAATGACATGGGCGCTTTCGGAATTCATAGTCGGCGGTATAGATACAAACATAGAATTCCAGCTTGATCTTATAAGGGATGAAACATTCGGCACAGGAAACTATGATGTTGGATTTATAGAAACATTTCTTGAAAATCGATGAGGAGCTGTAAAAGATGCTTGAAGATATCTTTAAAGTTGTAAAAACCAGATTTAACGGCAAGGAAGCTGAACAGGATGTGGTTTCGGATACATCCGTACCGGAAAACATAATGTTCAAGTGCCCTCGCTGCAGAACTACCTTGTTTGAGGATGACTATATCAGAAACAACAAGGTATGCACATCATGCAATTATCACGGAAGACTTTCCGCAAGGGAAAGAATCAGGATTACAGCTGACAAGGGTTCATTTGTTGAGTTTGACAGGGATATGATCAGTAAAAATCCTATTGAGTTTCCGGGCTATGAAAAGAAGCAGGAAGCGCTTCGTACACAGACAGGACTCAATGATGCTGTTGTAACAGGTGAATGCCGTATAAGAAAAATAAGAGTTGTTATTGCAGTAATGGATGCTTCATTCATGATGGCTTCAATGGGAAGCGTTGTCGGTGAGAAGATAACACGTGCCATCGAATACGCAACTGAAAACAGAATTCCGTTTATTGCATTCACTGCTTCAGGCGGTGCCAGAATGCAGGAAGGTATGGTTTCACTCATGCAGATGGCAAAGACAGCAGGTGCTGTTGCAAGACACAATGAAGCAGGACAGCTTTATATAACAGTTCTTACTGATCCTACTACAGGCGGCGTTACAGCTTCATTTGCTTCACTCGGAGATATTATCATTGCTGAACCTAAGGTACTTGTAGGTTTTGCGGGAAGACGAGTTATTGAGGGTACAATCAAGCAGAGACTTCCTGATGACTTCCAGCTGGCTGAGTTTCAGCTTGAAAAGGGATTTGTTGATATGATTGCTGAGAGAAAGAAAATGAGAAGTGTGCTTTCACATCTTATGATTCTCAACAACTATCGCCCTGAAGAAACCTAAACGGGAGGACTTAAAGCATGAATGACTGTGAAAATACGCTGACACCATGGGAACGACTCCAGCTTATCAGACTGAAGGAACGTCCTACAATAAATGACTATATTCCGCTTATTTTTGATGAGTTCTATGAACTGCACGGTGACCGTTACTACGGTGATGATGCTGCTGTTCTTGCAGGGCTGGCTATGCTTGAGGGCAGACCGGTTACTGTAATCTCACAGGTTAAGGGAAGAAATCTTAATGAAAACAAGAAGTGCAACTTTGCCATGCCACATCCGGAAGGCTACAGAAAGGCACTGAGACTTGCAAGACAGGCAGAGAAGTTCGGCAGACCGGTAATCTGTTTCATAGATACACCTGGTGCTTTCTGCGGCGTTGAAGCTGAGGAAAGAGGTCAGGGCGAGGCTATTGCCAAAAACATCTGTGAGTTCATGGAGCTTAAAACTCCGGTTATATCCATAGTTCTCGGCGAAGCAGGAAGCGGAGGTGCTCTTGCACTGGGCGTCTGTGATGAGCTTGCGATGCTTTCAAATGCAATTTACTCAGTTATTTCACCAAGAGGCTTTGCAAGTATTCTCTGGAAGGATGCTTCAAGAGAGAAGGATGCCTGCAATATGATGAAAATTACTGCTGAGGATATGATAAGACTCGGTGTTGCAGAGCATATAATTGATGAACCGCTTGGCGGAGCACATGTTGATTTGTGCAAAACTGCCGAAAATATAAAGGAATATTTGTTAAGTGCAGTAGCTGAAAAATCACAAAAAACTATTGACGAATTACTTAATGAACGATATACTAAGTTTAGAAAAATTGGTGAGTTCGAAATCAGACAAAAGGAAGAACTTGAAAACCAGAAGTAATATTACAGTTTATTTTGGCCAGATTAGCCATTATAATAAAATTCAAATTTACACACGGAGGAAATAATAATGGTTTTTGACAAACTTAAGGACATTATTGCTGACCAGCTCGATGCAGATGCAGAATCAATCAAGATGGAATCTTCAATCACAGAAGATCTTCACGCTGATTCACTTGATGTTGTTGACCTTATCATGACAATCGAAAGCGAATTCGATATCGAATTCCCAGACAGCGATGTAGAAGCTATCAAGACTGTTGGTGATATCGTAAACTATATCGAAGCAAACGCTTCAGCAGAATAATTAAAATATTCACCCGGCCTTCTCAAACAAAGATGTCGGGTGATATTGATTTATGAAAGGATTCATAATGAAAAAAATTGAAGAAAAAGCACTGGTATTCAGTACTTTCACTTCTGTGCTTTTGTCATTTGTTGTTGTATTAGGTGCTGTTGCCATTGTTACACTCAAAACAAAGCAGAATCGTGATTACGATGAAAAGTGGAAGGATTATGATGAGTGCGGTGTATAATCAGATAAACAAAAAGACACATAAGGCATAACTGCTTATGTGTCTTTTTTGTTTATCTTCCGCGCTTTGTATTGCGTCGTTTTCCGTCCATATTCTTTTTTAAATCGCTCATTTTTTCATCACTGCTCTGTTTGAAACGTGAAAGCATATCCTCGAAAGAACTGTCAGCTGTCTGAGGCTTTGCTGCCTGGCGGTTAGGTATGAATTCTGCCGGCTGTCCGCCGCCGCTGTTTCTGTTTCCGGAGTTTCTCGGAAAACCGTTTCTGTTTTCTCTGTTTTCAAAGTTTCTCTGACCACCGAATCTGTCAGGTTTCTGACCCTGCGGTCTTGGTCTTGGAGCAGGAGTGTCAGCAGCTTTTTTGATTGAAAGGCTCATTTTTCCGTTTTCGTCAATGTTAAGAACCTTAACCCTGACTTCCTGACCTTCTGTCAGATGCTCCCTGATCTCGTTTACAAAAGTATTGGAAACCTCAGAGATATGAACCATACCTACGTGTACCTTTTCGTCAGCGGTAATTTCGACAAAAGCACCATATGCTGCTATGTTTCTAACTTTACCGTCATAAATCTTACCTGTTTCGAGCGACATAAAAAAATAGTATCCTCCTGATTAAAACTTAGTTTCTTGAAGTATCATAAAATCTGATTTCGTTTGGATAAGCGTAGTTCATGTTTTCTATAGCCAGCTTTTCCTTGTAGCTGTTTATATCATCATCGTTCAGAAGACGCTGATACTCCTCGTTCTGGCTTTCAATTTCCTCTGTTTTCTGTTTGAGCTGCTGAAGCTCTTCACGCTTTTCTGCAAGAGATGCCTGCGTTGAGATTATTGACGCAAAGCATGCCAGAACAGAAATCACCAGAATGATTCTTGTACATACCTTTAAAAAACTTTTGTCTTTTGTTTTACTGCTCATCTGGCACCTCTCCCTTTATGATAATCTGTATAATATCCTATTATACTACAAAAAACGTATTCATTCAAGAGTTTTACGATATTTTTTGACTTTGCTGTCAATTCATATAACCGGACATGATGCACACACCTGCAGCACCGCACTCCATTACGGATTTTTCGTTTTCCGGGGTTATTCCGCCGATTGCATATACCGGGATTTCAACATCTGAAATTATTTCTGTTAAAAACTTCAGTCCGCGGGGCGGAACACCTTTTTTGCAGTCAGTTGCGAAAATATGTCCTGCGATAAGGAAGTCAGCGCCCTTCTTCTGTGCCTGAACAGCTTCCTCAGCGGAATGAACGGATACTCCGGTACGGCATACTCTGTTTTCTGAATTCATAAAGTCACTGAAGGAAAGCTGCAGAGCTTCACATCCGATTACGGAGGCAGTTTCCGAAAAACTGTTTATACAGAAATCCGTGTTCCTGTCAGCACAGATTTTTTTTACCTTCAGTGCCAGTTCCCTGTATTCTTTCTCTGAAAGATCTTTTTCACGGAGTATAATCATGTCTGCGGTTTCACACGCCTTTTCCAGAGTTTTAAGGAAATCTCCGCGGCAGAGCTTTCTGTTTGTAACACAGATACGCATTGCTATACCCTTACGTAGTCTGTCATTACCGGCTGACAGCCCATGTCTTTGATTGCCTGACGAATTTCTTCAACATTTCGGGGATCGGAAATAATGAACTGTGCATCTCCCTTTTCGTCCTCTCCTTCATGTCCGCCTATTCCGGTGCTTACGCCTGCGGATATTTTGGTTGCGGCAAGACCTATGACATTGTCTCTGAAGCCTGCTCGTTCTCTTGTGGAGATTGTCATGCCGGCAAACGGCATGAATATTCTGTATGCACACATTACCTGAAGAAGCTGGCGTTCATGTACATCCCTGGGATTGATTTCGTCATGGTTGATTGTAGGTCTGAGTCTCGGACAGGAGAAGGCTATTTCTGCATGAGGATATTTTTTCTGAATAAGATATGCGTGCATTCCTGTTGCGAAGGCATCCTTTCTGAAGTCAGAAAGACCAAGGAGGGCTGCAAAGCCTACACCTCTCATTCCTCCGATAAGTGCTCTTTCCTGAGCATTTATTCTGTAAGGGAATATTCTCTTGTGACCCTCCAGGTGGAGAGTTTCGTATTTGTCACTGTCGTATGTTTCCTGAAATACAGTTACATAGTCAGCTCCGCATTCATGGAGATATCTGTATTCATCCGAGTTTACAGGATATATTTCAAGGCCGATTACCCTGAAATATTTTGAAGCAATTTTACAGGCTTCACCTATGTATTCAATGTCTGACATTTTGCGGCTTTCACCTGTCAGAATGAGGATTTCCTCAAGTCCTGACTGTGAAATGATTTTCATTTCATGGTCTATTTCATCATAGTCAAGCTTTGCCCTGTTAATTTTGTTATGACAGTTAAATCCGCAGTATATGCAGTAGTTTTCACAGTAGTTTGCGATGTATACAGGCGTGAACATCATTACTGAGTTTCCGAAATGCTTTCTTGTTTCCTCCTTTGCACGTGCGGCCAGCTGTTCAAGGTACGGATCGGCTGCAGGTGAAAGAAGAGCTCCGAAATCATACGGAGTAAGGATGTCCTTTCTGAGAGCATTTGTAACATCCTGATGTGTAAAGCTGTCGGGATTATAGCTGTTCATTGCTTCGATTACTCTGTCAGGAATATCGGTATCTGTTACTTCCATTCCTTCAAGGTATTTCATGTGGTCGATTTTGCAGTTCAAAGTATTTTACCTCCGTTATCAGTCATGAAGGAATCCTGTGAGAGGACTTGAGGCCTCTCCCCTGTTTTCAAGCACCCGGCCTGTTCCTGAGAGATATGCAAGACGTCCTGCCTCAACGGCAAGTTTAAATGCTCTGGACATTACAGCGATATCCCCTGCTGTCGCGATTGCTGTGTTTGCCATAACTGCGGCGCATCCGAGTTCCATTGCCTCGCATGCCTGTGACGGTTTTCCGATACCGGCGTCAACTATAACAGGAAGGTTTGTTTCCTCGATTATAATTTTTATAAAATCCTTTGTGCAGAGCCCCTTGTTGCTTCCTATAGGTGCTGCAAGAGGCATTACAGAAGCGGCACCGGCAGCTTCCAGCTTTCTTGCCGCAGCAAGGTCAGGCATCATGTACGGCATTACTATGAAGCCTTCCTTTGCCAGAATTTCTGTTGCCTTTACTGTTTCCTCGTTATCAGGAAGGAGATATTTTGAGTCGCGGATGATTTCTATTTTTACAAAATCACCGCAGCCCATTTCCCTTGCCAGCCTTGCGATGCGGACTGCTTCATCGGCAGTTCTTGCTCCGCTTGTGTTAGGGAGGAGTGTGATTCCTTCCGGAATAAAGTCAAGTATGTTTTCCTGGTCACCTGTGTTTGCTCTTCTTACAGAGAGGGTTGCCATTTCGACACCGCCGTTTTCAAGTACGGTTTTGGTGTCCTTTACTGAAAATTTTCCTGAACCGAGTATGAAGCGGGAGGTGAATTCGTGTCCGCCGAGTATTAATTTATCGCTGTTCATTTTATTTTTTCCTTTCGCGTTTATGATTTAAGTTATGTTAGTCCTTTACTCAGGGGCTTTGCGGTCGCCCCTGAAACCCTTCGCAATCAGCCGCCGCCCATGAAGGTGACAATCTCTACTCTGTCGCTTTCGCAGAGTGTACGTGTTTCGTACTGAGACTTCGGTACTATTTCCTCGTTTATTTCAACAGCAATTCTTGCCTGTCTGTATCCGTTTGATGCAAGATATTCGCTTACTGTCACCGGTTTTTCAAGAGTGATTTTTTCTCCGTTTACAGTCATACTTTCATCCCTTTCGTTATATGATTTCCTCAAAAGAGCAGAAAAAGGGATGCACCCGTGGTGGTGCACCCCTTTGACGCTGCAAGATTAGGTTATTTGATTAATATTTATTTTAGCACAAAAAGCACTGTTTGTCAAATGAGAAATCAGCCCATTACTACTGTGATTTCGTTTGTATCCTTAAGTGCGGAAGCAGCTACGTAGTCACCTTCAGCCTTTGTTCCGTTGATGATAACTTCCCTGACACCGCTCTGAACGTGTGCTGTATTGTCAACCTTAATGTTAAGCCACTTGCCTCTGAAGAACTTCTTTATTGAGAAGCCGTCCCATGCTGCAGGGATTGAAGGAGCAATGTGGAGACCGTCTGCGTCAGGACGCATACCGCAGATACCTTCAACGCATCCAACCATAACAGTTGAAGCTGTACCTGTGAGCCAGTGTACGTGTGAACGGCCTTCGTATGTTGAACGCTTTGATTCTGTGAACTGACCGTGTGCATAAGGTTCGATAACACGGATTTCAGCCTTGTCGTTCATAGCAGCAGGTGAGCTGTTCATGAAGTACTTAAATGCTCTGTCGCCGTGGCCGATAAGTGATTCGGCAAGAATTGCCCAGCCCTGTGGCTGTGAGAAGATACCGCCGTTTTCCTTTGTGTCAGCATTAAAGATGTGCATGAGAGCACCGTCGAAGTGATGATCTGCATATGGTGGTTCAAGAAGCTTGATACCGTATGGAGTAGCAAGGAGCTGTTCAACAGTATCCATTGACTTTTCTGCTCTTTCCTTTGATGAGAAGCCTGAAATGATACCCCAGCTCTGCGGATTGAGCCACATATTAGCTTCAGGGTCCTTCTTCGCACCAACGATTACGCCGTTGTCACGGATACCTCTGATGTATCTGTCATCGTCCCAGCACTTGTCAAGTGAAGCAGCGAGTTCGCCCTGGATCTTGTCAAGGTAAGCGATGTATTCTGTATCGTTCTTTCTTTCTGCATATTTTCTGAGAACGTTGATTGCGTAGTAGAGCTGGAATGCAACGA
>DCGK01000121.1:0-1375 GCA_002315235.1 Ruminococcus sp. UBA1780
CAGTAAATAAAATCTTCTTCAAACTTTCGCATACTAAAAACATAAATATAATTCAAATGTTTTTGTGAATACAATCCACGATAAATGTATTACTGAAAAAAGGCGTAATACGATAAACAAATAACATAAATATTCTATTTTCATATAGATTTATTATATTTTATGTTCTGTTTAAAGTCAAGACTATCACAAACTTTTTGTAAATATTTATAAATCAAATTTATCAAAATTGTTTATAATAATCAAAGTCCTAAAACAAAGATGATTTTTACTCACTTTCATTACACAATTCAATTATATTTCAATTAGCTTCAAAAGTCAATACGTTTAATGAATATTTAGCGGTACTTAATAACGTATTTACCGTCCTGATTAACATCCATTTTGTACGAAATCAACAAGTCTGTTATTTTTTTCTGAAGACAAGCAGTTTGCTTAGAATATAATTGCTTACAAGTATTATTACATTCGTAATCAGTTTGAAAATCATCTCATTCAGTCCGTGTGCATTTTTGAATGCCGCCGGTATTCCTGAAGTATAATCAAGACTCTCCAGATTCATCAGATTTATAAACGTACTGCTGAATCTGTCAGCACATAAATACATAATTGCAACTTCAAGCACTCCTGTTGCAATTCTTGCCCCGTAAAACCTTGCAGCTTCGGCCGCAATTCCGGTCTTTCTCTTTTCCTCACTTTTAAAAACAAATTTTCTGTTTGTAACATAGGCAAATGTTACAGCGCAGATCCATGAAATACATGTCGATACAAGTACCGGTGTCCCCAGAAATCCCGAAGCAAGAAACTGTGTTACAAATGATACCACAGTTGTCAGCACACCGAATACTATATAAAGTATAATGTCTTCGTATTTTCCGTACAGCTTTTTAAGCATTCGTCCGTATCCTTTCAGTTATTTATGGTATGTATGCACTCATCCGGTGCCATACTCAACACCTTTAAATAATACCACATTTACAGGGTTTTTCAATAATTTTTTTTAATTTCGTCATTTTTCATATTTCACAGCTTTCAAACTCCGTTCACTTCGTTCTTTTTACATCTGTTTTAACGTGAAACTACGGATAAAGTTCAGTTTCCTGTACTCCTGCAGCAAACCGCTCAGCACACTTTCTGCCAGTACGGATTTTCACTTCTGAATGCACTGAAAAAATTTTTTTCGTATACCGCAAAACTATTGAACATCATCCGTTTCTGTGATAATATTGTATGTATATATTACTGTAAAGCAGAGGTACACATGTATAACATTATACTAATAGTTGTTTTAATCGCTTTTTCAGCCATGTTTTCAAGCTGTGAGACTGCATTTTCCTCAGTAAACAGAATGCGTCTCAAAAACAATGCAGCGCAG
>DCGK01000121.1:1396-8253 GCA_002315235.1 Ruminococcus sp. UBA1780
GAAACACAAGAGCAGCAAAAGCTCTGAAGCTCGCTGAATCCTTTGACAACTCACTTACAACAATTCTTATAGGAAACAACATCGTTAATATTGCTTCCACCTCAGTCAGTACTGTCCTTTTTACCGGTCTCTTCGGCTCAAAGGGTGTAGGTATCGCCACTGTGGTAATGACAGTAACCGTTCTTATATTCGGCGAAATTCTTCCTAAAACATACGCAAAGGAAAACGCCGAAAAATGCGCGCTGTTTTTTGCAGGTCCGCTTTCCGCACTGATTGTACTGTTCACGCCGCTGGCATGGATTTTCACTGCCATACGCAATCTTGTCTCAAAGCTCTATGAAAGCTCTGACAAGGCTCCGTCAGTAACCGAGGATGAACTCAAGTACATTATCGATGAAATCGAAGAGGAAGGTGTTCTTGAGGAGTCCGAAAGTGAACTGGTAAGAAGTGCTCTGGACTTCGACGAAACTGTAGTAAGCGAAATCCTTACTCCAAGAGTAAAAATAGTCGGTGTCGAAATCAACTCATCTGTTGATGAAATCAAACAGGTTTTTCTCACCGAAATGTACTCACGCCTCCCGGTTTATGAAAAGACCATTGATAATATAGTAGGCATCATCACCCAGAAGGATTTCTTCAAAATGATCAGTGAAAACAGAAGCAATATCCAGGATATCATACAGGATGTTGTATTTATTTCCGAGTTCAAACTCATCAATGATGCTCTTCATGAAATGCAGCGTTCCAAAACCCATATGTCCGTAATAATTGATCAGTACGGCGGAACAAAAGGCATTGTCACAATGGAAGATATTATCGAGGAGCTTGTCGGTGAAATTTATGACGAAAACGACGAAGTAATAAATCCTCTTACAAAGATATCCGACAACGTATTTGAAGCATTCGGAGAACTTACCGTAAGCGAAATGCTGGAGACTCTTGAATATCCTGAGGATTTTATACAGACAAATGCAAACACTGTCAGCGGGTGGATTATGGAGCTTACAGGTCACATTCCCGAACAGGACGAAGTAATCCAGAGCGACTGCTTTGAATTACGAATTCTTGAAATGAACGGAAAGAAAATTGTCCGTATACAGATAAAAGTTATAACTCCTGTTTTCAGGGATGAAACTGATCCCGGGGATTAGGGAAGTGCTTGTCAAAACACATTATATGTAAAAAACAGCTTTGCCTTTCAGATTTTCTGAACGGCAAAGCTGTTTTTGCTTCGGAAACAAGCCGGTGCAGTGCTGTACCGGACATTTGTTCTTTACTGTATCAGAGCTTATCAATAGGCATTGTTGCTACAGCATTCAGACTTACATCTGCCGTGATTCCGGCCTTGTAGTTGAAATATCCCTGACACGCAATCATTGCACCATTGTCACCGCAAAGTGAAAGCGGTGGCATGAAAAGTTCAAATTTGTTTTTTTCACACGCTGCAGAAAGTGTGCTTCTTACACCTGAATTGGCTGATACACCTCCGGCAAGAACTATCTTTCTGTATCCGAGATCCTTCGCAGCTGCGATTGTCCTGCTCACAAGTATTTCAGAAATAGTCTTCTGAACGGATGCAGCCATGTCTTCGGCGATAATGTCAGTGCCTTTCTGTGACGCGTTGTGAACCATATTGATAACAGCAGTTTTCAGACCTGAAAAGCTGAAGTCGTATTCACTTCCGGCTACACGCGGTACAGGAAGCGGATATGTCTCAGGATTTCCTGAAGCGGAAGCCCTGTCTATGTGTACGCCGCCCGGATACGGAAATCCAAGTGCTCTGGCACATTTGTCAAAGCATTCGCCAGCAGCATCATCTCTGGTTTTTCCCACTACTCTGAATTCCGTATGAGAAAGAACCTCAATAATATGACTGTGTCCTCCGCTTGCCACCAGACAGAGATACGGCGGTTCAAGCTCAGGGTGAGCAATGTAGTTTGAAGCAATATGTCCGGCGATATGGTGTACCGGTATAAGCGGCTTTCCGGTTGCCATGGCAAGACCCTTGGCAAAGTTCACTCCGACAAGCAGTGCCCCTATAAGACCCGGAGCGTATGTAACAGCTATAGCATCCATATCATCAAGCGTTTTGCCGGACTTTTCAAGTGCTTCCTTAACAACTCCGAGTATATTCTCACTGTGTCTTCTTGAAGCAATTTCAGGGACTACTCCTCCGTATTTTTTGTGTTCTTCAATCTGAGTCGATATAACAGATGACAAAATAGTTGTTCCGTTCTCTGAAACACTGGCTGCTGTTTCATCACAGGAACTTTCAATACCCAGAATTAGCATTTATAATCAAACCTTTCGTTTAGTCATAAGCAGTGCATCCTCTTCAGGATTTCTGTAAAATCTTTTTCTTCTGCCTAATACAGTATAACCGAATTTTTCATACATTTCAATAGCATGAACGTTACTTTCGCGCACTTCCAGATTAAATACCGTTACTTCTTCAGGAAGATTCTCCTCCAGCCATCCGAGAAGAGCTGTGCCAAGTCTGTTTCCGCGAAACTCCGGTCTGACAGCAATTCTGTTTATATTTGCCTCTTCAAATATATAAGAAACTGCGGCATATGCCATTATCTCCCCGGTCGCTCTGTTTACTGCAGCCGGAACTGTTTCACTGTCACTGAGAATACTGTCTGAAAATGACTTTTCGCTCCATGAATCTGAAAAAATCTGACTGTCGTACTCATGAAGCAGCAAAGCCTCATTTTCAGAAGCTTCTCTTATCTCAAAATCAACCCTTTGCATCATACCATGTCTGTCCTTTCTGAACCTCTGCTATAAGCGGAACGCTGAGCTCCGCTGCCCCGGTCATTTCTTCTGAAAGAATCTGACCGGCACGTGCTGCATCATCAAGAGAAGCCTCAACTATAAGTTCATCATGTACCTGCAGTATAAGTACAGCATCAAGCTTTTCTTCCTTAAGACGTCTGTATACACGCACCATGGCAATCTTTATTATATCAGCTGCAGTTCCCTGTACCGGAGTGTTCATGGCAATACGCTTTCCTGCTGCCTGCACCATCCTGTTTGAAGCACGAAGCTCCGGAACTGCCCTTCTTCTGTCATACATAGTTGATACATAGCCTGTCTCCTTTGCCTTTTCCACTGTCTCGTTCATAAATACTTCAACAGAGGAATAGTTTCTGAGATAGCTCTTTATGTATTTGTCAGCCTCTGCAACAGATACGCCGATATCCTTTGAGAGTGAAAATGCGCCCATGCCGTACATAATTCCGAAGTTAACCGCCTTGGCAGCACTTCTCATGGACGATGTAACCATAACAGGAGGCATATCAAATACCTGTGAAGCCGTCATGGTATGGATATCTGTACCTTCATTGAATGCCTGCTGCATATTTTTGTCACCGCACATATGAGCAAGAATTCGAAGCTCTATCTGGCTGTAGTCTGCATCAAGCAGCACTCTGCCCTCTTCGGCAACAAAAAACTTTCTCATCCGGCTTCCCAGCTCAGTTCTTACAGGAATATTCTGCATATTGGGTTCAGTTGATGAGATACGTCCGGTTCTTGTTTCGGTCTGTTTAAACACACTGTGTATTCTCCCGTCCGGAGCAACTGTCTTCAGCAGACCGTCAACATAGGTGGAATTAAGCTTTGTAAGCTGTCTGTATTTTAAGATATGTTCGATAACAGGATGCTTGTCCCTGAGTTCCTCAAGAACCTCTGCATTTGTAGAATACCCGCTCTTTGTTTTCTTTTTAGCCGGAAGTCCCATCTCTTCAAAAAGCACTTCACCAAGCTGTTTCGGTGATGAGATATTAAATTCATGTCCGCAGATTTCATATATGACGTTCTGGCATTCCTTAATCTCACCGGAAAGCATTTCCCCGAACCTTTTAACACCGTCAGTATCGGTTTTTACCCCTGTAAATTCCATTGAAGCAAGGACTTCAGTAAGAGGAAGTTCTATTTCAGAAAGAAGCTTTTCCATTCCCTGTTCCCTGATCAGTACGCCGAGTCTGTCTGAAAGTGCAGATACCATTATGATATCCGCATATTCAGAATCGGAGTCCGATGAAATTCCGTACAGAGCACAGAGATTCACAATATCATAGTCTGACGCAGTAGAATCAATAAGATAAGCTGCAATTTCCGCATCAAAGACTATATTTTTCAGTTCCGCACCATTACTAAAGGCGAAATGATATGCTTTTTTGGCCGAAAAAGTACGTTTCTTTATGTCTGCACCGAAATATTTTAATACAGCACCGGCATCATCTGAAACAAATACCCTGTCACCGCAGAGAATTCTTAATCTGTTTTCCGCTGAATCAAAAATAAAATCAGATGATTCTGCCTCTGAAAGAATCTTAAATGCAGTATCATCAAGGTCAGAAACGGACGATACAACCGGAACCGAAACCTCCTGAGCCGGATTTTCTTCTGCAGTATCCGGGATGACTGCCGACGGAGCAATTTCAAGCCTTTCAAGAAGTCTGAACATCTCAAGCTCTGTCAGAAGCTCGCTGACTGCCTTCTCATCTCTTTCAGCATTTTTGTATGAATCAGGATTTCTGTCAATCGGCACATCCTTTACAATGGTAGCAAGCCATTTGCTGGTATCAGCCGCCTCTCTTCCGTTCAGAAGCTTGTTCATTACTGATTTTGTAAGTTCAGCTGTATCAAGCGAATCATAAAGATTTTCGATGGTTTTATACCTGGTTATAAGCGTACCGGCGGTTTTCTCGCCTATTCCGGAAACGCCTGAGATATTGTCGGAGCTGTCTCCCATAAGTGCCTTCAGATCAATAAGATGAACCGGCTCAAAACCGTATTTTTCAATAAACAGAGCTTCATCGAATTCTATGGTTTCCCTGTTGGTAACAAGACGAACATGAACTTTATCATTTATAAGCTGCAGACTGTCCCTGTCACCCGTAAGAATAACACATTCATTTCCTGAATCTGCAAAAACTGATGAAACCGTTCCGAGAATGTCATCAGCCTCATATCCTTCGCATTCTGTTATCTTAATTCCTAGTCCGGTCAGAAGTTTTTTTACAAGCGGAAGCTGTACAGCAAGCTCCTCAGGCATTCCTTTTCTGTTCGCCTTATAGCTTTCGACTTTAAGACGGCGGAATGTCGGTGCTTTCATATCAAATGCAACCATTACACAGTCAGGTTTTACAACCGCAAGCTCCTTAAGATAAATATTCATAAAGCCTGTGACAGCATTTGTGAATACGCCCTTCTTGTTTGAGAGGAGCTTTACTCCGTAAAACGCGCGGTTCAGTATACTGTTTCCGTCTACAGCAAGTATTTTCAATGTTGTTTCCTCCTTTAAACCAGTTTGCAAGCAAAATCAATTTTTCTGATATATTGTTCAATCGGTTTTAAACCCGGATTTTACGCCAGATTCTTTTTGACGTTCACCATATTATTATATCAGATTTCTCCGTAAATAACCACAAATTTTAAAAATTATTAAAAAGCGCTTTGAAAGATGATGATTTTATGATAAAATATAGTGAACATAAAATTCAAAGTAAGAAAGAGCTGAAAAAATGGAATACGTAAAAATAGGTAATGTTGAAATAAAAAAAACAGCAGTCCTGGCACCGATGGCAGGAGTCGCGGACAGGGCATACAGAATATTAAACAGAGAATTCGGGGCATCATACACAGTAAGTGAACTGATTTCCGCAAAAGGACTCTGCTACAGTGACAGAAAAACTGAGGAACTCTGCAGAATAACTGAAAGAGAACGTCCGTGTGCACTTCAGATTTTCGGATGCGAACCTGAATTCATGGCAAAGGCAGTAAAGATTATTGAACAGTACAGGCCTGATATTATTGATATCAATATGGGATGCCCTGTCCCGAAGGTAGCCGGAAACGGCGCAGGAGCCGCCCTTATGAAGGATAAAGCACTCTCATCAGAAATCGTCAGGGCCGTGGTTGCAGAATCAAAGGTTCCGGTAACGGTCAAAATAAGGAAAGGCTGGGATGCAGAGCATGTAAACGCGGTTGAATTTGCCGCAGCAATGGAGGAGGCAGGAGCCGCAGCAATTACAGTACACGGCAGAACCAAAGACCAGATGTACACCGGCAAATCAGACATGGACATAATAAGGGAAGTTAAAAAAGCAGTATCCGTACCCGTAATCGGAAACGGTGATGTTGCATCGCTTGATGACTGCCTCAGGATGTATGAATACACCGGATGTGACCTTGTTATGATAGGAAGGGCAACCTACGGAAATCCGTGGATTTTCAGGGAAATAGACTCATACTTTGAAGGGAAGCCGTTCACCGCGCCTGATCTTGACGAAAGGCTTGATACTCTTCTGTATCATCTCAGACTCGCGCTTTCCGACAAGCCTGATCATATTGCAGTACAGGAGGCAAGGAAGCATGCTGCATGGTATCTGACCGGCATGTACGGAGCAGCTTCATTCAGAGCCCGGTGCTACAGTCTGTCAAGCTATGAAGACGCAGTTAAACTCACTGAAGACTTTAAGGAACTGCAGAAAAGGAATTCGAAAAAATGAAAAGAATAACGAAAAATCTCCACGAAATGCCGCTTATTCAGGCCCGCCGGGAAATGCAGCTGCTTCTTAAAACATGTCCGGCAGATACAGACGAAATAGAAGTCATACACGGATTTCACAATGGTGACCGTCTGCTGAAATACATAAGAACAGAACTGAAACACCCGCGGATAGAACGTAAACTCGTTGGTCTTAACAACGGAATTACAGTAATTGTCCTTAGAAAACAATAAAAAAGAAAGCTGAAAAGTACCTTATACAATGAAAACAGCACATCAGGACTACGTCAGAACGTACCTTTGATGTGCTGTTTTTTTCAAAGCTCTGCTTTTAACA